>DURK01000082.1 GCA_012837325.1 Clostridiales bacterium
ACAGGAACAGCTGGGAGTTGCCCCGCAGCATGCTGCCTGGGACAGCCTGAAGGAATTTGGATGCCTTAAGGCGGGCACGGCTGTGAAAAAGGGAGAGCTGATTTTCCCCAGACTGGATGCCGCCAGGGAACTGGAGGAGCTGGAAGCCTTGAAGCAGGAAGTGACAGAGGAGAGATCCACTCCCGCCGAGTGCACCAAGCCTGCCGGGAGTGTTCAAGAGCCGGAGCAGGAAGGGGCTGCCCTGCCGGAGATTACAATCGATGATTTTGCCAGGCTGGACCTGAGAGTGGCAAAGGTAACGGCCGCAGAGCGGATACCGAAAGCGGACAAGCTGTTGAAGCTGACCTTGGATGTAGGCGGCAAGTCCCGGCAGGTGGTATCCGGCATTGCTCAGTTCTACAGCCCGGAGGAAATGGCAGGCCGCAGCGTTATCCTTGCAGCAAACCTGAAGCCGGTCAAGCTGAGAGGAATTTTGTCCGAGGGCATGATTCTGGCAGCCGTGAATGACAGCGGCAGGCTGGTGCTGGCAACGGTTTCCGAGGATATTGAAAGCGGTGCAAAGGTACAGTAGGGGGTGTGGAGAAGATGCTGTTTGACAGTCATGCGCATTTGGATGATGAGTTGTTCGATGCCGACCGGCTGGCTATGATTGAAGGTCTGCCCGGCCGGGGTGTTTCCCATGTAGTAAATGTGGGCTGTAGCCTGGAGACCTCCAAAAGTGCCATTCAAATGTCCGAGAACTATCCTTTTATTCATGCAGCTGTCGGTGTTCATCCCCATGATGCAGAAGGGATGAAGGATCAGGATTTGGATGCCCTTCTGCAGTTAGCACGGCATCCAAATGTGGTTGCCATAGGCGAAATCGGACTGGACTACTATTATGAGAATTCGCCCAGGGAGATCCAGAAAAAGCGGTTTGCAGATCAGCTGGAGCTGGCCGTTCAAACACAGCTCCCGGTCATTGTTCACAGCAGAGATGCCCAGAGTGATACCATGGAGATGCTGGAAGCATACCGTTCCCGGTTGAAGGGATGTGTACTTCACTGCTACTCAGGCAGCTGGGAAATGGCAAAGGTTTATGTGAACATGGGTTTTATGATTTCTCTGGCCGGCCCTGTAACCTTCAATAATGCAGTAAGGCCGGTGGAAATAGCAAAAAAGATCGACCTGAATCATTTGATGATCGAAACCGATTGTCCCTACCTTGCTCCCCACCCCTATAGAGGGAAGCGCAATGACCCGGGTCTGGTGCGATTTGTTGCAGAACGGATTGCACAACTGAGAGGGATGGGGACGGAGGAAATAGCCCGGATCACCCATGATAATGCCTGCAATTTTTTTGGCATATCGCAGCGTGAAGGAGAGTATAATTAGAAAAGCTCGTATAAAGACTTCTTGGATTTGGAATAATATAGCTGTTGCGTGGACTTTACCCGGTTGAATATTGCCTGAAAACAAGCCAATTATTAAAAAGGTTTGACAAAATATTAAGATTGTATTACAATTACCCCATCCGCTCCCTATATTCCAAAAATCAAGAAGGAGGAAGATCATGAACTCACACAAGCGGGGCTTCTGGAGCAGGTTTGTTATGGTGCTCCTGATAGTCCTGGCCGTTGCCGGAGCGGCAACAGCCAAACTAACCCGTTTTGTGCAGGATCCGATCAAGCAGGTGGTCCTGGATGACGACGGGTACCGTGTTGAGATTACCACATATGACAGCAGTGTAGAAGAAGTACTTAATCGATATAAAATCACTCTCGGACCGGGGGATGAGATCACACCTGCTCCAGAGCAGGCGTTACAGAATAACACGGAAATAATAATAACAAGAGCTATGCCTGTAACAGTTGAAGCCGATGGAAAGAAGGAAGTGCTTCATGTAACCAGAGGAACCGCAAAGGATATGCTGGAAAAAGCAGGCGTGAAGCTGCGCGAAATGGACTACATCAACCATCCCATGCAGCAGCAGGTGAAACCTTATGATCATATCAGGGTTACCCGGATGGATGAAGAAATGATTATTGAAACCGAGGCCATCGCTTATCAGGTTATCAGCAAAAAGAACAATCAAATGGATGAAGGCACCAGCAAGATTGTTCAGGAAGGGCAGCAAGGCGAGCTGGAAAGAAGAACACTGGTTACTTATCAGGACGGAGTGGAAATCGATCGAAAACTGGTAAGTGAGCAAGTAACAAAGGAGCCGGTCGACCGAATCGTAGAAAAGGGTACAGTCAAGAGAATCAAAACCTCCCGGGGGGATTACGTCAGATACTCTAAGTCCAAAAAGATGACTGCCACGGCTTATACAGCCGGCTATGAATCGACAGGGAAAAGCCCGGGAGACAAAGGCTATGGAATTACGTCCAGCGGTAGAAAATCAAAACCCCACCACACCATTGCAGCATCCAAGGACATTCCCATCGGAACCAAGGTATACATTCCCGAACTGGTGAAGTTCTGGGCCCAAAGAGGGGTATCCATCAGCGGAATCTTTACAGTGGAAGACAGGGGTGGAGCCATCAGCGGCAATAAAATTGACATCTATATGGAAGACACCAGCATGACAAGAAGCTGGGGCAGGCGAAAGGTTACGGTGTATTTTATCAAATAATCCAAATAGTAAGTGAGGCAGATGCAAATCTGCCTTTTTTCTTTGGGAAGTTTTGTTATAATGAGAGAAGTACAGGCAATGTGAAAGATAGAGAAATGAGAGGAACGGGAAATGAAGACCTTAACATCACCCAAGCTTTTAAAGGAGCTGCTTGCCAGACACGGTTTCCAATTCAGCAGGAGTCTGGGCCAGAATTTCCTGATTGATGAAAACATTCTGCAAAAAATAATAAAGGGAGCAGCCATTTTTCCGGAAGACAGGGTTCTCGAAATCGGTCCGGGTGTAGGCACCTTAACCACCGCCCTGGCTAAAAAGGCAGAAAGGGTGGTTGCGGTGGAAATTGACCGCTCGCTCCTGCCCATTTTGCAGGAAACCCTGGAGGGGTTTTCCAATGTGGAAGTGATACATGGGGATATCCTCAAGCTGAATCTGGATGATTTGATTGAAGACCGGTTTGGCCGGCAGCCTTTCAAAGTCGTTGCCAATCTGCCTTACTACATTACAACGCCGATTATCATGCGTTTTCTGGAGGAGGAGCATCCGTATGCTTCGATTACGGTTATGGTACAAAAGGAAGTAGCGGAGAGGCTGGCTGCTCAGCCGGGAAGCAAGGAATATGGTGCTCTCAGTGTGGCAGTGCAGTTTTATACCCGCCCGCAGATCCTATGCAAGGTACCGGCAAGCGTCTTTCTGCCTCCGCCCAGGGTGGATTCCATGGTTGTCACCTTGGAGAAGCGAAGCAAGCCTGCTGTGGATGTGGCCAGCAGATCCTGTTTCTTTCAGGTGGTGAAGGCGGTATTTGCCCAGAGGCGGAAAACCCTGTTGAATACCCTGACTGCTGCAGGCATGACCAGTATGGACAAGACCGCCCTTTCCCAAATGCTAATCGCCCTTAACATTGACCCCAAACGCAGAGGCGAAACCCTGACCCTGAAGGAACTGGCCGATATCAGCAATCAAATAAAACCCAGCCGGCCGCAGGCATAGCCTGCGGTTTTTTTGTACAATCACAGCTCAACTATCAGGGTACTTTTTTCTCCCGCCTACATATATTAGTATGGATAAGTCTTCTCTTTACGAAGGCTTTGCCCGCCATAAAAGATCAGATGGATGGAAGATTCAGAGAAAGGGGAGGGGTTACCTTGTTGAGCGACCGTCAGTTTCACAGGTCATTTATCATATTAAAGGCTCAGGACAGCGGCTTTCACCTGCACAGCGGGAAAGAGCCGGCAGGGTACGTTAAGATGGAGATTAAAAAAAGCCAAGGGAAAATGCAGTTATACATACAGGATATGAAGCCTGCACAGCCTCAGCAGGCCATATATGATGTGGTTCTGGTTTCAACAAAGCAAGAGGTGGAGCCCATTAAGCTAACCAGCATCCAGGTGCCGGACAAGGGGAGGGGAGAATACGAAATTGCCTTTGATCCGGATGATGTAGGTGAAAGCAAATACAGCATCGGTGAATACCACGCACTGGCAGTGGTAGAAAGACAGCGAAACAACAATCAGACTCTTCGTTATCCCCTGGTCGGTTACTCAGACAAAAGAGTAGAGCTGGACTGGACCCATGAAGTAACCCGCGGCTTGAGACGGATGTACCAGACATTACGGGAAAAAAGGACGGCAGACTTATCCAGTCCAGAAACAGAAGAGGAAGAGAATCCCACAATGGAAACCGAGACGGCACACCATGATGAAGAAGCCGAAGGGTTACAGGAAATGACAACCGGTGATGACTCCGAATCTTTGAAAGAGGAGTCAGATGATGCGTTGGAAGCCCGAGACTTATACAGCATGCAATTGGGAAGCGCATCCTATTGGAGCAGGGTGGAGGAATACTACAGCAGGCTGTTTGACAACCACAAAAAGGTAACGCCCTTTGATGATTCCAGCGGCGAGGTGGATTGGATTCGAGTGGAAAATTTTCATGAGCTCCTCTATCCACAATATCGGGCATATGATCCATATGATCCATACCGCAGAAATGGAGGAGCTTTGGATCACTATCTGATCGGATTGGTGCGAAATCAGGGGAAGGTGCAATATGTGGTGTATGGAATACCCGGCATATACAGTGCGGCACCGCCTATGTCCATGCATGGTTTTTCCCGGTGGCTTCCTGTTAAGAATGGATATGGAGCTGGCTATTGGCTGTTGTACATCGACGCATTAACGGGAAACATTGCATATCCATATTGATTTTTTTCAATTTTCTCTTTCAATACTCCTCCCAATATGCTAAGATAGTATAAATAGAAATACCATATATTTCTATATTTTACAGTGTTCGACATTTGCTGCTGCTTGGAGACGAAGGCAGTCAAATAATGAAAGAACCTGTAGACAAATGTAAAACATATGAGGAGGAACGGAAATGACCGATAGGACAACAGTTGCAATTATCGATGACAATCCCCATATACGAGAAATCATATCTTCACTGATTGCAAAGCAAGCCGATATGGAGGTTGCAGGCATGGCCGGTGACGGACGCATGGGGCTTGAGCTGATTCAAACCGTACAACCCGATGTCGCATTGCTTGATATGGTTATGCCGCAGATGGACGGTTTGGGCGTATTGGAATACCTGAGTCGCAACAGCACAGCTTATCAGCCTTCCGTCATCTGTCTGTCTGCTGTAGGGCAGGAGGATTTAATCCGAAAGGCAATCAACCTGGGTGCCAGGTATTACATGGTCAAACCCTTCGATTTTGAAGCCATTCTCAACCGGATTCGGGAGCTGGCGGGCGCTTCTGCCCCTCCAAGCCGGAAGGCGGAAGCCTCTTCCACACAAAATTCACAGAGAAACCTGGAAGAGAAGATCACCAGCATCTTTTTAACCATAGGCATTCCCGCCCACATCAAGGGCTATCATTTTCTGAGAGAAGCCATCAAAATGGTTGTGGAGGACAGTGATGTAATCAACCGTATTACCAAAGAGCTCTATCCCGGAATTGCTAAAAAATTCAATACGACGCCCAGCAAGGTGGAAAGAGCAATACGGCATTCCATCGATGTAGCCTGGAGCCGGGGCAAGGTAGAAAATATCAATCAACTCTTTGGGTATGTCGTATATGATAAAAATGACAAGCCCACCAACGGGGAATTCATTGCCCTGGTAGCTGACAAGCTTTCTATGGATCGCAGCGCAATGCGGCATCCGCTTGCTTCAGCTTTTCAATGACCTGAATATGCTGTGGGCAGGCTGCCTCACAGATTCCGCACGCAACACAGGAGGATGCACCCTTTTCTTCCGTAATCAGCTTCCGGTAGCGGTTTTGATATTCCTCTCTCATTCCAAAGATGGAGGAATCATTCCAGATGCCAAAGATAACGGGAATGGAAACCCCGTTGGGGCAGGGCAGGCAATATTCACAGGCAGTGCATCCTACCTTCACTTTGCTGTCATATTGAGCCTTTACTCTTTTTACCAGATCCAGTTCCCGGCTGCTCATACAGCCAGGCTGAGCATGCTCAAATATCCGAAGGTTGTCTTTTAGCTGCTCCATGGTGCTGATGCCGCTTAAGATCACTGACACCTCGGGAAAGTTATACAGCCAGCGAAAGGCCCATTCCACAGGGGAGCGCTTTTCCTCCGCCTGATTCCATAAATCCAGGATATCCGGTGAAGCAGCTGCCAGCTTTCCGCCCCGCAGAGGCTCCATAATCACCGCCGGAATCCCCTTTGAACCCGCATATCGCAGCCCCTCTACACCTGCCTGCAGGGTCTCATCCAGGATATTCAACTGAATCTGGCACATCTTCCAGTCGTAGGAGTCAATGATCTCCTTGAAAACAGGCAGCTGGTCATGGAAGGAAAACCCGGGATAGCGAATTTGTCCGGAAGAAACTTTCCTGTCCAGCCAGTCCAGTATGCCCATGTCCCGTACCTTTTCCCAGGATTCCCTGTGAAGTGCATGAAGCAGGTAAAAGTCAATGTAGTCTGTATTCAGCCGAGTCAGCTGTTCCTCCAGCAGCCGGTCAAAATCCTCATAGGTTTTAACCAGCCAAACCGGCAGCTTGGTTGCCAGCCTGATTCTTTTTCGATATCCGTCTGCTAGAGCTTTACCCAGCAGACGCTCGCTGTTCCCGCCGTGATAGCCGTAAGCGGTATCAATATAATTTACTCCGTGATCAATACCGTAACGAATGATTCGAACGGCCTCCGGCTCATCTATTTTCTCACTGTCCGTGCTGCCATCCGCATTTTTCAAAAGAGGAAGGCGCATGCTCCCTATTCCAAAAAGCGAGCATTCTATACCCAGTGCTTCAAACTTACGATATTGCATCTTTCGGTCCCCCCTGTTTGGTTTCCATTTCTATTTTTTATTATAACATCCTTTGCTTCTATTGAGAATGTATGCAGGTATCATTGCATATTAAGGGAAATAAGTCTCACACGAGTTGTGTTTTGATGCAAAAAAAGGGGCTGTGGAAAAAACGATTTTTTTCCACAACAACCGAATGCCTGCATATCAATCGTTGGGGATAAGCCTGTGGAAGATGTGGATAAGTTCATAAAAGGCATGTGGATAACAAGGGGCTGCCCGGCAGCCTGATATTACACAGAATCTCTTTTCCTGCATACAATGTAGGGAGGAGGTGGCGGTATTGATCACATTCAGCGAAACCGGTTGGTATGGCGTAATCAGCGAAGATGTCGGCTTTGAAACCATCAGCATCGTTGCGCAGGCAGCAGCGGATTATCTGATGGATCATGGGAATACAGGCCCGGTGGTACTGGGGTACGATACCCGCTTTCTTTCCAGAGAATATGCATGGTGCATCCAGCGGGTGCTGACTGCCAACCGGATCCAGGTATTTCTGCATAAAAAACCGATCCCCACTTCCTTTCTCAGCATGTCTGTTTCGGCTTATCAAGCTGTTTTGGGTATCATGGTAACCGGTGAAGGACGTCCTGCCAGATATTCCGGACTGACCTTCCGGCTGCCATCCGGCTGTCCGGTATCAAAGGAGTGGATGGACAGTCTCTTTCAGCATCTTTACAGAAGATATCCCAGAAGCTCGGAAGACAGCAGACACCTGCTGCACTACATCGATTTTTTTCCCGAATATACGGCTGGCCTAATGGAGAATCTGCAAATCGAATGCATCCAAAAAGCAAAACCCTATCTAGCCAGTGACAGCTTCTTCGGGAGTGTCGGTACTTATTTACAGGAGTTGGTGAGAACTCTGGGCATCAACGGGATTCATATCCGTACCAAGCCCAATCCAGGCTTTATGGACTGTGTTCCTCAGCCAAATGAACGGAATATGTCCTCCCTGTCCAAGCTGGTGGTACAGAAGAAAGGAGACATAGGTCTGTTCTTTAATGGAGACGGCAGTGCCATAGGAGCCGTATCTTCTCAGGGGCAGATTATACGCAATGAATGGGCAATGGCAGCTGTATTGGATGAATGGCTGCAAAGCAGGGGAAAGGAGTTTGATATTTATACCGAGATCTATACGCCGGAGTTGATTCATCCCCTCCTGGCATGCCATGATTTGGAAGCCTTTCCCCTGCATCAACTGAAAGAAGAGAACAGGCAGCTGGACAGGGCTGTTATCTGGGATCGATACGGCCTGCGCTTTGGATGCTTTTTGCCGGATTGGGATGCGGTCTTTCAGGGGATGCTGCTTGTGCAGGCGGTGTGCAGATACGATCTGAACTGGCAGCGGTTTTTGGATCAGATGAATGGCTACACCCAGGGAAGGATACATGAACAAAAGGTCATCAGCATGGATGTCCGCTGCTGGGAGGAAAAGCAAAAGAAACTCCTGGAAAAGTTGGAGGAGATCTATCCAAAGGGATTGAATCAAGTAATAGAGGAAGGACAGGATACAAAGCTGGTATTTCAAGACAGCAGCTGGCTGGGCTTTCATTACAATGAGCGGGAAAGCAGCTTGTTCTTATATCATGATGCCGAATCCGGGCAGAAGGCAGAAAAAATGCTGACAGAGCTGATTGGATGGTTTACAGAATAGATAAATTCGAAAACAAGCAGGAATCAGTGCGCAAACGTCGAATACAAATCCTTGTCTTATAGGCAGCCATGGTTTTATTTTATAGAATCGGGTATATAATAGCTAAAATTATGCTTAGCAATGAATGAGGCACTAATTTCTGGAGGGATCATGTATGGCTTACAAAAAATGTCCGCGTTGCAGCTTGAACTATATCAAAAGCACCGATGTACTGTGCAAAATTTGCCTGAAAGAGGTTGAAGAGGCTTTGCGGAGCAATGATGAGGAAGAAGAATACGATATTTGTCCGGAATGCGGCGAGCATATCATAAGAGTGGGAGAAGAGATGTGTTACCAATGTATGCTGGAGGAAAATAAGGACGAGGTAGGTTCAGAGGAAAACAAAGGCGAAGATGAATGGGATAAAATTGAAGATGAGGCCGTGGATGGCGTGCTTTATGACGACGATGAGGAAGAAGTCGAACAATTGACGGTGATCGATCTGGAGGAGGAAGCGGAAGAGGAAGAAGAATAATAAAAAGGCCGGCGGTTAAACTAATCCCAATTACCAAAATGAACGGGATGTGATGCCTTGATTGATGCGACAGCTTTGGCAAGTATTAAAAGGGTTGTGGAGTCCAATGTCGGGCAGAAGGTGAGGCTGAAGGCCAACCGCGGACGGAAGAAATCCTACATTAAGGAAGGTGTGATTGCCGATACCTATCTGAACCTCTTTACAGTTCAGGTTGATATTGATACCAAGTCCGTACTGACCCTGTCCTATACCTATTCGGATGTTCTGACATCCAATGTGGAGCTGATTGTTTGCAGCAATAATCAAAAAATATGCGTTGGTTGAAGGGTCGACCACGCTGAACTCATAAAAAAGAAGGCGTGCCTTCTTTTTTTATTCATATTTTGAAGCCTCCCCTACTATTATATAATATGAAAATTTATGGACAAATAATGTTTGGGAGGAGGAGCAACATTGGCGATAGAATATAGCAGGGACTTGCTGAGGCTGGATCAGGTGGTCAGTGAGGAATCATCCCAGGCTCTGGTGGAAGGGGAAATCAGTGTACCGGAAACCAATGCACCCATTGCCAAAATATTGGACGTCAATGCACAAGCGGTTATTTCCAGCCGCGAAGTCATTCAGGATAAGGTCATGGTGGAAGGGATCCTCCGCTATGACATCCTGTATGTTCCGGAGGACGACAGGGTGATCGATTCTCTGGATGCCGAGATCGGATTTACCCAGTATCTTGACCTGCCGGGTGCCAGACCCAAGATGGCATCCCGTCTTGCACTGAATGTGGAGCATGTGGATTATGAATTGCTTTCCGGCAGAAAGGTCAGTGTCAAATCTGTTTTGGATCTTTCCGGTCAGGTCAGCCAGGTGATGGAAATGGAGGCCGTAACGGAGTTTTCCGATGCCGAGGATGTGGAGGTTCTGCAGGATCACATCCGGATAACGGCCAATGCAGGAGCAGGTCATTCCCAGACCATGGTTCGGGAGGATCTTGAGCTGGCAGAGTCCATGCCGTCCATAGTGAAAATTCTCAGAAGGAATACCAGGATCCGGATAAACGAAAGGAAGGCGGCAGACAACAAGGTGGTGGTGCATGGGGAGGTGGATGTGAAGCTGCTTTATCTTTGTGAGGACGAGGATGAGCCCATTCAATATCTGTCTCACAGCATTCCTTTCAGCCATGTGGTGGAGATTCCCGGGGCTTATCAGGGCATGGAATGCTTTGCTGATGCAGTGGTATCGGAATTTTACGCTGATCCCAGGGAAGACATCAACAACGAATTGCGGATCATTGATACCGAACTGGTTATTGATTTGGATGCTCAAATTTTTGAAGCACAGGAAGGGGAGATCCTGGCAGATGCTTACAGCCCCAATCGTACCCTGACCTTGAAAAAAAGGAAAATCAAGACCAGACAGTTTATAGGTGAAAGTCAGGGGCAAACCACCATAAAGGAAAGCGTCACCTTTCCCGATGGGGTATCCAAGGCAAGAAAAATCCTTTATGTAGATGCCCATCCCATCGTCACCGATGATCGAATCGAGGAAGGAAGGGTTATGATAGAAGGCATTCTCAGCGCTCAGATTGTCTACCAGACAAATGACCCTGCTCTGCCTGTTGGGAGCTTTCAGGAAGATTTTCCTTTCCGCCATATCCTGGAGGTAGACGGTGCGCAATCGCATATGGACTGCAGCAGCGAGGCTGTGGCGGAGCATGTCGGTCACACCCTGCTGGCCCAGGATGAAGCGGAGCTGAAGATACTCGTTCTTTGCCGCACCTCGGTTTTCCAAACCATGGAGAAGGAAGTCATAATCAGTGTGGAAGAGCTGGAAGAAGCAGCCGGCAGGGAGGCGGGAATCTATATCTACTATGCACAAGCTGATGATACCCTTTGGTCCATTGCCAAAAAATACAACACAACCATTTCAAGCATTGTAAAATACAATACCCTGGAAGGGGATGTGTTGGCTCCGGGTACCAGACTGTTGATCTATAAGAAGCTGGACAGCTCCTTTGCTTGATATTCATAGAATAACAAGCTTGCTGAAGCGGAACAGGCGGCATCAATCGAAAGAAAGAGGAAGGGCTGCAGAACTCTGCAGCTTTTAATTTTTTAAATGGACTTGTGATGGGATGGAGAAAACAAGGTTTTTGTTGTATAATGAGTAAACGATCAATCTCATCATAACAATGACTTTCTTCAAACAGGAGGATTTATGGGCGCAATCAGGCTCAGGGCACCGGGCAAGATTAACTGGACTCTGGATGTTACAGGCAGACGGCCGGACGGTTACCATGAGGTGGAAATCCTCATGCAGTCCATCAGCCTGTGGGACGACATTGTGCTGACCGAATGCGATGCAGGCATTCAAGTATGCGGAAATGCGGCGGAAATGCCTCTGGATGAAAGCAATCTGGCAGCAAAGGCTGCCAGGCTGATCCAAGACCAGTTTGGAATCACAAGAGGGATCCGCATCGATATAACAAAGCGCATCCCGGTTGCAGCGGGACTGGCGGGAGGCAGCACCAATGCGGCAGCCGTACTGGCAGGATTGAATGCCTTATGGGGCCTGGGGCTTTCCCGTTCCCGGCTGGCTGAGCTGGGCACCGCTCTTGGTGCGGATGTGCCCTTCTGCATTTACGGAGGTACAGCGGCTGCCCGGGGGATTGGAGAAAAGATCACCCCTCTGCCGCCTCTGGAGGGAATCTCCCTGGTTTTGATAAAGCCGCCCTTTGGCGTATCCACTGCATCGGTTTACCAGAGCCTGAAGGTGGACCGGATTCCTCTTCATCCCAATTGGAAAAAGGCTTACGATTTACTGGCAGCAGGAAATTTCCATTCCCTCCGCTGCCATATGGGCAATGTACTGGAGCTTGTCACAATAAACAAGCATCCGGAAATCAAGGAGATCAAAGCATGCCTTGACAAGGCGGGCGCATCCGTCACCATGATGACCGGAAGCGGTCCTGCCGTATTTGGGGTTTTTGAAGCTGCCGCCCATGCGCAAAAAGCTGCAGAAAAGCTGAAATCTGTTTATTCGCAGGTATATTGCGTATCAACCTGCAGCACAGGGGTGGAAATCACAGAAGGAGGAAGCCTATGACTGGAATCAATGCAGTTGTTTTGGCCGGTGACAGCAAGAGAGGATCGGTTCAGGAAGGCGTGGACAACAAGTCGTTTCTTCTCATCAACGGGAAACCCATGGTGGAATATGTAATCGACGCTCTGCGGGAATCCTCTGCGATAAACGAGATTTCCATTACCGGACCGTCAGACCTTTTGAAAAAGCATCTTGGCGGGAAGGTTGACCATTATGTAGAAGACAGGGGGTCCCTCTTCGATAATGTAAAAGCAGGCATAGCCCCCTTTGCCAACGATCGGGCGGTGCTCATTGTAACCTCTGATATTCCAATGATAACCGGCTGGATGATTACAGACTTCATCCAGCGCTGTATGCACCAGGGAGGAGATTTTTGTTACCCTATTGTGGAGAAAAGGCTGAATGAAGAGCGTTTCCCCGGGGTGGAGCGCACCTATGTCCGACTGAAGGATGGCACCTATACAGGAGGAAATGTGCTTTTTCTGAACCCTGCTGTGATCGGCCCCTGTGAGGAATTTGCGAAAAAGGTAATCGCCTTTCGGAAACAACCACTGAAGACAGGCAGGATGCTGGGAGTGAAGTTTCTTGCAGGACTGATGCTGGGCATCCTGACCGTTCCCAAGGTGGAGGAACGCTTCTGCAAGCTGCTGGATCTTCAGGCCTCAGCCATTATCGTGCCTTATCCGGAAATCGGAAATGATGTCGACAAACCCAGTGATTTGGATATGGTGCTTGAGTATTTCCGCACCCAAAGTGCTTAGTGTGCAATTTTCCATTCCATTTGTATAAACTTCCGTATACCTGTCAATACTCGTTAATAGAAAAGTGATACGGGGGGCTTACGAATGAAGCGGTATGAAATGAAGCGGTATGAATGGATTTTTGCATTTCTGGCACTATTGATGATTCTCCTCACGGCTGCCAATGAAATAGACCAGTCAACCTATGGCGATGATTTAATCCGTCTGCACGTGATTGCAAACAGTGATTCACCGGAAGATCAGGCATTAAAGCTGCAGGTTCGAGACCGGTTGCTGTTAACCTTTGGCGAGACTTTCCGGGAAGTCCGGTCCATGGAGGAAGCCCGCGGCATCATCCAAGCCAATCTGGCAGCATTGGAGCAGACTGCCTGTGTGGAAATTGAAAACCAGGGTTTTTCTTATCCGGTAGAGGCAAAGCTGGGCATCTACCCCTTTCCAACCAGAGTGTATGGTGACCTGGTTTATCCGGCCGGCAATTACGAAGCCCTTCGGGTTGTGATCGGAGAAGGGAAGGGTGCCAATTGGTGGTGTGTCATGTTTCCCCCCCTCTGCTTTGTAGATGTTTCCTCCGGTGCTGCCAAACAGCCGCAGCAGGAAAACCCGAAGGAAGCAGATCTGTCCAGCCCGTCCATTGGAGAGGAAAATACCATCGTCTATACCTTTAAAGCAGCCCAATTATGGAAAAGCTTCCGGGAATGGATTGGCAGCTTCTAACATTTTATTCCGGGCAAGAGGTTGCTCAGGCAAATTGTATAAGTACAAGCAGGAAGGAAAGTTCCTTAAACAGGGACCTTCCTTCCTTTTTTGTGTAAAAAGTTGGAATGCCTTTTGGTGAATAACCTGTTCCTGGCTGGCAAAAAATACTTCCAAAGTGATGTGACACCTTCAACGCCAAGCGAGAGAAAGGAAGAAAAATATGGGTTATAAGCAAAGGCTTCTCATTGTTTCCATACTCGTGATCTTATTTATCGGCCTCGGTATGACAGCTCAATTGCATTCCAGGGGCAGACAGACCGTGGAAGCAGCCAGCCTGTATTGGGGTTCTACCGGCAGCAAGGTAACGGAAGTGCAAAGAAAGCTGAAGCAATGGGGCTACTATGACGGACCGATTGACGGCGTCTATGGCCAGGCCACCTACGATGCGGTGATTTGGTTCCAAAGAAAACATGGACTGAAGCAGGATGGTGTAATTGGAACCCAGACAGCCAATGCAATGGGGGTAACGCTCACGTCCGGTGCAGCGGCACCTTCTTCCGCCGGGAAGAGCACCAATGCCGGTTCCAATGATGTGTATCTTCTGGCTGCTGCCATACATGGGGAAGCCCGGGGGGAACCGTATATTGGGAAGGTTGCTGTGGGAGCCGTTATTTTAAACCGGGTCCGGCACCCGGATTTTCCCAATACCATTGCAGGTGTGATTTACCAGCCCCTGGCATTTACAGCTGTGGCGGATGGACAGATCAACCTTGCACCGGATGAAGAATCCATACGTGCGGCACGGGACGCATTGAATGGCTGGGATCCAACCTATGGAGCCATCTATTATTACAACCCTGCAAAGGCAACCAGCAGCTGGATTTGGAGCAGGCCTGTTCATATTGTCATCGGACAGCACAGGTTTGCCACTTGAAAGGGAGGATCATATGGAGCGTTTAACCAAGTGGGTTTTACCCGCAGTACTGGCTCTGGCTCTTGCTTTTACCGGGATGTGGGGCTATCAGCAGTACAAAATGAATCAACAATACAGCAGGCATATGGATAATTTATATCAAAAATCATTTTATGAGCTGGTCGGCAGTGTGGGAAGTGTGGAAAACGGACTGGCCAAACTCATGGCCAGCGGTGATCGAAGCCAGCATGCCATGCTGCTCTCTCAAATCAGTCGTCAGGCCGATGCTGCACAGATGGACCTGGGTCAGCTGCCCATATCCCATATTGCTTTGGATAAAACAGCCAAGTTCCTGAATCAGCTGTCCGATTATACCTATTTTTTGAACAAAGAGGTATCCAGGGGAAAGACCATACATGTAAAGGAAATGGAAAACCTGAAACAGCTTCATGACAATGCAGCCAAGATCAATTCGGAGCTGGTCAGGCTGAGTACCGAAACATTGAAAAGCAGGACGGGCTGGGGAGAGCTGATGCGCGCTGCCAAATCAAGCTTTTATGAGGCATCCGATGATATCTATACCAAACAGTTTGTGGATATACAGAAAACAGGCATTGACTATCCCTCCCTCATCTACGACGGACCCTTTTCCGAGGCGTTGAACCTGCAGCAGGGAGGCGAGCTGAAGGGGGCTGCTGTGACAGAGCAGCAGGCAAGGGATGCTGCCTTGAAATGCATTGGCAGTGAACGGGTCACAAGAATCGAAAAATCCTCAGATGGCAGCAATGGAATTTTGGATACCTGGGGTTTTCAGGTGTGGCTGAAAGACCAGCCCGAGCAGCCTGTATTTATTTCTATCAGCAAAAAGGGCGGAAAGGTTGTTCATGTAATCGGCCAGCACACTGCAGAAAAGGAAGCTCTGTCCATAGATGAAGCCATGGAAAAAGCCGGTCAATTTCTGGAGGAGAACGGGTATCCGGATATGGTGCCCACCTATCAGCAAAATTACGAAGGAATCTCCACCATTAACTTTGCTTATGCTCAAAATGACGTAATATTTTATCCGGATTTAATCAAGGTAAAAATTGCATTGGACGATGGTCATATTTATGGACTGGAGGCTGTAAACTACCTTTTGGCTCATAAAAAACGAGATTTGGAGGAACCGGAGCTTACCGTCGATCAGGCCAGGAAGCTGGTCAACCCCAATTTGCATATTCATTCTTCCCGGCTGGCAGTGATTCCGACAGAGGGAAAACGGGAACGCTTATGCTATGAGTTCAAAGCAAAGCTGGGAGAAAAGCGCTTTATTGTGTATATTGACGCCAATACCGGAGAAGAAGCCGACATTCTTCAGATTATCGATACGGAAAACGGTTCCTTGACAATGTAACCAGTATTTGTCCTTCATATTTCATAGAGATCGGGGCAGAATAAGACAAGCATCGAAATGATTTTCGGTGCAATATGGAGGAGGTATCGATGTGGCTGCAAGGAATCGTAGAATGATGTCTGAGAACTTAAAGGCAGAAATTGCAAAAGAACTTGGCGTATACGATGTGGTAAAAAACGAAGGCTGGGGAAGCGTGTCTTCCCGAGACTGTGGACGGGTCGTACAAAAAGCCATTGAGTTTGCCGAACGGTCCATGGCCAACCAGCAGAAATAGCTGAAAAAATCGATATTGTCCGACGGGAAGGCGGAGGAAAACCCTCCGCTTTCTTTTTTTTCCTGCAGGCCGCTCTGAAGGAGGACCGATTCCGCTGCAAAACCTGTATGGAAAGGCTTATTGCAGTGAAATCATGGTTGTTTTCCGAAAATGATCATAGTAGAATAGAGTTGCATGAAGGAGGAATGGACAGCATGGACAATCGTCCCATTGGGGTATTTGATTCCGGCCTGGGAGGCCTGACTGTAGTAAAGGAACTGATGAGGGAGCTTCCCAAAGAGCGTATCGTCTATTTCGGAGATACGGCCCGAATACCGTATGGAACCCGATCAAGAGAGATTGTAACAAGGTACTCCTCTCAAAGCATCCGGTTTTTGCTCAGCAAAAATGTAAAAATGGCTGTGATTGCATGCAATACCGTCAGTGCAGGCAGCTTCGAGCCTTTGTCCGCATCATTCGATCTGCCCTTGGTAAGCGTCATTCAACCAGGGGCAACTGCTGCCGCAAAAGCAACGCAAAATGGAAGAGTGGGGGTTATCGGTACCAGCGGCACCATCCGGAGCAAAGCCTATCCCCATGCCATAAGAAGCATCAGACCGGATATCACCGTATATGATCAGGCCTGCCCTCTGTTCGTACCCATTGCAGAGGAAGGATGGGGGAATACCGAGGTCGCTCGTCTGACGGCGGAACGTTACCTGCAGGGAATCAGACAGAAAGAGGTGGACACGCTGGTGCTGGGCTGTACCCATTATCCTTTGCTGGAGGGCATTCTGTCATCCGTCATGGGTTCGGAGGTTCGATTGATCAATCCGGCTGTGAATACAGCCCGGCAGGTTAGGGAAATGCTGCAAGGAGTCAATCAGCTGAGTCAAAGCAAGGTTGAGCCCGGCATTGAATTTTATGTAAGCGATTTCGGCCAGAACTTTCAGACCATCGGGAGTCATTTTCTGGGCAAAAAGATCCAGGCGCAATGTATTGACATTGAGGAATATTAGCGATAATATTGTGATTCGAACCAATATGAAAAAATACCAAATGGGAAGATAGATCAAATTGAAACCGGAGCAGGAGTGAGGGAAGGAAAATGGATAAAAAAATCCTGTTGACGATCATAGGGAGTCACAGAGGGGTCGACGGGGAAAACAGCACCATAGAGTTGATTACAGAAGGTCGTTTGTTTCGAAAGGACGGCATTTATTATATCGAGTACGAAGAAAGCGAAATATCAGGAAAGCGAGGCACCAAAACCCTGATATCCATCGATGACAATATGATCTCCATGGAACGTTCCGGTACCAGTACCTCCCAGCTGTTTTTTGAACGGGGAAAGTGCTACATCAATAATTTTATAACGCCTTTTGGTGCCATGCAAATGGAGATTTATCCAACCAGGGTGAAATATGATCTGAATGACGAGGAAGGCAGGCTGGATTTAAAATACCAGATGGCCATTGACGGACGGACTGCGGGAACCAATGAAATAACATTCCTATATAAGTAACGTCATACATTCTGTGCATTTGTATCGTGAATAGGACACTTCCATTTAAATATTTCTGAAATTTTCGGTTTAAGTTGACGAATACCTGTTTATGTATTAACATAAAAACATTAGAAGGGCAGCTGGTACAAAACACTGCAAGCCCTTCCAGCGTTGAATGCACTGCTCGATTCACTTTTCTTTTTTGTTTCCGATTATTGAAGTAAATGGATGAAACCCAAAGTTCAGGCAATAATACTAAAGACATGATACGAAGGACATGTATGCTGGGTACATGCTGATCTTTTCATGAACGTCTGGTGGATAAACAAGTAAGAGTAAGTACAATCATTACAGCTGCGTACAAACAGAAAATACAAATCATATCAGCACATCTTTTTGTGGTGTAACTGATTCTATAAAAGAAAGTGGGGAAAATCGTTTTGGATTTAAGTGATTTAAGCAAAAACACCATTCTTGACTTAAGGGAATTTGGAAAGGAAATTGGAATAAAAGGTGTTACCAGATTCAAAAAAGCCGAGTTAATTGAAATGATTCAAGAAAGACTGACCGAAATGTCCAAAAGTCAGATGAATCAGCCTGGAACAGCCCGCTCTGCCACATCTTCCGCAGAGGAGGCCGCACAGCCGGCTCCCGCAGCTCCCGTAAAAAGAAAAAGAGGTCGTCCCAGAAAATCGGAATCACAGCCGAAAGAGCAGGAAGAGGCTGCCACAGCAGCCAGGGGTATTGAACCTGCCACCCAGCCCCCGGATCGAACGGAGGCTGTCCCATCTATATCGTTAACCAAGCCTCAAATTGCAGATAAAGCCATTCAGGATACCAATACAGATGCTGCACAGGATACAGAAGGGGATCTACCGGGAGAAGCCGATGCCCTTATCACAGATGCAGCTGAGGCAGTGGAACCCGAGCAGGTTGACCAGCAGGAGTACGATAAGAAGGTCGCATACGCCAGAAAACACTACAACACCTCCAACCCGGCCATTCCCGAATTGCTGAGCAGCAGTGATGTGGGCAATGTGGAGGGGGTTTTGGAAATTCTCCCCGACGGATACGGATTTCTGCGCTGTGAGAACTATATGCCCAGCAACAAGGACATCTATATTTCACAATCTCAGATCCGTCGCTTCAGCTTGAAAACAGGGGATCTGGTGTCTGGAAAAACCAGACGCACCAAGGATGGAGATAAGTTCAGAGCACTTCTTTATGTAACAGCCGTCAACGGACAGGATCCGGAGAAAGCACCTCTGCGCCGTCCCTTTGAGGATTTGACTCCGATCTATCCCAATAAAAGAATTACCTTGGAGAACAAACGATACAGCAAGGATCTTGCCACCCGTATCATCGATTTGGTTTCACCTATCGGCAAAGGGCAGAGAGGTCTGATCGTATCACCCCCCAAGGCCGGCAAAACCACCTTGCTGAAAAAGATTGCCAACAGCATATCCGCCAATTATCCCGAAATCTATCTGATTGTTCTGCTGATTGATGAACGGCCGGAAGAAGTCACCGATATGCAGCGATCCATCAATGGGGATATTGTATATTCCACCTTTGACGAACTGCCCGATCATCACATCAAGGTAGCGGAAATGGTGCTGGAGAGATCCCAGCGTCTGGTGGAGCATGGCCGCGATGTAGTGGTTTTGCTGGACAGCATTACCCGACTGGCCCGGGCCTACAATCAGGTGGTACCCTCCACCGGCAGGATTTTATCCGGCGGTTTGGATTCCTCTGCCCTCCACAAGCCGAAAAGGTTCTTCGGCAGTGCCCGGAATATTGAAGAAGGGGGCAGCCTGACCATTATCGCTACAGCTCTGGTAGAAACCGGCAGCCGCATGGACGATGTTATTTACGAGGAGTTCAAAGGCACAGGCAACATGGAAATCCACCTTGACCGGAAGCTGTCTGAGAAGCGTATCTTCCCTGCAGTGGACCTGTATAAATCCGGTACCCGCCGTGAAGACCTGCTCATGAACCAGAAGGAAATAGAAGGCGTTTGGGCCATACGGAAAAACCTCAGTGAGGGTCGTCCGGATCAGATTATGGAGATTATCATTAACGATCTGATGCGTACCAATTCCAACGACGAATTTATTGATCTGATGATGGAACACTTTGCCATGGTGGAAAAGGACGGCTACAACGATAACAGAAACGACCGATACGACCGGGGCGGCTATCGGGACTACCGTTAACTGTTTCCTCGGTATTCAGGCAGGAAAGCGGTTGCACATTACATGACATGAGAGTCTTGAGTTATTTGGGTTTGTAAGGAGCAGAACATGGCTTGGCTCAATGAGAAACACAAAAAAATAGCAAAAACCCTTGTTCAGGTCATTTTGGTACTGGCAGTCCTGTACCTGCTCCTGACAAAGCTGCTGTCGTTCTTTGCACCGTTCTTGATTGCTTTTCTGATCGCCTATATCATCGAAAAACCCGTCAGCCTGCTGCAAAAGCGGTTTCGCCTTCCCAGAGGGGTGGCATCTGCCGTTTCATTGGCTGTATTCATGGTGCTTGCCGGCGGCTTAATCGGCTTTTTGTTCTATCGCCTTTTTATGGAGGTATGGGATCTTACCAAGGTCAATATGGGGTACCAGAATATCCTGCCCCGCATCCAGGAATGGATCGATCTGGGCGGAGCCTGGTATGCCGGTTTGCCTCCCGAGGTTGTCAACACGGTCGAGTCCAGTCTGAAGGGGATTTTATCCAAGATCGGCGACACGGCTACATTGGGCATCAACAGTATACTCAATGCCATGATAAAGGTACTGACTTCTTTGCCTCAATCTCTGCTGTATACAGTCATAACCCTTGTTGCCGCTTTTTTCTTCAGCCGCGACAAGCAGAGGATTTCTCGCTTTGTCTACAGCCAGCTGCCCGAAAACTGGGACAGCAAGGCCAAGGGCATCAAAGACGATCTGCTTGCTGCCTTGATAGGATATGTCAGAGCGCTTTTGATCATGGTTACCATAACCTTTTTTCAGATTCTGCCGGGTTACATCATCCTAGGGGTTAAATATTCCCTCTTCCTTGCCATCGCAACGGCAGTTGCGGATTTCCTGCCCGTCCTAGGGCCGGGAACCGTCCTGATTCCCGGTGCCGTCATTCATTTAATAAACGGCAGCTACTTTCAGGCTGTCGGCTTTCTGATTCTGTATATGATCGTAACCGTTGTCCGGCAATTTATTGAACCCAGAATCGTAGGAGGCAACATTGGCCTTCATCCCCTGGTCACCCTTATTTTTATCTATCTGGGCTATCGTGTCTTCGGCTTTACGGGATTGATCCTGGGTCCTGTTTTTGCGATTCTGGTCAAATCCCTGCAGAAGGCCGGAATTTTACCAGCCTGGAAGTCGTCCGAATAAGGCAAAAACAATCTTGTTTTATGAATAACCATATGTTATACTGTAAAAGTTAAAGAAAAGCCAGTCTTTTCAACAGACTGGAATTCGTTTGAAACGGAAACAATTGCACAAAGATCACGAAAGAGGTGAAAAATAATGAAGGAAAACATCCATCCGCAATATGGTGAAGCAGTGGTCAGGTGTGCATGTGGGGAAACCTTTACAACCGGCTCCACAAAGAAAGAGCTTCGGGTTGAAATATGCTCCAAATGTCACCCATTCTTTACCGGAAAGCAGAAACTGGTTGATACCGGGGGACGCGTGGACAGATTCCGGAAGAGATATGGGATGACTGATGAAAAATAACATCCTGTTGACCAGAAATACAGATTAGGGGACCCTCCCACCTTCGGGCCAGGGTTTCATGGTCTGTATTTTTTTAGGAGGAGAAATATGAAAAAATGTTCAATCGGCGGCCAGGCAGTTATGGAAGGCGTTATGATGAAGGCTCCGAAAACCATGGCCATTGCTGTCAGGCAGTCCGATGGGTCCATTCACGTACAAAAGCAGTCCTTGGTCACAATCAAAGACAAGTATCCGATATTAAAGCTCCCAGTTCTGAGAGGCATTGTAACCTTTGCGGAAACCATGGTGATGGGAGTCAAATCCCTGATGACCTCCGCTGAGCTGTTTGGAGAGGAAGAGGAGCCCTCCAGATTGGAAGCCTTCCTGGCTGAAAAGCTGGGCAAAAAGACGGAGGATGTGATTCTTTACTCCGCTTTGGTGATGGCTGTTGTTTTTGCCTTGGGCCTGTTCATACTCTTGCCTGCTCTGCTCTCAGGCTTGATCCGGCCTTATATTCACAAGCATGTGGTTGTCAACCTCATAGAAGGGGTCATCCGCATGATCCTGTTTTTGATATATATTACCCTGGTTTCCAGAATGAATGATATTCGCAGGGTGTTTGAATATCATGGTGCCGAGCATAAAACCATACACTGCTATGAACACAATGAGGAGTTGACGGTGGAAAATGCAAGGAAGTACACAACCCTTCATCCCCGGTGCGGGACGGCATTTCTGCTCATCGTAATGGTAATCAGCATTGTGGTTTACTCCTTCATGGGATGGCAGAATATTCTCATACGGATACTGGGAAGGCTGCTTCTGCTGCCGCTGATAGCCGGTCTGGCCTACGAGGTAACCCAGTTTGCCGGAAACAGCGATGCCCGCTTGATTCGAATCATCATGTATCCGGGAATGATGCTGCAAAAGCTGACTACCCGTGAGCCGGATGATTCCCAGCTGGAGGTTGCCATTCGGGCCTTTCAGGAAGCAGCAGGTGATTTGATCCAGGGAGAGGGGGGCCTCGAGATTGAAACCGCTGCTGATGGAGGCTTTGACAACAGGGAGTCAGATGCTGCAGAACAAGGGAGCAGAGAGTGCCAGGCTGGAATGTGAGATGCTCCTGTCCCATATCCTGGGGTGGCAGCGTCATGAACTGTATTTACGGAAGGACTGGATTCTGACCGAGGAGCAGATACAAGTCTTTACGGATATGCTGCAAAGAAGGCTGGATGGGGAGCCCATCCAGTACATCACAGGTACCAGGGAATTTATGGGTCTGCCCTTTTTTGTTGACAAAAGGGTATTGATTCCCAGATGGGAAACCGAGCTGCTGACAGAATATGTGCTTGGTGTTTTAAGGAAGAAAAACCAGCCTGCAGCGGTTTTGGATCTGGGAACGGGAAGCGGTGCCATCGCTGTCAGTCTGGCTGTGCATTTCCCACGGGCAAGCATCACAGCAGTGGATATCCGGGAGGATGCCCTTCAGGTTGCGCGGGAAAACGCGAAACGTAACGAGGTGCTTTCCTGTATTGATTTTTATAAGGGAGACTTGTTCTCTCCTCTGAAGCCCGCACGATATCATGAGTATTTTGATGCAATCGTTTCCAACCCACCTTATATCCCTACCGGGGAAATTAACGGTCTGATGCCGGAGGTAAGGGAACATGAACCTGCTTCCGCCCTGGACGGCGGAGCAGACGGACTCTTCTTCTATCGCAGGATCGCTGACCAGGCCTGGCGGTATTTGAAGGAGGAAGGACTCATCGCAGTGGAAATCGGGTATGGACAAAGCAGTTCGGTGCAGGAGCTGTTTTTGGAGACCGGGGCCTATCAGGGGCAGGAAGTACACAAGGACCTGGCCGGGATAGACCGGTTTTTGGTGTTTCAGAAGAAATAGGAGTATGCTTATGCTGGAAAAATTGAATTTTATCGAAGCGCGTTACGAGGAGCTGGCTCAGGTCATCGCCGATCCTGAGGTCATCAACCGGCAGGAGGAATGGCAGAGGCTGGTGAAGGAGCATGCTTCACTGGAGGAAATCGTAACCCGCTACAGGGAATACGGGAAAATAAGCAAGGAAGTCCGGGAAGCGGAGGAGCTGCTGCAGGAAGCGCAGGACAGAGAGTTCCGGCTCATGGTTGAACAGGAGCTGGATGAGCTGAAGCAAAAACAGGATTCCCTTCTTCAGGAGATCAAGCTCCTGCTGCTTCCAAAAGACCCCATGGATGAAAAAAACGTGGTAATGGAAATCCGCAGCGGTGCCGGCGGGGAAGAGGCTGCTCTTTTCGGTGCGGTATTGTTTCGCATGTACAGCCGGTATGCAGAGCGGCAGGGCTGGAAAACCGATGTCATGAGCTCCAGCTTTACCGAACTGGGCGGGGTCAAGGAACTGATCTTTACCATAGAGGGTAAAGGTGCATTCAGCCGTCTGAAATATGAGAGCGGTGTTCACCGGGTACAGCGGGTACCCACGACAGAATCCGGAGGCAGAATCCACACCTCTACAGCTACGGTAGCGGTGCTTCCGGAGGCAGAAGACGTGGATATTGAAGTCAATCCCAATGACCTGCGCATCGATGTATTTCGTTCTTCGGGGCATGGCGGGCAAAGTGTCAACACAACGGACTCAGCTGTACGAATCACGCACCTTCCCACGGGAATGGTGGTTTCCTGCCAGGATGAAAAATCACAGCTGAAAAATAAGGAGAAGGCTCTTAAGGTGCTGAAATCCAGATTGCTGGATCTGGCTCAGCAGGAGCAGCAATCGGAATATGCACAAAATCGAAAAAGCCAGGTAGGAACCGGTGACCGGAGTGAGCGCATTCGAACCTATAATTATCCTCAGGGCAGAGTCACTGACCATCGAATCGGGCTGACCATTCATCAATTGGAGGACTTTTTGGACGGCAATCTGGAGCCAATGATTCAATCCCTGGCACAGACAGAGCAGGCTGAAAGGCTGCAGGCTTCTGAGCACCAGGCTTGACATAGCAATGGAAAACCCTGAATACAATGGTAGTGTTATTTTGTATCAGGGGGGGATGCTCATTGAACAACTTAGTACTGGGCACGATTGCGGGGACCGCAGCAGGAATTGCCGGTACCGGGCTGGGCGGGGCCTTTGCCTTTTTACTCCGTCAACCCGGCAGACGGCTTTTGAGTACCATCCTCAGCTTATCAGCAGGATTGATGATGGCGGTGGTATGCTTTGACCTGCTGCCGCGCTCCTTTGAACTGAGCGGACTGGGTATCGGTCTGCTGGGTACGGTAATCGGAGCTGCAGTCATCGCAATGATCCAGGAGCTGCTCTCGCTGAAGCAGAATCCAGGCAGACGCCAAAAAAACTATGCCCGGACCGGATTGCTGATCGGAATAGGCATTGCCCTGCACAACTTCCCGGAAGGCCTGGCCATCGGTGTGGGCTTTACCTCCTTTCAGACCTTCGGAGCAGGCCTGAGCCTGATTATTGCCCTGCATGATGTCCCGGAGGGGATTGTCATGGCAACTCCCATGCGGATGGGAGGGATTCATCCGATAAAAATCGTTTTTGCTGCCCTCTTGGCAGGGGTTCCGACGGGAATCGGCGCCTTGACGGGCTATCTGCTGGGGGAAATTTCCCCCTACTTCATCGGCCTGTGCCTTGGGTTTGCAGGAGGTGCCATGCTGTATATCACCTGCAGCGAGCTGATACCGGAATCCAGAGATCTGTATCGGGGCAGAATTTCCGGAATCGGCCTGGTTTTGGGTATGCTGCTGGGCATGGCCATGTCCGAACTGATCTAATGTAAAGGAGAATCAACCAATGAAGACCAGGGTCATACACATTGCTGACCCGGATAAGCAGGAGAAGGAAATCATGGAAGCTGTGGAATTGATTCGCAGCGGTGAAGTGGTTGCCTTTCCGACTGAAACGGTATACGGCCTGGGTGCAAATGCATTGGATGCCCGGGCAGTGAACAGGATATTCCAGGCGAAAGCCAGACCAGGGGACAACCCTCTGATTGTACATATACACGATCTGTCGCAATGGAATCAGCTGGTGCTGGACATTCCCCAGAAGGCTCTGCTGCTGGCAGAACGGTTTTGGCCCGGCCCTCTCACCATGATTTTGAATAAATCAGAGCGGGTACCCCTGGAGACAACAGCAGGTCTGCATACGGTAGGTGTGCGGATGCCTTCCCATCCGGTGGCTTTGAAGCTGATTTCCCTGTCAGGAGTTCCGATTGCCGCACCCAGTGCCAATCGTTCAGGCCGCCCCAGCCCGACTGCCGCACAACATGTTTTGCAGGACATGGACAGCCGTATTCCCATGATACTGGACGGGGGCCGATGCGATGTGGGAGTGGAATCCACCGTATTGGATTTGACGGAATCGGTACCGGTTGTCCTAAGGCCGGGGGGCGTAACGTTGGAAATGCTGGAATCGGTTGTCGGACAGGTGGTTGTTCACCCCAATGTGATGAAGCCCCTTAAGCAGGGACAGATCACACGTTCTCCGGGGATGAAGTATGTTCATTATGCGCCCAAAGCACCGGTCACCCTCATCCGGGGCGACTTACACAAGCAAGTGGAGTTTATCGATACAGAGGCAAGCAGGCGGGAGAAGCAAGGGGAGCGGCCGGGGATACTGGCTACCAATCAAACCCTGGCCTGTTATCAGGCAGGGGTGAGGCTGTCCATGGGAGACCGAAGCAGACCTGCGGAACTGGCAGAAAACCTTTTTGCACGGTTAAGGGAATTTGACGCCTTGGATGTAGACTTCATTCTGGCTGAAGGGGTGGATGATAAAGGAGAAGGACTGGCAGTCATGAATCGGATTGCACGTGCTGCTGGATTTCATATCATCGACCTGTAGCGATGGCAGAGGTATGAAGCAGGCTGAAAAGGAGAGGATAGAAGTGAATGTTTTATTCGTTTGTACGGGAAATACCTGCAGAAGCCCCATGGCAGAAGCCCTCTTCAAGGATTTGCTGAAGAAAAAGGGGATCGAGGGCATCCAGACGGGTTCAGCAGGCCTGGCAGCCCTGCCCGGCGGGAAAGCCACCCAGCAGGCGGGACGTGTCATGGAGGAACTGGGTATCAGTCTGACCAATCATCAAACCAGGCAGGTCGATGACGAGCTTCTGAAGCAGGCGGATCTGATTTTGACCATGACCGAGCAGCACAAATCCACAATCCAGGTCTCGGTACCTTCCGTATGGGACAAGATCCATACCCTGAAGGAATATGCGGGGATGGAGGATAAGAATATTTCCGATCCCTTTGGCCGGTCCGATGAGGCCTATCGCAGGACAGCCGGGGAAATCCGGCTGGCTTTGGAGAAAATCCTGGACAAGCTGCAGAAATAAAGCCGGCCTGCCGGAGATTTTTGACAGGAATTTTCGTCTTTCGGTAGACTTTGACAGAATGAGTATTATATAATATAAAATTGAGTCAGGTAGTTGCTATCAGTACGGACTAAGGAGGGGCTTTTTTTGAAATCTGTTTCCAGTAACGTAGAACTGAAAAAGATGGTTGGGCAGCGCGCAGCCGATTTGGTGAAAGACGGCATGAGGATCGGAATTGGTACCGGATCCACTGTTGTCTTTTTTATTGAAGAGCTTGCCCGCAGGGTTCAGAACGGCCTGCGTATACAGGGCGCACCCACCTCTCTTGGAACCAGGCTGCTCTGTGCGCAGCATGGCATTCCTCTGCTGGACAGCATGACTATCAACCATTTGGATCTGGCAATCGACGGAGCCGATGAGATTGATCCTTCTCTCAATGCCATCAAGGGCGGAGGCGGTGCACACACCGTTGAGAAAATCATAGCTTCCATGGCAGATGAATTTGTTTTGATTGCAGACCAAACCAAGCTGGTTTCCTCGCTATGCCGGAAATTTCCGCTGCCTGTTGAAGTGATTCCTGCTTCCCTTTCCTTCGCCGAGAAGGAAATCCGCCGATTGGGAGGTATGCCTGCTCTTCGCAATGCTGTCCGTAAAGATGGACCGGTCATAACCGAAAACGGCAACTTTATACTGGACATTACCTTTTCCGATCCTCCTGGTGATTTGGAGGTGTTGAATGCGCAGCTGAAAAGGATACCTGGTCTGCTTGAGACCGGGCTGTTTGCAGGAATCGCCAAAAAGGCTCTGATTGGGTACCAGGATACCGTTGAAACACTGCTTCCAAGAGAATCATAATTTTTATCATCATGCATCATACTAATCGAGTATCGTTCTGCAGCTCGATTGCTTAAGGCAATAGACTGAAAAAATGGAACGATTCCATACAAGGGGGAAAAGTGAATGTCAAATGTACATGTGATGAACCACCCGCTTATCCAGCACAAGCTGACACTGATCCGGGATAAGGAGACAGGTGCAAAGGAGTTCAGGGAACTGGTAGAGGAAGTTGCCCTTTTGATGGCTTATGAGGTATACCGGGACCTGCCTTTGGAAGAAACCGAAGTGGAAACACCCATCGGGAAGGCAACCTGCCAGGTCATATCCGGTAAAAAGATCGGCATTGTACCGATATTGCGAGCCGGATTGGGAATGGTGGACGGCATGACCAAATTGATTCCTACTGCCAAGGTGGGGCATATTGGATTGTATCGGGATCCGGAAACCCTGGAGCCGGTGGAGTATTATTGCAAACTGCCACCGGATATTCATGAAAGGGACCTGATCGTAGTAGACCCCATGCTGGCAACCGGAGGATCCGCTGCTGCAGCAGTTCGCTTTCTGAAGGAAAAGGGTGCCAGGGGAATCAAGCTGGTGTGTCTGATCGCTGCTCCGGAGGGCATCGCCCGGGTGAGAGGGGAGCATGACGACATCGATATTTTTGTAGCGGCGGTGGATGAGAAGCTTAACAGCCATGGTTATATCGTACCCGGACTGGGAGATGCCGGTGATCGATTGTTTGGAACAAAGTAAGCTGAAAATGAATGAACCGGATCGATAAAAAGCAAGAGCTCTGTCATGTATTAGACAGAGTTTTTTTTCGTCCCATACTTAACTTAGAAGAAGTGAGGTATACACCGGACAGATGTATAGCTTGGCAAAAAAAGAGTGCACCTTGATCAGGTATATACACCAATAAAGCAGGCAATAATTTGAATAAATGACGAAACAAATGAGGTGCGTGATGAAAAATCAATCCAGGCTTCTTTGGGTCTTATTATTGCTTATGGTGTTAATTTCACTTTCTGCTGCCTTGCTGGAAGGCAGAGGTGCTGTCATGGCTGCTTCTCCCGACAGGACGAGGGAGGAGATCCGGCATCAGCTTGCCGGTGTGAAGGGAACACTGGTTGAAACCCGAATCAGCGGTTGGATCCGAGTCAGCGAAAACAAGATTCCGCTGCCTTTTATGCTGGAAAAGGTCAGGGAGCTGCTGCCCCTTCCGGGGGAAGATGTACAGGCTCAAATTCAGATGGATGAAAGGCAAGGCGTTTACCAGGTCAAAATTTGCGTTTGTGAGGAGGACGCTGACTACACCATCCTTTTCTATAACAGCCCGCAATCGGGTAAAAAACCGGACAGCGGTGAAACCTATCTGATCGTAGATGCAGTTTTGAAATCTGATTCTGCTGCAAGGGAAGGCAGGGCATATGAGAAGGTGGAGGAAATATTAAGCCAATATGAAGGTTCACCTTCGATCGGTACTACTTATACGGCAACCATTTCCGGAAAGCTGAAGGAGGAGGAAATGGAGCAAACAGCCAAAATGCTCTTTTCCGGCCTGAATGCGGATATTACCGAATGTAACCGGGATACCGGATGGATCAGTCTGACGGGTTACAGCAGCCTGATCGGCGGCGGACTGGAATCTGTAAACGGAAGATTCAACCTGAATATTGCACTTCGCTGCCATTCCCATGAAGACAAAACCTATATCTGCCTGGGAACCCCTGTCATCTCCATTCCCTATTAAGCGCATACTAAAGCTGTGATGCATAAAATGGAGTTGATGGAGGAGTGAGCATGACAAGTTTTTTCGTATCCAAATGCGGTCCATTAAGAGGAAAGGTTGCCATTAACGGAGCAAAGAATTCGGTTCTTCCGATTATGGCAGCTTCTCTCTTGTCGGACGGCATCAGCACATTGGGGGATGTTCCCCTGCTGGAAGACGTGAAGGTGATGTGTGAATTGCTGGGACACTTCGGTTCCAGCTTGAGAATGGAAGGCAAAAGGCTGCAGATAGACAACAGCCGCATCCAGCCTGCACCTGCTCCTTATGATCTGGTCAGAAAAATGCGTGCCTCTTTTTTAATTATGGGACCCCTCCTGTCTCGCTTCGGCAACGTAAAGATTTCTCTTCCAGGGGGATGTGCTATCGGAACCCGGCCGATAGATCTGCACTTAAAGGGCTTGGCTGTCATGGGAGCTGATATTACCTTGGGGCATGGATACATTGAAGCCAGTGCAGATAAGCTGACAGGAGACAGGGTGTATCTGGACTTCCCCAGTGTAGGCGCAACTGAGAACCTTATCATGGCCGCTGCCCTTGCAGACGGGCTTACCACAATCGAAAATGCAGCGGAAGAACCCGAAATCATTGATCTGGCCAATTTTATCAATTCCATGGGGGGACATGTCAGAGGAGCTGGCACGGATACCATTAAGGTTGAAGGGGTCAGGCAGCTTTCAGGATGCAATCATACGATTATTCCGGATCGGATTGAGGCAGGTACCCTTATGGTAGCAGCAGCAATCACAGGCGGAGACATTATACTAACCAATGTAATCAGTGATCACTTAAGACCGGTAGAGGCAAAGCTGAAGGAAGCAGGCATTCAAATCGATTCGGTGGAGGAAGGCATTCGAGTATACAAAAACGGTTCCCTGCATACATTGGACCTGAAGACTCTTCCTTATCCGGGTTTTCCCACAGACATGCAGGCACAAATGATGGCGTTCATGTGTACCCTGCCGGGAACCAGCATGATAACGGAAACCGTATTTGAAAACCGGTTTATGCATGCCAGCGAATTGAAGCGTCTTGGAGCCAAAATCAGGATTGAGGGGAGAAGTGCGGTGGTTGAAGGTGTTGACCGGCTTCAGGGAGCACAGGTAAAAGCGACGGATCTACGGGCAGGCGCTGCTCTTCTGCTGGCTGGAATGGTTGCCGAGGGCAGTACGGAAATAGTGGATATCCATCATATTGACCGGGGTTACGAGAACATCGAAGAAAAACTCCGATCCTTAGGCGCAGACATTATACGGCACGAGTATTGATAAATCAGAGCATGAGCTTAAGGTCTATGATCATCCTCATAGTCCTCACAGATCATGCTTTTTCTTTTTTTTATACCAAGTCAAGATAGATACATATCCCATATTTTTTTCTCAGAATGATCTCTTGAAACAAGGCTGCAAGGTCGAAACCAAGCGTAAATTGTAACATTTTGAATATTCAAAAAACGGGTTGACAAACTAAAAAAAAAGGTATATAAAAAATTATAGATTGGATACTTCAAAATGTGTTTATATAGTATAACAACAAAATAAAGTCCTAACACGGGCAAACTTATCGAAAGATAAGGATGCAAAGTTGTGAGTCTAAAGCATTTCGCTATGACTGTCAGGCTGCTATGTTAAATATATTAACATGGCAGCCTTTTTGTTTGGCTTAAAAGCAGTTCATTATTTGATACTTGAGGGGGGATGTTTATGTGTGTCTTGATGAAGAAGAAGCAAGCAATAATCAACCGACAACCATTCTACCCTATTTAGGGAGGCACAGAGCAAACGATACAGACATTTTTTAGAAAGATAGAATTCTATATGTATCTAGCAAGAACAGGGCTGCTTAGTTTCGGCATGAAAAAAATGATATTTGGGGGAAAACGAAATGAAAAAGAAGATAACAATTATCCTTACAATTACGTTATTATTAGCTCTTTTTGCTGGCATTCCGTTGGCTTCAGCAAGTGAGAAAGATGCTGAGCAGGAAAAATACAAAGAAGTGGTGGTAAATGCGGTATGGATTCCAATAGATAAAGATACTGGAGAGGTTTATGATGATTTAACACCGCTAATCACACATCCCAATGCATACGATTGGTCAGAGGTAGCAGAATTACAAGATGATCCTGCGAAAGATTATTTTAATGAATATGTAATCTCATATATGGGAACCCGTATTAAAAACAATTCTTATTACCTTAACAATTTTATGTACACGAGCAATCTGTTTTTTAGCGATCGCTTCCATAAGGTCGTTGCACAAGGATGCTCTACTAGTGATTATAATATACAGGAAGGGAAAAAATCTCCTGTAAGAAAACTTGTATATGGAAGTTTTGAAGACGAAGATCTTGTTATGGGACTCCATGGAATGACCATGACACCTTACCAAGAAGGTGAAATACTTGAACTATATATTGATACGATAATAGGAAATACATCTCTTTCTGAAGCAGATTTTGTAGAGGATGAGCTTACAATTCAACGGCCTAAAGATATTCGTTCTCTTATTGATTTGTTTAAGGAGAATATAAAAGAATATACATTCCTGAGTTTAGATAAGTTAGAAGAATATATAGAAGAATATGTGACAATTGATGACCCGAAAGACATGAACTGGGACAAAGTTTATTTGTACAAATATGACCCAGATAATCGTGACAAAGGCGAATACTTAAAAAACAACAATGGTGACTATTTAAACATTATCAACGAATTAGACATCAATGATTTAGAGTTAGGAGAATATGAGGTTGTCATTCCTGTCTATTGGCAAAGGATGGTTCCTGAAGCTCTCAGTGCACCAGATACATTCTCTAGAAACAGATATAAATATGATGATACGATTCATTTTACCCTTATCCTCGAGGAAAGAGACGGTGCAGACGTCATTGTTAAATATGTTGATGAGGAAGGGAATCAATTAGCAGACCAAGTGATACTGAAAGGCAAAGTCAACGAATCGTGGACCACAGAGGCGAAAGAAATAGAAGGATGGATTCTAAAAACAGAACCGGAAAACAGTCAAGGTACTTTTACAGATGAAGTTCAAGAAGTTGTCTACATATATGAGGAGGAAATTGAAATTCAAGACCCAGAGGTGCCAGGCGGCCCAACGGATCCAACAGGCCCAGAAGAGCCAGAAGAGCCAGGCGAACCGGAGGATCCTTTAGATGATTCAGAATCAGAGGAACCTGAGACCTCACCCAAAACCGGAGATACCAGCCTCGTATTATTGTATGTGATACTCATGATATTAACTGGATCGGCCATATTGATTTTTACAGTCAGGAAAGCCTTACATAAGCAATTAAGATAGTCATACGTCAGAGTTTATATCCAGGCATTCAATCCCCGAGAGATTTCTTTTTCGGGGATTTTTTAATAAGATCCGTATAATTGTACTCCAAGTTCTAAAAACAATGCTGCCCTCATAAAATGGTTAAGTACATTCAGAGAAATGAGGGATTGACGTATGAGGCCAACACCAAAGGCAATTCTGATTGCAGCCTTGATCTTGCTGATATTCACATCCATTCTATCCAAAGCAATACCCAGAGAGAATCCTGAAGCGCAGCAACCCGGTCAGCTGGACGACCCGGATCAGATCATTATCATCACCGATACAGAAGCAAAGCAGACAGTGATTTCCATGTATGACCACAAGAAAAAGCAACTGGTGGAAATGCCCCTGGAGGAATATCTGATTGGTGTGCTGGCAGGCGAAATGCCTGTTTCATTTGAGCTGGAAGCATTGAAGGCTCAGGCGGTGGCAGCCAGAACTCTGGCCATTTATCAAATGCCGGCTTATGGAGGAAGAGGCTGCAACCAGCACCCCAAAGCGGATGTCTGCAGTTCCTATGCTCATTGTCAGGAATGGCTGTCTACGGATCGGATGAAGAAAAACTGGGGGTCGGATTTTGAGAGCAACCTGAAGAAGATCCAGCAGGCAATTCGGGAAACCAGCGGACAAATCATGACCTACAAGGGAAAGGCTATTGAGGTTTTCTATCATTCAACCAGTAACGGTAAAACCGAAGAGGTAAGCGAAGTCTTCTCCAATTCCCTGCCTTATTATATTTCCGTAGACAGTGAAGGAGAGGAGAATACTTCCAAATTTGAAGGAAGCGTAACCTTGACAAACACCAGGTTTGCTGCCATATTCCAATCAAAATATGGGATCAGATTGAATCCCGACAAGCTGGCTTCCCAGATAAAAATAAACGGATACACAGACAGCGGGAGAATACGCAGCATCACGGTGGGAGGAAAACAGCTGCGGGCGACGGAGTTTCGTCTCCTGTACGGGCTGAACTCCACGGATATCACCTTTGTCTTTGGAAAGGACAGCATAACCATGAAAACAAAAGGATTCGGCCATGGTGTCGGCATGAGCCAGGTAGGAGCAGACCAAATGGCCCGGCAAGGTTAC
>DURK01000083.1 GCA_012837325.1 Clostridiales bacterium
CGGCTCACCGCCCAGTTTCATTTCAGGATGGACAGGAATGATATAGTATTGATATCTCTCACCTGGTACCACCTGGGTATCGATCCATTGTACCATATCCAATTCACCGGTCTGTATCTGGTGTACCGCAGCAGCTCTCTGCCCCTCCACAGATCGCATGATTATATAAATTGCAAAAGTGTCCCGGGGTATAAAGGAAATAACCGGCATTTCATCCTCATTCAGCACCACATCAAAGTTATAGGGTGCATCGGGGACAGCCCAATATTCAGACTGTTCGGTAGGCTCGGTTCCTCTAACAAAATACTCCGTAGCAACAAATTCATCCGGGGTAAGGGCGGAAGCCAGCAAGACGCGATGTTGTTCCCACAGCGCTTTCCCATCCAGCTTCACTTCCAGTACACCAACTGGTTTTTGAAAATTTGGTTTTACTCTGCCTTCATATAAATGCTGAAACACTTGTTTCACCACTTCAGCCGTATAGGTGCTGCCGGATGCACCTGGCGGCAGATAGCTTTCGGTTGATCTCTTATCAAAGCCCATCCAAGCAACAACGGTATACTCCGGATTATAGGCAGCCATCCAGATGTCGTTTGCACCATTGATATTTGCGTATTCAGCGGTTGGCGGCAGCTGCACGGTTCCGGTTTTGGCAGCTACATTCAGTCCGCTAAGCCGGTGGGCAGTACCCCCTGTTGCAGCGGCGGACTGGAGCATACTGCTTACGATGAAGGCGGTCTCTTCAGAAAGCACCTGTTCCTTTAGAAGCTGTGCCTGATAAACTGTTTTTCCAGTAGAATCCTCGATTCTTCGAATCGTGGTATCGTTCTTATAGCTGCCCCGGTCGCCCAAGGTTGTATACGCTCTGGCCATCTCCAGGGGAGTCAGCCCTTTTTCCATTCCTCCCAATGCAACGGCCAAATTGTTCCAATCATTCTCAGTAAAGGGGATCCCCATCTTTTGCGCCACCGACAAGCCGGTTTCAATGCCAATTTCGTTGAGTATTTTCACAGCGGGGATATTGATGGATTTGGCCAGTGCGGTTCGAAGCGTAACAATTCCACGAAATTTTCCGCCTGCATTGCTGGGCGAATAGTCGTTATATTCACTGAACGTTACTGGCGCATCTTCAATGAAGCTTACAGGAGTAAAATCATAAACCTCTACTGCCGGTGCATATACAACCAAAGGCTTGATGGCTGATCCTGGCAGGCGTCTGGCATCTGCTCGATTCAATACATACCGCTGTCCTTCTGGATAACTTCTCCCGCCCATAACGGCTTTCAGTTCACCTGCAGCGGTATCCATGATTACCAATGCGGATTCACAGGTTTCACCGGAAACCGGGCTTTTGGGGAACAAATCCTCCTTTGCATACAATTGCTCCACATACTCCTGCAGATCATTATCCATGGTGGTGTAAATGCGATACCCGCCGGTAAACAAATCCTCCTGCTTGATGTTTAACAGCGAAGCAGCTTCCTCCAATGCCAGATCCATAAAGTAACCATGAGTATAGGCTGGTTTGATATCTTCTGCAAATTGAATTTCTTCCTTTTTTGCCTGCTCTCCTTCTTCAGGGGTCAGAAATCCATTCTTAACCATCAGGTCAATGGATAAATCCTTTCTTTCCAGGGAACGTTCCTTATCAATAAAGGGGGAATTTCGGTGCGGATTTTTGATGATACCTGTAAGCAGGGCCCCCTCCGCAACCGTCAGTTCCTCAGCCGATTTACCAAAATAGGTTTTTGCTGCAGCCTCAATCCCATAAGCGCCCTTTGCAAAGTAGATGACATTCAGATACATTTCTAATATTTGATCTTTAGAATATCGCTGCTCCAGCTGCCATGCGAGCAGAATTTCCTTTACCTTTCGATCAATGGTCTGTTCCTGTGAAAGAACAGTATTGCGAATCACCTGTTGTGTGATGGTCCCTGCACCGGCAACAATGTCCTTTGCTTTGATGTTCTGCAGGAGAGACCCAAACATCCTTCGAATGTCAAATCCTGGATGCGAGCGAAAACGCACGTCTTCCACTGCAATAAAGGAATTCTGCACGTGCTTCGGGATCTGGCTCAGTGGAACATAAATTCTGTTTTCCACTCCATGGATACTGGAGATCAGATTATCCTGATTGTCATACACAAGTGATGTTTGCTCATAATTAATCAAACTGTCCGGATCCAGGTCATCCAACGTGCCTATTATGGTAATCAGGTAAATCGTGACCGCCAGCACAGACAAAGCTCCTATAATCCCGATAACCGCAAATGTTCTTTTTAAGACAGAACGTATCTTTCCTCGTTTACTGGAACGATTATTGGAACTTTTATTAAAGCGTTTATTGGAGCTTTTTCTATGCTTTCTGGTCATCCTTTTATTCTGATCGGATTCTGCCATCTCATCACTTCCTTGGTGTGGGCACATGTATCGTTTTATACCAAACCAAACTCCATAGCTCAAAACCAATTTGCTTTCCTTGAAATTGTCCGTAAGTCTAACTTCTTTCAAAGGTGAACAGGGCAATTTCCTTCATAGCTGTTCTAATACCTTTTATTTTATCCAATGAACACATTGCTAAACCCAATGCTCCAGGCAGCAAGATTTAACAGCATTA
>DURK01000008.1 GCA_012837325.1 Clostridiales bacterium
AGCAGTGTCAATAGCAGGAACCATGCCAGCCGGATCGGTTGCAGCCAGTGCAATGGCATCAACACCTTGTTGTACAAAGTCTTCAATCTGCTGGGTCTGCTTTGCAGGATCGGAGTCTGCGTCCTGAATGATTACCTTGAGACCTGCAGCTTTTGCTTCCTTCTGGAAGGCTGCGTCCAGATCCTTGTAATACTCGTCTCTACGGTAGAAGAGTGAAATACCAACTACCTTTTCTTCTTTGTCTTCTCCGTCTGTCTCAGGCTTCCCTGCGCAACCTGCAAGCAGGCCGCCTGCCAGGATCAAAATACCCAGAGCCAGAGCAAGAATTCTTTTGGACTTCATGTTTTTTCCTCCTAGATTTTTTTTATTTACATAATAGCGTACTCGAGGATTTTTTCCTGTGTTGCCTCTTCCGCCATTAGTTCCCCGGTAATTCTACCATCGTGCATTACCATGATTCTGTCACATACCCCAAGCAGCTCCGGCATATCGGAAGAGATCATGATAATCGCCTTTCCTTTCTCAGCCAAATCGCACATCAGACTGTAGATCTCAGATTTTGCACCAACATCGATGCCCCTTGTCGGCTCGTCAATAATCAAAATATCGCTTTCTGCGTTGAGCCATTTGGCGATGACCACCTTTTGCTGATTGCCGCCGGATAGATATTGCACCTTCCGCTCTGCATCCGGTGTAACAATACGTAACGTATCAATGAATTTATTGGCAAGGGCATCTTCCTTTTTCGGCATGAGAACGCGGGATGATTTAATGCTTTGAAAGTTTGCCATGGAGATGTTTTCCTTTACCATCATATTGAGAACCAGCCCCTGTTCCTTCCGGTCTTCCGGGATCAGGCCGATTCCCTGTGCGATGGCAGAGCTTACATTCTTCGGTGTATATGGCTTGCCATTCAGCAATACTTCGCCCGTCACTCCCTTATCTGCACCAAACAAAGCCCTTGCCAGTTCCGTCCTGCCTGCACCTACCAGGCCGGCAAAGCCGAGAATTTCTCCTCTCCGCAAGGTAAAGGAAATATCGTGTAAGTATCCCTTTCTGTTCAGGTTCTTTACTTCTAAAATGGGTTCACCAATTTCTACCTTCCGTTTTGGATATTCCATACCAAGGGTTCTTCCTACCATAAGGCTGATCAGCTTGTCCTTATCAACCTGGTCAACAGGAAGGGTATCAATATGCTTTCCGTCTCGCAGCACCGTAACGGTATCAGCAAGCTGGAAGATTTCTTCCAGGCGGTGGGTGATATAGATAATCGTTATACCCTGAGACTTCAGCTCGTGAAGAATCTGAAACAATGTTTCCAGTTCCTTGTCTGTTAAGGTTGCGGAAGGTTCATCCATGATGATGACATCTGCGTTATAGGACAAAGCCTTACAGATTTCCACAATCTGCTTTTGGGCTACGGACAGATTGGATACCAGGTCATCCGGGTCAAGCACAATATTAAGCCGATTCAACAGGTTGACGGCTTCGTCTCGAAGCTTCTGCCAGTTGACACCAAATTTACCTTTAAAGGGCCTGCCCAGAAAGATGTTTTCCTTTACGGTAAGAGACTCCACCAGCTTGAGCTCCTGATGCACAACACTGATGCCCAGCTGCTGCGCCTCCAAGGGGGTGTGGACGGTGACCTTTTTACCATGTAATTCCACAGAGCCTGCATCGGTGGAATAAACACCGGATAATATTTTGATCAGGGTGGATTTCCCTGCACCGTTTTCTCCCACCAGAGCGTGGAGATCGCCTTTTTTAATATCAAAGCTCACATCGTCTAATGCTTTGACCCCCGGAAAGGATTTTGAAATATTTTTTATACGCAATGCATAATCAGACATTTGCAAAACCCCTCCTTATTTTTTACTTTTTTTGTTTACGGAATAAATGTCAAACCCGATTGCCAGCACCAATACCATACCCTTTACCATTTGCTGAGGGTAGGACTCCATACCGATTAAGGTCATGCCGTTTGTCAACAATCCGATGAGAACGGCTCCGAGAAGTGCGCCAAATACTTTGCCGCGTCCGCCAGTGATGGAAACCCCGCCTATGACTGCAGCGGTAATTGCTTCAAATTCCCAGGTAAGACCGCCGTTTGGCTGACCTGAAGCCAATCTTGAGGTAAGAATCATTCCTGCAATGGCTGAGAGAACCCCCAGAGCAATATATGTGATAATCTGGATCTGCTTGTCTTTGATGCCTGACAGATAGGCTGCTTCTGTGTTTCCCCCCACAGCATATACGGATCGGCCGTATTGAGTGCGTTGTGCAACAAAGTGAGCGACCAGGGCCAGGATTGTTACAATAAATACAGGCCAGGGCAGCCATTCCATTCCCAGTACATAGCCTCTGCCTAAAAAGGAAACGGAATCCGGAATACCTGAAATGGGATATGCACCTGTTATCACATAGGTAAAACCACGGGCAATGGATTGTGTTCCCAGTGTGGCAATCATGGCAGGTATACCGAACCTTGTTACCAGGGTACCGTTTATCGTTCCAATTGCAGCACCTACAATTACGGTAAAAATAAAGGCAGGAACCGGATGCATGCCGTAATTCACCATGAACATGGCAAAAAGTACGCCGGTTAAGCCTACTGTAGCACCGCAAGAGATATCAATGCCGCCGCCGACCATAACGAAAAACATTCCCACGGTCAATATGGCAACCATGGAGATCTGGCGAAATACATTTGTAAAGTTTTTCAGCGATAAGAAGTCCGGTGAAGCGATAGACAGAATTGCTATCAGAATGATTACAGCATAAAGAATACTGTAGTCATCTAAAAAACGTTTTATCCTTCTCAATATGGCAGACCCCTGCACGGGCGGCTTTTTATCTGTTGCCTGCGAATTCATCATATCGACTACATCTCCTCGTTGTTTTTTCTTGATTATAATGAATAACACGGATCTTTAGAATTGAGAAACGTAATATCTCATAGAAAAATCAACGACGGATTGATAAGAGTTAGTCAATATGCTGAAAAAAGGCACGCGAATTTGTACATTTTATTGGTTTTTAAGCTTCCCGGTACTCTGTTGGTGAACAGCCAACATATTTTTTAAAGAGAGAACTGAAGTAAAAGGAGTCTTCAATTCCCACCAGCTCACTGATTTCATAAACCTTCAGGGTTGTTGTCTGCAGCAGCTTCTTGGCTTTGGAAATACGCACACGGTTCACGTAATCAGAAAAGGTACAGCCTGTTTCCTTTTTGAACAATTGGCCGAAATAATTCCGGCTGAGTCCCAGATACTCTGCAACACCATGGGTTGTTAAATCATCCCTGCTGTTTTCCTCCACTATTTTTTTTGCCTTCTCGATCAAAGAGAGGCTTTTGCTGCTGCTTTCCTTACGGATTAAAGCGATGGTATCCTGCAATAGCGTCATAATCATATTTTTGTATTCTTCAATCGTATGGAGCTTGTTGTCCCCCTGTATTGCTTTATAATAGGTATTCACTCTGCCTTCATCAAATTGAACGTTTTTCTGCCGCATGGAAGAGAGACAGGTATACAAAATGCCTGAAAACATAATCCGGATATCCACTGCCACCTGCGGATTCTGCTGCTTTTCAATCTGAGAGAACATTCGATTCAGGAATTTTTCGCATTTTTTTAAGTTTCCCAGCTTCAGGTAACCGGAAAGCTCGGACAAATCTTCCACTACGAAGATCTGACCGGTGCTGTCTTCCTCGTCACTCAGCTTCTGCACGGCACTATCAGTCAGCAGCGTTGTATACATCAAAGCCTTGTTGGCATCTCGATAGGAATCTTTAATTTGGGTCAGGTCGGACACCATCCGTCCAATACCGCAATGAATATGGTATCCCTCTTTTTCACGGATGCCTGCGATCAATTCGGAAAGATAGGCTTCGATCTGCAGGTCGGCATCCGGCTTGGAATCGAAATAAAAGACAATCGCACACTTGGACAAACCAATCTCAAACAAATGCCAGTGAAAGCCAGAAAGGGGGAAGTTTTGAAGGGCAGTCTTTAAGGAGTTCATTCCCAGACTTCCTACCAGCTCACTGTTGTTTCCAGATGATAAAACCGCAGCAACGGCTGCCAAAAAGAACTCCCCATCCAGAGACAGCCCCAAGAACCGGCTTTTATTAAGAATTTCCTCTTCGCTTAACTCACTTCCTACCAGGTCGTTGAAAAACTTTTCATAAAGCAGGGGAAGGCTTTGCTGAATCTGATCTCTCAAATGCATTCTGCGCTGCATGTTTTCTTCAATGGAAACGGCTCTTTGATACAATTTATTGGTCAGCTGGACAACATCATCCGGATCAAGGGGCTTCAGCAGAAATTCATGTACACCGAGGGTAATCGCTTTTTGAGCAAAATCAAACTCATCATACCCGGAGAGCACGATTTTGAGGGTCTGGATTGGAACATCGTTTTCCTGTTCGAAGAGCAGCTCCCGTTTCCTCAACTGCTCAAGAAACTCAATGCCATTCATGTCCGGCATCATAATATCCAATAAGATAACATGGTACCGATTGTCCTTGCACAGCTCCAAAGCCTCCAGCCCATTTTTCGCTGTGTCCACCTGATCAAACAGGTTTTGCTCCCTGACCGTTCTGGCCAGTCCGTTTCGGATGATGGGTTCATCATCTACAATCAATATACGCATCATACGTTTTCATTCCTCCGGACAGGTATTCTGATTTCAGCAATGGTCCAGCCATCCAGCCGCCTGTACTCAAGCCCGCTGGGTTCTCCATAAGTATAACGGATTCGATCATGGACATTTTTTATCCCGATGCCCATTTCTATTTTCTGAATCGGTAAGTTTTGCAGCTTTGCGTTGATATTTCTGCATGTTTCTTCGGTCATCCGCTCTCCGTTGTCCTTTACCTGCATAACCACATATCCGTCCATTTCAAAGCAGGAAATCACAATCCGGCCGTTTTGTCTGTATCGCATTCCATGATAAATGCTGTTTTCGACAAGGGGCTGCAGAACCATTTTAACTGTATAATATTCAAGAACCTCTTCGCTCACATCCAATTGATAGTCAAATTCATTGCCATATCTTACCTTTTGGATATCCAGGTAATTCGCAGCATGTTGAATTTCCTTTTCTATGGGGATGATGTTTTTCCCCCGGCTGATGCTGATCCGGAACATTTTGGACAGGGCAGAGGTGATCTTTATCGCCTTCTGAAGCTGATTTTCCTGAACCAGCCATATCACCGTTGACAGGGTATTATAGAGAAAATGGGGCTTGATCTGGCTTTCGAATGCCTTCATTTCTGCTTCCCGTTGTTTTTGCTGGGTCTGCTCGATGATCTCCGCCTGTTGATTGAGCTTTTCCGCCATTTGGTTGAAGCAGCGTGCCAGGTAGCCGATTTCATCATCATACCTTGGAATAAAGTTGGTCCTTACCTTGCCGATTTCCACTGAAGACATGCTGTCAGACAGCTTTAGAATCGGCACGGTGAAATAACGTGCAAGCAGGGTTGCCAGCATAAAACAGAACAACAAAAGCGCCAGCATCATGGTTATGGTTATCTGCACAATATGGCTGGTGCCTTCAATGACGACACCCAGAGGCATCACATTCATGGAATAAAGGCCTTCTGCATCATCCATGTAGGAGGTCAGAATGTATTTGTTTCCATTGCTTAAAACCCGTTGTGACATCCCCGGTTTATTCAAATTCAGATCTGTATAGAACTTTTGGATGTTTTCTCCAGACTTGTGTCTTGGATTGGTTGATGAAAAAATCGTTCCATCCGGATTCAGAATCAACAATACACCTGTTATTTCGTGTCGATAATGATCAAAGATCTCGTGAAGACCCCGTTCGTTGATCCACATAAAGGTATAGCCGATAACCCCTTTCGCACTATCGCTGTAAACCTTGCGTGCAATAACCTTATAATTGCTGCCATTCAGGTTGACGATGGGGCCTCTCCAATAATTCGATATGCCTTGTTCAAACTCCGCAAATTCGGCCTGTCCGACCATCTCCTGCATGGACTGCTCGACTGCGGCGGAACTTGCCATAGAGAAGGCATTTTTACCAACCACTCCGATATAATCGATGTGTTTCCGAAAGGTATTGTCCATAAACAGCTTTTTCAGGGCAATGGTTTCGTTTTGATATTCCAGGTCATCCAGATCAGTCAGATCCGCCTGCATCAGCTCCTGAACCGTTTTATTCAGTGAAAATTGAATTAAGCTGTAATCCGTTGCCTTGAATAATGTTTCGACAGTAGAATTGCTTATGTTCTTCAGCAGGTTGTTGGATTCCATTATCTTTTGGTCAATCAGACTGTTATAGGAGAAAACGTAGTAAAAGGATCCCAGTAAAAGGGTGGGAACCAGCGAAATCATGACAAAGGTAATCAGCAGCTTTCTGCGCATGCTCAGATTCAAAAAAACGGACTTTAAAGACTTGGGCAAGCCAGTGAGCCCTTTTGCTATCTTCCTGATCAAAATCTTGTTCCCCCTTTTTTCGCCGCTTACCATACCCGCCTGTTTGGAATCGCACTCTATTGTATCATAACCATCTGATTCCGACTATATTAGCATGCATTGTATTGCTCATGATGCGATGAATCGGACATTACACATGAATCTTTTTTCGTGCTGCTATTGAACTGAAGGCAAAGTTTTATTAAACTAGACATGATGTGTGCATGAATTTGAATGAATTGCCTTCGCGAAAGCGAATCCTTGAAAAAAGAGTGATCCGGGAAGAATGATTTTAAGCGAAAGAAGGAATGACAGCTGTGAACGAGAGAGAAAGATTATTGGCAGTACTTGGAGGAGAGAAACCTGATCTGACACCATGGTATGGTGATCTCAGCTATTGGTACCACGGACAGATCGAAAAAGGGACGCTGGATAAACGATATGAGGGAGCGGAAGGATACCTTAGGATGCATCAGGATGCAGGGGCAGGCATCTATCTGTATGCTCCTGATGTATACAAAATAGAATATCAGGATGGCATTCGATATTCGGAAGTAACTGAAGGGGATTGGAAGGTATTTCAGTATCATACCCGTATGGGTACATTGACCGCCAGGCAGAAATACCTGAAAGAAGCCTGTACCTTTGCATATACAGAGCATTTTATCAAAGACATTGAAGATCTTCGGATCATGGATTACATATTCAGAAACACAAAATATCTACCAGATTACAAAGCCTTTTGTGAAACCGACAGGCTTTGGGGGCCATACGGCCTGCCGGCAGTTCTCACGACCATACCTGCTGCACCCATTCAAAAGCTTCTGGCCAGGCTTGCGGGAGTAGAGACCGCGATAAATATGATGGTGGATCATCAGGAAGAATTCGATGAGATCATGGAAGGTATCAAGCAGTCAGAGGATGAAGTGTTTGAAATTATCTGCAATAGTCCCGGACAGCTGGTGGAGTTTCCGGAAAACCTGTCCAGCGAGATTACTGGAAAAATGCTGTTTCATAAGTACAGCAGGGATTACTACAAAAAAAGAATTCAGCAGCTGCACGATGCAGGCAAATATACAGCCCTGCATATAGACGGCACCTTAAAAGGGCTGCTGCCTGAGCTCAAATCAACCGGACTGGATGCTGCCGAGGCTGTAACTCCGGCACCAGCGGGAGATGTGGAGATTGAAGATCTAAGAGAATTGGCCGGAGACGACATGATCATCTGGGGAGGACTTCCCGGAGCCTTGTTTTCGCCTCTCTATTCCGACAGCTATTTTGAGGATTTTGTAAAAAGAGTCCTGGATGCCTTTCCTGCAGGTTCAAGGTTTGTACTGGGAGTGGCTGATCAAGTTCCCCCTGACGGGGAGTTTTCCAGGATATGCAGGGTAAGAGAAATCCTTGAAAGCCGGGGGTGATGGCAGACAAGGGATCAGGGAGTGATCTTGACTGTCCGGATCAAGCTGTATATAATGAAGATAATGTTGACAGGAAGTCAACGCAGGCTTCAGGCCAAATAAACCATGTTCCCAATGTTTCATGCATCCGCATAAATGAGTAAAGATTGCCACGAAGGAATCTGTCTTTTTGAAAAAAGGCAAATTATTTCGTGGCTTTTATTATGAGTGTCAATAATAGGAGGTTTCTTATGAAAAGGTCTTCTGCTTTACGGCTGGTTCTGGCGGCCATGTTTACCGCCTTGGGCATATTGCTGCCAATGGCATTTCATCTTCTTCCGCCGGTCCCGCCATTTGGTCAGTTAGGCATGGTTTTACTCCCCATGCATATTCCGGTGCTGCTTTGCGGTTTTATTATCGGCAGCCAATATGGGGCTTTGACAGGCTTCATCGTTCCGCTTCTGGCAAGTGCCATAACCGGCAGACCCATGTTTTGGCCCATTGCAGCTGCCATGGCCCTGGAGTTGGCGGCTTATGGCTTCTTTGCCGGATTTCTGTCAAGGAGGTTCAACACAGTGATCTCTTTAGTCGGTGCCATGCTGGCCGGCCGTGTTGTGATGGGACTGGCGAATGTCATCCTGCTTGGCATATCGGGTGAATCCTACGGGTTTTCTACATTCATTACAGCTGCTTTTGTAACCGCGCTGCCCGGCATCGTTATCCAGCTGATCATCATCCCGGTTATCTTATATGCACTTAATCGGACGAATGCAGTGAAAAGGCTGTCTTCCAATGGATAAGAGAATTGCGGACAAGGCTTTTACCGGTTTGAAGGACATCATGGCTTTCATAGATCGATCCTTGGATGAAGCGGATCAAATTATTCTGGCCATTGATGGAAACAGCGGCGCCGGCAAGAGTTATCTTGCCAGTTTGCTTGCTGGGCATTATGACTGCAATTTGTTTCACATGGATGACTTTTTTCTGCAATCCCATCAAAGAACACCGGACCGGCTTCAAGAGCCTGGCGGGAATATTGATTACGAACGTTTTCAAAATGAAGTGATTGAAAACCTGAAGCGCAGGGCGACATTTCGCTATCAGCAATACGACTGCAGCCAGGCTGTACTCACCAAGTGGATTCAAAAAACTCCGAAAAAGCTGAACATAATAGAAGGGGTGTACAGCATGCATCCATTATGGAATGAGGCATTGGACAGGAAGATTTTTCTTTCCTTGCAGCCGGAGGAACAATTGGAGCGCATTCGCAGACGAAGCGGGGAGGAAATGCTGGAACGTTTCCTGAAGGAATGGATTCCTTTGGAAAACCGGTATTTTCGTACATTCCGAATTGCGGAGCAAAGCGATTTGGTTATAGAAACCGACTTTCAGCCATATGATCTCTGACCTTCTCCACTGCCAGGCTGACGTATTCAGCAAGGCTCAATTCCTGCGTGCTGACAACATAGCTGTTGCATTTGCTGCTGGGGATCAGAATTTTGACAGCCTGGGAGCAGCTGACTGCATCAGCCATTCGCGGGGTGACTTCCCCCAAAAGAGAATTGGCAGCAATGATTCCAATCGGGCCGATAATTATATCGGCCTTTTTGCTGTTATATATTACCGGATTTTCTCCGGTTGCGCCCATATCCGCGCCTGCCTTCAGCATCGTTGAAGTGGCAATGCTGTTTGTGCCGACTGCGATTATGCTCTGACTGGGGAAGGCTGCCTTCAACTGTTCCACTATGGCCTTGCCCATTTTACCGCCTTGACCGTCTATAACCAGCAGCTTCATCTCCATCCCTCCTGAACCTTGCTAATTCTGTAATGATGAATGACATGTTGAATCATGCGTACATCTTCCTTAAGATCAACTCAACCAGACGATTTGGAAAAACTCTTTTCAGCTGGACAAACACCTTGTAAATCAGACCCACTGAAATTCGAACAGGCGGATTTTTTTTGCTCAGCAGCCCTCCGATAATCCTGGCAATTTCCTCCGGTTTGGAGCCATTGCGCTCGTCTTTTTCCATCCTTTCAATGGAAGCCTTGCTTTTTGGGTAGGCGGTATTCTCAGACTCTGCACAGTAATATCGGTTGTCGGTAAAGCCTGTTTTCGTATCTCCCGGCTCGATCAGTACTGCACGAATACCGAAGTCTCGAACCTCCATTCGCAGGGCTTCCGTATAGGATTCCATGGCGTATTTGCTGGCGGAATACATGGACTGGTAGGGTATGGCGAACAACCCTGCTACGGAGCTGATATTGATAATCAGCCCTTTTTTCTGTCTGCGCATAATGGGAAGGACGCTTCTGCACATACGGTGCATGCCAAAGAAATTGGTGTCGAATTGTGAGAAAGCTTCCTGCTCCGAGGTTTCTTCAATAGCACCGGAAATACCAAAGCCTGCATTGTTGATGAGTACATCGATGCGTCCTTCCTTTTCCAGCACGTATTGAACAGCTTCCTTGACGGACTCTTTATCGCAGACATCCAGCTTCAGCATTTCCATATAACCTTGCGAATGTTCATCCTTAAAAACCTGCTTTCTGCCTTCTGTTCTCCGGGAAGTTCCATATACCCTGCAGCCCAGAGAAGCCAGGTGCTCTGCGGCAGCTTTGCCGATTCCAGAAGAAGCACCTGTTAACAGTATAACCCTGCCATAGTAGAAATCCATATCCATATCCCTCCGGTTTTTGACTCCTGAATGCCAATCGGTGTGAATTTACAGCATTTGAATATAGTTCTAGGATTTCGCATGAATTCCTGCTTTGCATCGGTGTATTTTTCTGATATAATACTGGGAAAGTTATAGAAAGCTGTCATTTAACCCGTTTTATGTGAAAGAAGAGCGGGAAATCTGCTTTTATTTCATAGGATTGAGGGATGGATTTGCTGAAAAAGCTTTGGAGAAAATACAGACACTTTACATTTATTCTGGTCATCGTTGCACTGAACCTGATGTTTAACTGGCTTAAGGTAACCGTGGCCCCCAGATATCAAATGGCTTCAGAAATTGACAACTCCATTCCTTTTTTGAAGGGTTTTGTGATACCTTATCTGTTGTGGTTTGTGTATATCATTGCTGTGCTGATGTATCTGGGTCTGAAATCGCAAAAAGAGTTCAGACAGCTCTCCACCTTTATCATTGCTGGGCAGATTATCAGCATGGTGATTTATTTTCTATTTCCCAACGGGCAGAATCTGAAGCCGGCTATCATGAGCAATGATATATTTTCCCGCATGATTCTGACGATTTACCGCAATCATACCTTTACTTATGCTGCACCCAGCATTCATGTTCTGTATTCCCTGGCTGCCCATATTGGGTTAGGGAGATATAAGCCTTTCAGCAAGATCAAGCTTCTGCCTGTACTGTCCTTTCTTTTTATACTGACTGCTGTCCTGTCAACCTTGTTTATCAAACAGCATTCAGTCAAGGATGTGTTTTTTGGAGTCCTGCTGAGCGCTGTACTTTATTTCATCATATATAAAGACAAGCCTGAAAAGGGAAACCTTGCGTCGATGAACCCAGTCTGAAAACCTGATTTTCATTTAAATAATATTGCAAGCATCCTGCCCGGTTGTGAATCAAATTTTACAAAATGGCAGGATTTCCTTTTTGTTTATAGAATGTTTACAGAGGTTGCATCTGTGTCCTTTTGGTGTGGTCTGTGCCCTTCAATTATTTTTGATGGTGCGCTGCAGATAAAGCTGATTGTTGTATATCTTATTATTGGAAAGGAAGATGTATGAATGAGGTCATTTTTTTGGGGTATTTTCCTGGTCTCTTCCGGTTTGTTTCTAATTCTGAAGCATTTCTTTCATTGGAACGTTCCCACCCTGCGGGTGCTGATCGGTTTGTTTTTGGTGTCTCTCGGCCTGTCCATTCTCATTGGCGGGGCGGGCTACAAGGATTCGTCAAATATCATCTTGAATGAAGGCAGTCTGAAGATTGAGTCAAGCAGTAAAGATTATAACATCGTATTCGGTCAGGGAACCCTGGATTTTTCAGATGCTGAATTGGAGCAAATGGCGAAAAAGATAGAGGTAAATACCGTGTTTGGATCAACCAAGATTATTCTTCCCAAAGATGCTGCCGTGAAAATAGAAGCCAATTCTGTTTTTTCCTCAACCGAACTGCCGGATGGCAGCAGCTTGTCATTTGGAGACCGCAGCTATTTATCCGATCCACAAAGTAAAGGACAGGCTGATTTTACTCTGGAGGTCAATACCGTTTTTGGCAATACCGAAATACGACATTAAGTGCAATTAAAATCATTTATTATAATCACAACCTGCTTCTGCAAAAGGAGCAGGTTTTTTAAATGGAAAAAGTTGCATGGCATTTTTATGTGACAAATTCATTATTTATATGTCATTTTTCACAAATGTATTATATAATTATTACGAACATATATTTTGTTGTCATGGATTTAATGATCAAAGGGGCTTTTAAGGAGAAATGAAGAAAAAGGTTTTATTATTGCTGATCATAGGTGTTCTTCTTTTAACTGGTACTGTTCGTTATCATCGTGCATTTGCTTCATCAAACAGCATCATTCGAGTAAAAATTACAGTAGGTGGAACATCTATTGGTATTGTTGTGGATGGAGAATACACAATCAAAGAGGATCCCGCTCTTTCCATTCCCCGAGGCTCCTATACCGTGTCTGTTTCCGGGACCAGCAATGTCAGGCTGCAAGGGGCCGGTATTGACAAGGTTATTGGCAAAACCCTTACCTTTGTACGAGGGCAGTATACAGGCAGCGGCAACAACCACCTGACCATTAAAGGCACTACACACGGTAATATAAATTACCTGGGTGATTTTGTGTTTACTGTGAATTCAGGGGAACTGAGAGCTGTAAACCACATACCTCTGGAGCAATATCTTTATGGGGTAGTAGCATATGAAATGAGCAACAGCTTTCCCCTGGAAGCACTGAAGGTACAGGCAGTCTGTGCCAGAAGCTATGCTGTTGCAGCCATGTCGTCTTCCGGGAGCTATGACATAGGGGACACAGCCAGCCACCAGGTATATAAGGGCTACAATCCCTCCTATCAGAATGTGATCCTGGCAGTTGATTCTACAGCCGGCGAAGTACTCAGCTATAACAACAAGGTTGTTCCCACCTATTATTCCGCCTCCAACGGCGGGCAGACCGAGCTTCCCGGCAACATGTTTGGCGGCGGCAGTGCAAAAAACAAGGAGTATCCCTATCTTGTCCAAAAGGATGACCCCTATGACCTTGAAAATCCCAGCAGCCGTTATCAAAAAATATTTGTACCCAGAGAACCCCAGCCCTTATCCGGTGAATGTGTTAAAGTAGTCAATGTTTCAACCAATGTAAACATCAGAAGCGGACCGGGAACCAGCTATTCCATAGTCGGGAAAGCGACGAACAATACCGTTTTCAAATGGCTGGGTGAAACAGGCGATTGGAATAAGATTGAGTTTGAGGGCAAGGAAGCATACATCAGCAAAAGCTACAGCGAGAAAATTACAAGCGATGCGAATTATTCATACGTAAACAGCGTATTGAACGACATCCAGAACAGGGTTTACAACCTTCTTAAGGCAGAGACCGCCTCAGCAACCGATATCAAGATTATTACTGTAGACAAGCTGGAAAATGGCCAGGAGAGATGGCCGGGCACAGGCAGCAGAAATTATGTCACTGCAAATGTCACTGCCACGGTAGATTACATAAAGACAGGTTCATCCGAATTGACCGGGAAGCCAAAGCAAGTAGATGTAGTCCTGGAACTGATGAAGAAGTCAGGCAGCAGTTACAGCATGTCTCATGACTACCTTGATGCCAGCCTGCGAATGCGGGGTGTGGAGCAGGCCGACAGTGAAGGAGGCTATTATGTAACAAATGGCCGATATGGCCACGGTATCGGAATGAGTCAGCGGGGAGCCCAGACCATGGCAAGTAAATACAATATGTCTTACAGGGAAATTCTGGCTTTCTATTTTGAAGGCACACAGATAATCGGCGGCACGGATGCTCCCACTCTTACCAGCAGTGCATATCATATTGGTTCGAATATGATAACTGGGTTATCTGCCAACCTGTCTGTAGAAAAGTTCCTTTCCAACCTGTCTGTGACAAATGGAACGGTCAGGTTGACCTCAGCTGGCAGCAGAAAGACCTCGGGCATCGTTGCAACAGGCGACACTCTGGAGCTGGTCAACATAGCGGGTGCTGTATATAAGGAATATCCTCTGGTTATATACGGAGATGTCAATGGTGATGG
>DURK01000084.1 GCA_012837325.1 Clostridiales bacterium
GCTGATTCAGAAGAGGAAGCGATATTCATAATGAAGAATGACCCAGCAGTTGCAGAAGGAATCATGAAGGCAGAATTATTTCCTTATCGAGTTGCATTAATAAAAGACCACTAAACCTGATACTGCATTACCAATTCTTATCAAATGACTTAATAAAATTACCAATATGTAAGCAGCCTGTTGGTTTGTAATCAGGGTGATGCTAATTGGGAAGAAAACTTCTTGATTAGCATATTTTTTGATTAGTTGTTGACATATGTCATAAATCAGATATAATATAAGATGTAAGTGACATATGTCAATTATTCAGGGTGAATGGTATGCCGAGGGGAGACAACAAAAACACGAGTTCAAAAGGAAAGGTGGTGAAAATTATGCCAGGCAGAGATGGAACCGGACCTATGGGAATGGGTCCTATGACAGGACGAGGTGCGGGCTTTTGCGGAGGCTTTGCTGCTCCGGGTTATGCAAATCCGATCGGTTATGGATTCGGCCGAGGGAGAGGCTTTAAGCGAATGTTTTATGCTGCTGGCTTACCAGGATGGGCGCGCTTCGGTTACCACAATATAAACGGAACCTATTTTGCGTCGGGTGCTGATGAAAAGGAATTTCTGAAAAGACAGGCTGAACTCCTTGAAAATCAGCTTGATGATGTAAAAAAGCGTCTGGGAGAATTAGACAATTAGTCCTGTCGTAAAACGAAAGGCAGGCACTGCCTGCCTTATTCGCATAATATAATAAGATGATGTTTGGGATTAGAATTGAGGTGATTAGAACATGCCAAGACCAGTGAAATGGAGAAAAGTATGCAGCCTGCCTGAAAGCAATAAGTTTGGTCCTCTTGATCAAAATTCAGGTAACGAGAACTGCGTCAGGATGACCGTAGATGAGTATGAAGCGATTAGGCTTATTGATTTGGAAGGTTTTACGCAAGAGGAATGCGCCAGACAGATGAATGTCGCACGTACAACTGTTCAAGGCATTTACGCTGAAGCGAGAAAAAAGTTGGCTCAGTCGTTAGTAAATGGCAGGGTACTCTTGATAGAAGGCGGCGAATACCGGCTATGTGAAGGATTCGGAAATGGATGTGGGCGAGGTTGTCACAGGCATCGGCGTGGATGGCTCTATGCAGGCAGTGATGAAGGTGACAGGTGTTAGTGCCTTGCCTGATCCAATCAATGATTATTAAATAGAATGGAGGATTCTTATGAAAATAGCAATTCCCGTAGATGAGAAAAGTCTGGAGTCGAATGTATGTGTATCCTTTGGACGAGCTCCCTGCTTCCTCATTTATGATACTGAAACCAAGGAAAGTGTTTTTCTTGATAACAGTGCGGCAGCAAATAAAGGCGGAGCAGGAATTAAGGCAGCACAAATAATAGTGGATAATGAAGCAGGTACCTTGCTGACCCCACGATGTGGAGAAAATGCAGCGAATGTGCTAAAGTTAGCTGGTATTAAAATATATAAAACAAGAGATATTTCCGTTAAGAAAAATATTGATGATTTATCCAGCGGAAGGCTGTCCTTACTCGATGAAATTCATCCAGGCTTTCATGGCCGCGGGGGGAATTAGATTGAGGATAGCAGTGCTGAGCGGCAAGGGCGGCACAGGGAAAACGCTGGTATCGGTTAACTTAGCTGCAGCAGCGGAAGCGTCGACCTATTTAGATTGCGATGTTGAAGAACCAAATGGTTACCTGTTTTTTAAGCCCGAAAATATTCAGGAAGAAGAAGTGCATATACGGATTCCAAAGGTGGATGGCAAGCTATGCAGCGGATGTCGAAAGTGTGTTGACTTTTGCAGGTTTAATGCTCTTGCTTTTATAAAAAACCAACTGATGGTATTTGAGGATATATGCCATTCTTGCGGCGGTTGTATCTTGCTTTGCCCTGAGAAAGCATTAGCGGAGAAAGAAAAGATCATTGGCAAGGTTCAAAAAGGGGCTTCGGAAGAGGTAACGGTATACACAGGAATATTGAACACCGGTGAACCTTCGGGTATACCAATCATAAAGAAGCTGCTTGATGAGAACAAACATGAAACAGAAAAGATCACATTTATCGACTGTCCTCCCGGAAGTGCCTGTATCGTTATGGAAAGCATCAAGGGTGCAGACTACTGTGTACTAGTAGCTGAACCTACATTGTTTGGAGTTCATAATCTTGATATGGTATATGAATTGGTCAGATTATTTAAAAAGCCATTTGGAGTGGTTCTTAACAAGTGCCTTGGCCTTGACGGTGAAAATCCATCGGAGAAATTCTGCCTGGAGAAAGGTATTCAGATTTTAGGCCGAATTCCATTTGATCACGAGCTTGGAAAATTAAATTCAAATGCAGAAATTGCTGTTAGGAAAAGTGAAGGATATAGAACGATTTTTTCTTCTTTGCTGGAAACTGTGAAGAGGGAGGTGCAGCATGAAGCAGCTTCTAATTCTAAGCGGTAAAGGGGGTACTGGGAAAACTACAATAGCCAGTGCTTTTATCAGGCTTTCAAAGGCTGAGGCATATGCAGATTGTGACGTAGATGCACCCAACCTGCATCTCATAACAAAACTAGTCTCCCGGCCAAGGACAAGGGATTATTATGGTTTGCCAAAATCGGAGATCAATACAGAATGGTGTACAGCGTGTGATCAATGCAGGCAGCACTGCCGATTTGGTGCCATTTCAACAGATGGAAAATACATAGTAGATCCTTTTGCCTGTGAAGGCTGTGGAGTTTGTGAGCTTGTTTGTCCAGCAGGAGCTGTTACTTTAAAACCAGCTGTTGCTGGTGAGTTGATGTTATATAAGGGTGAAGGAGAAGTTTTCTCAACTGCACAGCTAAAAATGGGCAGCGGTACCTCTGGAATGTTGGTCACTGAGGTGAAAAAACAAATGAAGGCTGCAGCCGCTGATGCAGAGTGTGCAATCATCGACGGTTCTCCGGGAATAGGCTGTCCGGTTATAGCGTCCTTAAGTGGTGTAGATATGGTTTTGCTTGTGGCTGAACCTTCCATATCAGGAATTAGTGATATGGAGCGGATTATAAATACAGCGGCGAAGTTTGGAGTTAAGACAGCGGTATGTATCAATAAATTTGACACAAATAAACAGATCACAAAAAAAATAGAAAACTTCTGTACAGAGCAAGGGCTGGCATATATGGGAAGGATTCCCTTTGATCCGGATGCAATCAAAGCAATTAATAGAGGGCAGATAATCGTTGACATGGAATGTGCATCAGGTACAGCAGTGAAATCAGTTTATGAAAAGACAATGAAATTGCTGTTTGAAGAATGGGATGGACAGAGGTCATGATTACAAAACATGAAAGGAAAATACAAACATAGAACCATCTAACAGACTCATGGCTGCCACGGACAATCCTGTTAATTACCTGTCAGAAGGCAGTAAAATAACAATCTAATAAAGGAGCTAAGATTATGAGTGAAAATTGCAATCAAAACTGCAGCAGTTGCTCGGAGCACTGTGTAGAAAGAGATGAAAAGCAAAGTGATTTATCCGAGAAACCACATGAGCTGAGCAGCATCAAAAAGGTTATAGGCATTGTCAGCGGCAAGGGAGGGGTTGGCAAATCGCTGGTAACCTCCATGCTTGCAGTTACCATGAATCGGATGGGTTATCATACAGCTATTCTGGACGCAGACATTACCGGGCCTTCCATCCCAAAAGCCTTTGGGATCAGGGAAAAAGCCTCAGGCAGTGATATTGGTCTTTTTCCCGTTAAAACGAAGACAGGTATTGATATTATGTCTATCAACTTGCTCTTAGAGAATGATACCGATCCGGTTGTGTGGAGAGGACCTATAATCGGTAACATGGTAAAGCAGTTCTGGACAGATGTGATATGGAGTAATGTGGACTTCATGTTTATTGATATGCCCCCGGGCACCGGGGATGTTCCGCTTACGGTATTTCAATCTATTGCTGTGGATGGGATACTTGTTGTGACTTCACCCCAGGAGCTTGTATCCATGATTGTATCAAAAGCGGTTAAAATGGCCGAAATGATGAAAATACCCATTATCGGTCTGGTGGAAAACATGTCCTATTTTAAATGTCCCGATAACGGCCGGGACTATCAGATTTTTGGCGAAAGCCACATTGACGAAATTGCGAATAAACATCGTTTAAAGGTTCTTGCTAAGTTACCTATCGACCCCAAAATTTCAGCTGCGTGTGACAAGGGTATGATAGAGCTTTTCGATGGCAATTGGCTTGAACCGGCTGCAAAAACATTAGAAAACGTGGAGGGAAAGTAAGATGAAAAAAATTGCTGTAGCAAGCGAAAATGGAATGGTGACCGGACACTTTGGACATTGTGAAGGGTTTATGATTTTTAACACAGAAAGCAATAAAATTGTTAAAAGTGAAACCATCCCAAACCCAGGGCATAGACCCGGATTCCTGCCTAATTTTCTTGCCGATCGTGGTGTAAATGTCATCATCAGCGGTGGCATGGGAGGAGGTGCGGTGGAGATTTTTAATGAAAGAAACATCGAGGTTATTATGGGGGCAAGAGGTGATGCTAAAGCAGCAGCTGAAGCGTATCTGGAGGGGTCCCTCAAATCTACTGGTTCTGTTTGTCATGAACATCAGCATCATGATGAATGAGGAAAATAAAGTCGACTGGTGAACGTGGGTGTATAAGCTGGTTGGCTGCGGCTGCTTTTTATTCACATATTTCTCGTTGCTGAAAGGATTTTTTTGGGTATATTATCTCTATCAAAGATAATTTACAAGGAGTGTTTTATATGCAAAGGAAAACGGCTGTTATTACAGGCGGCGGCAGCGGCTTTGGAAGAGAAGTAGCACTCAAATTGGCTAAGAAAGGAACAAATATTTCAGTTGTAGATATATCGAGAGAACATGGTGAAGATACAGTTCGGCTATGCAAAGAATCGGGCAGTGATGCTATTTTCATTCAAGCCGATGTTAGTAAGGTTGAGGATGTGGAAAAGTATGTTGCCCAAACAATTGACTCCTTTGGAAAGATTGATTTATTTTTCAACAATGCAGGGATTTCTGGTTCTGGAGTGCGTACTGTAGAATGCTCTGTAGAGGAATTCAATCATATTGTTGACGTAAACCTTAAGGGTGCATTTTATGGGTTAAAGCTTGTAATCAGTGAGATGCTTAAAACCGGAGGAGGAGTAATTGTTAATACGGCTTCACTGGGCGGTCTGGTTGGAATACCTACCTTAGGTGTATATTCGGCAACAAAACATGCAGTAATCGGACTGACAAAGGCCATTGCCGGAGAATACGGAAGGGAAAATATCAGAATTAATGCGATTGCTCCGGGCACAAATGAAACACCCATGGTAAAAGCATACCCCAAAGAAGCGATTGAGAAAATGGCTGAAGCCGTCCCAATGGGCAGATTAGGACAACCTCATGAAGTGGCCGATGTAGTTTGCTTCCTGTTAAGCGATGAATCTTCCTATATTCATGGAGCAGTCATTTCGATTGATGGAGGGGCAGCTGCTTTATAATAGAATCCAAAATTTGATTAAGTATTACATAACTGCTAATCACATAGTGGTTAGAAATGAAAGCGCCTCCTAACATCAGAGTTGGGAGGCTTCGCTTATATGGACATCCAAGTGCAAGAAATCTAGATAAAGTGGGGAGCAATAAAGCCGGTTTTTCTTACTCAATTATGACTTCATTACTTCTGTATTCCAAAATATCACCCGGCTGGCAGTCCAAAGCTTTGCAAATTGCTTCAAGAGTCGAAAAACGTATCGCCTTAGCCTTTCCATTTTTTAAAATGGAAATGTTTGACATTGTTATTCCTATTTTTTCTGAAAGCTCTGTAACACTCATTTTTCTTTTAGCAAGCATAACATCAACATTCACTATGATCGGCATGTTTCAATCACCTCAAATCGTTAAATCGTTTTCAGATTTCAGGGCAATGGCATCATGCAAAAGCCGGTTAAGGACAGAAGCGAAAACAAAAATTACAAATGCAACGCCTGCTATTGCCATGCCGATGACAACCAAACCCGGTGCATCCTCTTTCTCAGCCAATACATAGAAGAAAGGTAATCCTCCCAGGGTACAAATAAGGAATTCTACAAAGGCAGAGCGCATAATGAGCTTCAACGCCTTTACTGACAAATCAGAGAAAACACTGCCAGCATCAATATAGCCTAAGAGTTTATAAGACTGATACAGTGCAATATAGCATGGTACAGCCGCCAGGCAAGTGCCAGCAAGCAAGACATGTGACAAGATTAAATAGTCTGATGAGGGATTCATATTAATAGCCTGCCATGCAGCACCACCGCATATAGCAAGTACGATAAACGCTGCAAGAATGATAGCCAGACGCAATATCATTGTTGAATAATTTTTCATAAAAAACTCCTTCTTAATAATTTTGTTCTGTTAACTTAATAATAAAAATGAGACCTGAAACGCCTCTGGTATAATGGAAATTGCCAAACAACCATTACCTCCCAGAAAGGAGCGTTCAAGTCTCATTTCTTCATACTTAGTTAACAGAGCCAATAATTTAGTCAAGTCCAAAATA
>DURK01000085.1 GCA_012837325.1 Clostridiales bacterium
TTCAGCTTCGGCGACGCCATGTTCATCACCAACACCTAGTGGGGACAGTTCTCAAAAACTTTGTAAAAATGACCCCTGAATAACAAGGATACAATGGAGGAAATATGTTTGAATTTGAATTGATAAAGCAGGATCCCAGATCCAAGGCACGGATTGGAAAATTTCACACACCTCATGGCAGCTTTGATACTCCGATCTTTATGCCGGTGGGAACCCAGGCCACAGTGAAAGCGGTTACCCCAAAGAATTTGGAGGAAATACAGGCTCAGACGATTCTTGCCAACACCTATCATCTATATATCCGGCCGGGACACAAACTGGTCAAGGAGGCGGGAGGCCTGCATCGGTTTATGAACTGGAAGGGCCCTATTCTAACCGACAGCGGCGGCTTTCAGGTGTTCAGCCTGGCTGATCTTCGAAACATCAAAGAAGAGGGGGTCACCTTCCGATCCCATCTGGACGGATCCAGCCATTTTCTGTCTCCGGAAAGAGTCATGGAAATACAAAATGCCCTCGGAGCTGATATTATCATGGCTTTTGATGAATGTACCCCTTACCCTGCTGACTATGATTATGCCAAGCGCTCAGCTGAGAGAACTTCCCGTTGGCTGAAGCGTTGTATTCAGGCAAATCGCAGGGAGGATCAGGCCCTGTTTGGCATTATTCAAGGCAGCATGTACGCCGATCTTCGTAAGATGAGTGCAGAAAACATATTGGCTAACGATCTGCCTGGCTATGCCATTGGAGGACTCAGCGTAGGTGAGCCCAAATCTGTGATGTACGAGATGCTGGATTGCACCGTTCCATTGATGCCGCAGAACAAACCAAGATATCTGATGGGTGTCGGTTCGCCGGATTGTCTTTTGGAAGGGGCTCTGCGAGGGGTCGATATGTTTGACTGTGTTCTGCCTACCCGCATTGCCAGAAATGGAACCGTCCTTACCAGCCATGGCAAGGTGGTTGTCAGAAACGCAGTCTATGAAAGGGACTTTTCTCCTCTGGATCCGGAATGTGACTGCTATGCCTGTAAGAATTTTACCCGTGCTTATATCCGCCACCTGATCAAGGCCAATGAGATTCTGGCATCTGTTCTGACGTCCATTCATAACCTCAGATTCTTGATTCGCCTGATGGAACAGGTTCGAGAGGCGATATGGGAGGAGCGCTTGATAGAGTTTTGCAATGAGTTTTATGCAAAGTATGGTTATGAGTGAAAATTCTTCAATAATACTCCTTGAATTTACGGGACAAACCGTTTAATATAGTACTATACGCAAAAAAGGAGGGAACGAAATGCTATTGGCAGCACAAGCAGCAGCAAGCGGCACAGAAGGAGCTGGCGGAATCGGTGCCATGCTTACAAGTATCGCACCATTTATATTGATGATTGTTGTTTTCTACTTCTTATTGATTCGTCCGCAAAGGAAAAAGGAAAAGGAAAACAGGGAAATGTTAGCTTCCGTTACAGTTGGTGACAATATTACCACCATCGGCGGGGTTTGCGGTAAGGTTGTAGCAATCAAAGATGATATCATTACAATTGAAGTAGGTACGGACAAGGTTAAGCTGGTCTTTGAACGCTGGGCGATTCGAAACGTTGACAGACCTGTTTCCGACTGAATGAAAAAGGCTGAGTTTCCCCAAGAAACCAGCTTTTTTTGTTTTCGAACCCGGTTTTCCAATGCAATTCCTCCGAGAGTTTGTCATATCGAAACTTCCTTTTGCATATGTTTGGAATAAGATGCATAAAGGGAGTTGGGAGAGGATGAAGAAAGGTCGGAGGGTTACTGCGAAACAGGACGAAATCTCTTTTCTGCAGAATACATTGCTGGTTTCCAAGGGGTCTGTTTTCGCAGTGATGATAACATTGTTTTTTATCATCCTGTTTGCATTTGTCATGCAATTGTCCAGCTTATCAGAAACCATCATCCGGCCTGTCGTTCAGGTGGTCAGGATATTGAGCATCGCAGCAGGAGGGGCATACGCTGCCAGAAAGTCGGCAAACAAAGGCTGGTTGAAAGGCGCAGCGACCGGCATTTGTTATGTGGTACTGGTTTCCCTGATTGGAGTGATATCAGGAGCACAGTTTGCATTTGACCGGATTCTGCTTTCTGATACGCTGATGGCGATCGTTGTCGGCGCAGCAGGCGGTGCCATTGGAATTAACATCCGTTAATCATTATCCCTGAATTTCACGGTTGGCACAAATATCGGCTGAAACCCTTTTCATATGGCAGATTCTATGGTATAATCAGGAGGAATTTGTAATAAGAGAGGGAGATTGGGGTATGAAGCATATCAAGACTCTGCACAAGGGGAATCTGAAGAA
>DURK01000086.1 GCA_012837325.1 Clostridiales bacterium
AGCCGGAATATGATTGTCAATGGGAAGCCCGACCAAAACAATTCCGCTGAGAATCAGGATCATACCCCATCGAATAAGATACCTATCCTTGATTCGATCGGCAATGAAACCGTTTAGAAAGCGTCCAAATGTTATCCCCAGGTAAAAGAAAGATGCAAATGTGGCAGCAACTAGTGAATCAATGCCTCTAAACTCAACAAGATAACTGCTTGCCCACAAACCTGTTGTTGATTCAACCGTACAATAGCATAAGAAGACAAGAAGTATGAGCTTGACACCCTTTATGTTGAAGGCTTGCGCCAGACTGGGGGCTTCAATTGGAGTCTCAATGCCCCACGCAGACGTATTTCTTCTGTTCCATAGCGGAAGGCTTGCTATTACGATAGCAGCTAATATAAACTGTATTATGGCAACAAACCGATAACCACTGTGCCATCCGTATCCCCTTGTCAAATGAAATCCCATGATGTAAGGGCTGAAGGCAGCTCCGACTCCCCAGAAGCAATGCAGCCAGCTCATATGCCGGGAGGCATAATGCAAGGCTATGTAGTTATTCAAGGCTGCATCCACTGCACCTGCACCTAACCCGTATGGAACAGCCCATAAGCAGAGCTTGACAAAAGAGTCTGATGTGGAAAATCCAAGCAATGCCATAGCGGTCATCAAAATACTGATTGCTGTTACCAGTCCGGTCCCGAGTTTTCTTATCAATCGATCAGCCAGGAGACTGGAGACAATCGTACCGCCGGAAATAATCATTGACAATATTCCTGCGTAAGCAATAGGTGCATCCAATTGCTCATGCATAACCGGCCAAGCTGCACCAAGCAGTGAATCCGGGAGGCCCAGGCTGATAAAGGCCAAGTATATAATGGCAAGTAAGATGGAATACATCCAGCAAAAACCGCCTTCATTTTATTGGGTCGTTTTCTTTTGATTAAAAGGCTTTATCCTCTGACAATTCCTGTCCCATAACTTTGCCGTAATCCGGCTTAAATATGTATGCTTCTCCTATCTACTCTTCGCATTCAGCACCTGCTATATGTCTCAAACGATACCGTCTTGCCCTCTGAACGCTTCCGCCAGCTGTGTCAATGCCTTTTTAAGAACAGCTCTCGGGCAAGCTATATTCATTCGTTCGAAACCTCTGCCTTCGACGCCAAACATGGTACCTTTATTCAGCCACAATTTGGCTTTATTTAAAATAATATCTTCCCGCTCCTCCTCCGATAAACCAAACTTATTGAAATCCAACCAAATCAAATAGGTACCTTGGGGCTCAGTTAATTGTATTTGCGGTATTTCATCAGCTAGAAAATTTTTTACATAGGCGATGCTCTCATCTAGATATAGAATAAGCTCATCCAACCAGTCGCTGCCGCAGCTGTATGCCGCCTGGCAAGCAGCCGCTGCCGCCATATTGATCTGGCTGTAACCGGTTCTCTTTATTTCCTCCTGATATTCTTTTCTCATGTCTTTGTTTGCAATAAAAATATTGGCAGCCTGTAGACCTGCAAGGTTAAATGTCTTGCTTGGAGCAGTACAGGTAATGGTATGATCTAAAAACTCATCTTTAAGGCTGGCAAAAACATGATGGTGATGGCCGGGATAGATAAAATCGCAGTGTATCTCATCCGAAACAATGGTTACACCATGCCGAACGCAAATATCTCCGAGCCTGATAAGTTCTTCCCTTGTCCATACCCTGCTGACCGGATTATGAGGGTTGCAGAGAATGTATAATTTAGCCTTGTTTTCAATGATTTTAGCTTCGAAATCCTCAAAATCGATTCGGTAACTGCCTTTTTCGTAAATGAGCGGATTGTTCACCAGTCTGCGTTGGTTTGCATTGACCAGTCTTGAAAACGGGTAATATACCGGCGGTTGTATCAAAACTCCGTCACCGGGTTCAGTCAGTGCACGAATGGCAGCAGCAGCGGCAAACACAACACCGGGAGTTTTAACCAGCCATGCTTGCTCTGTCTTCCAGCGAAATCTCCTGTCAAACCAATTATATACTGCCTCAAAGTAATCGGCTCTGCTCTTGGAATAACCAAATATTCCATGCTGTCCTGCTTTGATTATGGCTTCCGTGACCGCTGGCGGGGACCTAAAATCCATATCTGCCACCCACATGGGGAGCACGTCTCCAGGCATCCCCAACTCTGCCATCAGATCATACTTGATCGAATTGGTGCCCCTTCTGTCTATTATCTCATCAAAGTTATATTTGGCTATGATAATCCTCTCCTATTCCCGAAAGCTGTAATGCTGTCGTTTTACCTAAAATGAAGACCTGTCAGGCTGAGACCTGTTATCACTTAAATTGATACCCTGTTAAACAAACCGTTAACTTGATATCTTCCGGAAAATAATCGGGAATTATTTTTAAAAAAGCACTTGCAGGAATTGACCGTGCAAGTGCTTTTCATTTCATTGATGGCAAAAAGCTTTATTCCATGACAATAGCTGTCATGATTACCCGGTACAATAAACCCGGATTAGTAGTTCTCTTTTCGAACTTCAAAGTAGGCTTGTTCATATTTGCATACCGGACATACGACCGGTGCCTTCTTGCCCATAACCAGGTGACCACAGACTCTGCATTCCCACATGGTTTCCTCGCCTTTTTCAAAAACCTTCTGCATCTCTACATTATTCAATAATGCCCGATAACGCTCTTCATGGGCTTTTTCAATTGCAGCAACTCTGCGGAACCTTGCAGCCAGCTCTTTGAAGCCCTCTTCTTCAGCATCCTTTGCAAAACGATCATACATGTCTGTCCATTCATAATTCTCCCCTTCTGCTGCCTGCAGAAGGTTTTTTGCTGTATCGCCAAGGCCACCCAACTCTTCAAACCATATACGAGCATGCTCCTGCTCATTTCTGGCTGTCTTCAGGAAAAGCTCAGCTATCTGGTCATAGCCTTCTTTTTGAGCGATGTTTGCGAAATATGTATACTTGTTCCTTGCCTGACTTTCACCTGCAAATGCTTCCAACAGATTTTTTTCTGTCTTTGTTCCAGCATATTTATTCTCTTTCATGGTCGGATTCTCCTCTTTTTTCATTTTGTATTTCTTTAGGTTGTCCAGCAGCTTCTGAACGACTTCTGCAGGAAAGCCATCTGGCTGCTCATTGTCTAAAAGGGATTGGAGGAAGTCCTTTGTATTTTGACTTTGAGGCAGCATATACCCTGCTTCCCGGTTAATGTCTTCCGCCATAATACGGTTGGATTTTTCGATGGCTTTGGCCAGTCTGCCCGGCAGTCCGGCAGCTATGCTTTCCTGCTCAGATTTGCTTCGCAGCAGCTGGTTCATCGTATTCAGTACTCCATCGGTTTTAGGCTGCTGCACCGGATACTCCACCGGCACCATGGAAATCGCTCCGGAAGGACAGGCATCTGCACAGTCTCCGCAGCCAATGCATTTGGAAACGTCAATGATGCTGTTCTCTGTGTCTGTCGCACCAGTTGGGCAGACATAAAGACACAAGCAGTCCTTGGTACACAAGCGAATGTTTCTTACAGCGTATTTCTCAGACACGGGCATAGCCTCCTTCCACCTTTTCAAATTTCCAGTTTGGAACCTTACAAACTGGGCAGACCTCCGGCAGCTTGTCTCCAACATAAATAAACCCGCAAATGGTGCAAACATATACGCCTGTGTTTTCCAGCATGGCCTCGCCCTCTCTTTTATAGCGATTCAAAAGGGACTTTAAAATACGAGTTGCCTTTTCACTCCAAACCAGAGCGCGCATTGCACCTCGATCTTCAGCGTCAGCAGAGGCGGCCTTGGCATTTGGAATCCCTCTTTCGAGATCGTTGTCAATCAACTCCATTAATTTGTCGAAGCTGGGATCTTTGGATGGAGGTGATACTGCCTTGAAATATCCGCCCAACTCAGCAAAGAGTGCTGCCTCCTCATGCTTGTACTGTTTTTCACAGCCGCGAGCCAAATTGGTGCAAAGTGCACTCATTTCCAATGGAGTCAGCTCCTTCATGTCTGCTGCTGTTTCCATCGGGGGCAATGATTTTTCCTGGGCTGTTTCGGTATGATCATCCTGTAACATAAATTCTGCCTTCGTTGCACCGCAAAGAGGGCAAGCCCAATCATCCGGAAGATCCTCCCATCGGGTGCCCGGTGCTATCCCGGCTTCGGGTATGCCTTTTGCCTCGTCGTAAACATACCCGCAGACGATACACACATATTTCCTCATGTCATTCCTCCCTTTGTTTTATTTATAGTAATAGGTTGTTAAAAAATAGATATGTCATTTGTTTTTATTATAACAGATTTATACATATTTTTCATATACATCTATTCTTTTCCCTGATAAACTTACACAAACCTCCATGCAATCGCAGCGTATGCTTTTTTTTACGTCTCGTTTCTGATAAAATAGCTTGTATAGCAACCAAAGGAGAACACCATGATATTATTTTCTTGTGAAAAGTTATCGAAGTCATTTGGAATCAATCCTGTTTTGGATCAGCTCTCTTTTTCGGTAAAAGCCGGAAGCTGTTTGGGTATTGTAGGCTCCAACGGAGCAGGCAAGACAACACTGTTCAAGCTAATAACCGGTGAACTGTCCAGTGATGAAGGCTCCCTGTATCTTGCCAAAGATACGACGATTGGTTGCCTAAAGCAAAATGAGGTCGTCTCCTCCTCCAATACCGTATGGGAAGAGATGTTAACCGTATTTGCACCGGTATTGGAAATGGAAAAACGCATCCGGTTTTTGGAGCAAAAGATCTCGGTGCACTCCGATGCACAAAATCCTGAGTATCAGGAGTTAACAGAAGAATACGGCACATTATTGGAACAATTTGATGAAAAGAGTGGATACATCTATCAAAGTCTTATGAGAGGTGTTTTGACAGGGCTGGGCTTTTCCTTAGAAGAATTTCATCAGCCCATCTGGCAGCTCAGCGGGGGTCAGAAGACCAGGGTTGCCCTGGCCAAGCTGTTATTGGAAAAACCCAGCCTGTTGCTGCTGGATGAACCTACCAACCACCTGGATCTGGAGTCTGTTCAATGGCTGGAAGGGTCTCTGAAGGACTATCCGGGCACAATTTTCATCATATCCCACGATCGTTTCTTTTTGGACAGCCTATGCGACTGTATTCTGGAAATTGAAAACCGAAATGGCTGTCTGTATCAGGGAAATTATTCGGAATATCATAAAAGGAAACAACAGAACCGGGAAATTCAGTTGAAGGAATACAGGCAGCAGCAAAAGGAAATTCGGCGGCAGGAGGAAATCATACAGCGGTTTCGTTCCTTCAACCGGGAAAAAAGCATCAGAGCCGCCGAGAGCAGGCAGAGAGCTCTGAATAAGCTTGAACGGGTAGACAAACCAGTCGGTACACAAGACGTCAGGATGTCCTTCCACGTTAACAAGCATTCTGGTAATGATGTTTTACGGGTAGAAGGCCTGGGTATGTCCTTTGACAGCAGAAGCCTATTTGAGAATGTCTCATTCTCTTTGGAAAAGGGAGACCGGGTGGGCATAATCGGTCCCAACGGCGTAGGAAAAACCACATTGTTCCGAATTCTCCTTGGAAAATTACAACCTTCTGCAGGCAGCATCCATTATGGTACAGGCGTGGATATTGGTTATTATGATCAGGAGCAGAGCAGTCTTACTCCAGAAAAAAGCGTGATAAACGAACTGTGGGATGTCTTTCCTCTTTTATCCGAAACACAAATCCGCAGCACCTTGGCATTGTTTCTTTTCCGGGGAGATGATGTGTACAAACCCATCCATCAATTGAGCGGAGGTGAAAGAGGAAGAGTCATGCTGTCCAAGCTGATGTTGGCCGGCAACAACTTTCTCTTGCTGGATGAACCGACAAACCACCTGGACATGGCATCAAAGGAGGTTTTGGAGGAATCCCTGGCTGATTATACCGGTACCATGCTGATCATCTCCCATGATCGTTATTTTCTGAATAAGATCGTAGATCGGATATTGGAGTTTGAAGAAAACGGTGTTACGGAGTATCAAGGAAACTATAACGACTACTTGGAAAAGAAGAAAAGCCAGGAGCTGCTGTTAGCGCTGAGCGAACAGGAACCGGCTGAAAAAACCAGAACCGCCCAAAAAGAAGAAAGAAGAAAGGAACGTCAGGAAAGACAAAAAAGAAAGGCTTTTCAACAGCTTTTGAAGGCTGCGGAAGAAAACATACATGCTTTGGAAATAGAAGTTCAGGAGCTGGAGACGACACTGTATGATCCTGAATTATACCAGGATGCCGACAAAATGCTGGATATTCAACAGCAGTACAATCAGAAAAAAACCACCCTGAATGCTGCATATGAGGAGTGGTTGAAGCTGCATGATTCCCAAGAGGAGGAATAGCATCCTTATCTGAAGCTTTTCATCTTAATTATGACAATATGCACCTGAGTTCATTAAATAATCCGCGATTCTTTTACCGGTAGGTGCAGCAGCTACGCCCCCTTCTGCTGTTTCCTTCATGGAAACAGGCATGGCACGACTGACTTCATCCATTGCAGATATGACTTCATCTGCTGGAATGACGCTGTCGATACCGGCTAAGGCCATATCCATCGCCAACAGAGCCTGGACTGCGCCAAAACCATTTCGTTTGATACAGGGGCTTTCTACCAGACCCGCTACCGGGTCACAAACCAGACCCATGACGGCCTTCAAGGCGAAGGCAACCGCATTGCTGACTTGTCTAGGTGTGCCTCCGCACAGCTCTACTCCCGCACCGGCTGCCATAGCAGCTGCACTGCCGCATTCAGCTTGACATCCGCCTTCCGCACCGGAAAGACTGGCATTTTCTGCAATGATCCTGCCAATACAGGCCGCAGTAAACAACGAGTTTACCACCTCTTCACGGGTTTTCCCATACTCCATTGCAAGGGTAATCACACTTCCCGGAATGATGCCGCAGGATCCGGCAGTTGGTGCAGCGACGATCCGTCCCATGGAAGCATTGATATTGGAAATTCCCATAGCGTGAGCTGCTGCTTTTGCATAGATACCACCGTGGGGCCTCCCTTTGATTTGGTTCTTCAAGCGCCAGCCTTCTCCTCCAGTTAACCCGCTGACTGAACGCTTGTCGGATTCCACACCTTGTCTATAATTATCCAGCATAATATCATACATCTGTCCCATGGTTTGGGTGATCTCTGCTATAGAAAGGCCTGTTTCAAGGGATTCCCTCTCCTTTATCAAATCAGACAGAAAGCGGCTCTCTCTTTCGGCCAGCTTGACCAGTTCTTCCAGACTGGATCGATTCATGTTATCTTCCTCTCAATTCTGATTTAGGATTGCTGCCTTTTTTATTTCGGGATGGCTGTTGAGGATTTCCTTTATTTCCATCGGAATGTGATTATCGGTGTCTATAATCATCATAACCTCGGATCCTTCTCTTTCACGGTAAAGACGCATATATGCAATATTGACGCCTGCCTCAGCCAAGCTGCCGGTTACCTGTGAAACCACACCGGGTACGTCATTGTGAATGGTCATCAATCCATGGTACTCACCGGTGTATTCTGTTTCATACCCATCTACGCGGGTTATGACAATCCTTCCGCCCCCAATGGACTTCCCCAGCACATCCATTTTTTCGTCCCCATGATACATGATAACCTCTGCTGTATTTGCGTGATAGGCAGGCTCTTCTCCGGCGAACTCCACTTCGGCTGTTAAGCCTGATTTCTTTGCTTCTTCCAAAGCATACAGGATTCGGGTGTTATCTGGCGCAAAACCCAGCAATCCTGCTATCAGGGCTTTGTCTGTTCCATGACCTCTTCCGGTTTTTGAAAAGGAATTGTACAGCCGGATCACTGCTTTATCCGGTTTCCTGCCAAACAAGTCCAGGGCTGCGTTCCCGATCCGAACCGCTCCTGCAGTATGGGAACTTGAGGGGCCTGTCATGACAGGCCCTATCACATCAAATAAATTCATCCTGAATTCTCCACCATTTCTGTTTTCAGCTTTCTCAACAGAAAGCAGAAAAAATGCTTTTTACTTGAAATACGATACACCGGAACGGAAAATCAATTGCTCCTGTATACCAGGTATGTTTTTCGCTACATGAGCCCCAATTCGTTCGGAATGACCCATTTTGCCAAAGACTCTGCCGTCCGGACTGGTAATGCCTTCCACAGCCTCCAGGGACCCGTTCGGGTTGAAAGGAAATACCGCTGTTGGATTCCCTTGCGGATCCACGTATTGAGTAGCAATCTGTCCATTGGCAGCCAACTCCTGGAGCTGATCAGGAGCAGCAATAAACCTACCTTCCCCATGGGAAATAGGGATGGTGTGGATCTCACCGGGTTTGGAAAGAGACAGCCAGGGAGAAAGGACCGACGTTACACGAGTTTGTACCATTCTGGACACATGCCTGCCTATGGTATTAAAGGTCAAGGTGGGGGAATTGCATTCCAAATCGCGTATTTCACCATAGGGAACCAGACCCAGCTTGATCAAAGCCTGGAATCCGTTGCAGATACCTAAAATGAGACCGTCACGGATTTTCAGAAGATCCATTACTGCTTCCCTTACAGATGGATTACGGAACACCGCTGCAATAAACTTGCCTGATCCGTCGGGATCGTCGCCCCCGCTGAACCCACCGGGTATCATCAGAATCTGAGCGTTTTGGATTCGTTTGGCCATTTCCTGGAGGGACTCCTCTATTTCGGCGGGAGTAAGGTTTCGGAACACCATTACATCAGGCTTGCCGCCGGCTTTCTCAAATGCACGTGCACTGTCGTATTCACAATTGGTTCCCGGGAAGACAGGAATGAATACCCTGGGAGAAGCAGTAACAACAGCAGGCCGGTGATTGCTCCGTCTTTCGTAGAGCAATGCTTTGGGGGCAGCCGGAGCTTCATCCACCCGTGTGGGGAATATGGATTCCAACGGTTCATCCCATGCCTGAAAGACGTCCTCCAAAGAGATTTCTTCACCTTGAAGTGAGATGCTTTCCTTCTCCTGTGTAGCTCCCAGCTGGATCCAGCTGATACCTTCAAATATCTCAGAAAGCCTTTCTTCCTTCGCAATCTCCAATATAATCGAGCCGTAAAGGGGCTGGAACAAATCATCTTCCGGAAAGCTTTTATCAAATGCAAAACCAATTCGGTTGCCAAGGCACATTTTGCTGATTGTCTCGGCAATTCCTCCCCTTCGTACGGAGTGCGCCGCCCTGATTCTTCCTTCCTGGGCGAGGCTCCAAATACGGGTATAACTGCGATCCAGTAAACCAAAGTCTGGCAGATCAACCTCATCCCGTTCCAGCTTAATCAAGACCACCGCACTGTTGTTCGACTTAAATTCGGGAGACAGAACCTGCTCCGCATCTGCAATGTTTACCGCAAAAGCAGTCAGAGTAGGGGGTACCGTTAAGTCTTCAAAGGTGCCGGACATGCTGTCCTTACCGCCAATTGCAGGTATCCCCAGCTTTTCCTGTGCATAGAGCGCTCCAAGCAAGGCAGCAAAGGGCTTGCCCCACTTTTTGGGATCGCTGCCCAGCCTCTCAAAATATTCCTGCAGGGTTAATCGGATGGTTCTGTAATCTCCGCCCATGGCAGTGATTTTTGCAACTGCCTCTATCACAGCATATATTGCGCCGTGGAAGGGACTCCAGCTGGAGATCTCAGGATCAAAGCCATAAGACATCAGCGTAGCGGTATTGGTTTCCCCGCTCAATACAGGAATTTTGGCTGCCATACCTTCCGCCGGCGTCAGCTGATATTTTCCGCCAAAGGGCAGCAGTATCGTACTGGCCCCTATTGTGCTGTCAAAGCGTTCAACCAGCCCTCTCTGGCTGCATGCATTCAGCGTCTTCAGGTTGGACAGCCATCTGGTAATCCAGCCTTTTCCCTTGTCATTTTCCTTTAAATATGCTGTTTCTTGTGTTTTCCGTTTTTGAAAATAGTTTTCTTCTTTCAGAGGAGATGCTACGAAAACATCGGCATATTGCTCCACACCATTGGTATCCAGGAAATCACGGCTGATATCAACAATATAGCTGCCCCGCCACTTCATTCTCAGACGATTGGTATCCGTTACAGCGGCTACTATGGTAGCCTCCAGATTTTCCTCCCGGGCTGCACGGATGAATGTCTGGGCATCGTCTGCTGCCAAAACCACTGCCATCCGTTCCTGGGATTCTGAAATTGCCAGCTCTGTTCCGTCCAACCCTTTATACTTTTTCGGGATGACATCCAGATTGATCTCCAGCCCTGGTGCCAGTTCACCAATAGCCACAGAAACACCTCCGGCTCCAAAATCATTGCATTTCTTAATCAATCGTGTTATTTCCGCTTTACGAAACAATCTTTGTATCTTGCGTTCTGTAGGAGGATTCCCTTTTTGTACCTCTGCGCCACCGGTATACAAGGACTCCTCGTCATGGGCTTTAGAGGAACCAGTTGCACCTCCGCAGCCATCCCGCCCTGTACGCCCGCCCAACAATATCACAAGGTCGCCTGCCAGAGGCTGGGAGCGGATCACATTTTCCCGCGGAGCTGCTCCAATCACTGCACCCAGTTCCATGCGTTTGGCAACATAACCGGGATGATAGATCTCCGTTACCTGCCCTGTTGCCAGACCGATTTGGTTTCCATAGGAACTGTAACCAGCTGCAGCACCTGTGGTAATTTTTCTTTGGGGCAGCTTTCCGGGGATGGTCTGATCAACCGGCACCCTGGGGTCACCACTGCCTGTTATGCGCATGGCCTGATAAACGTAAGACCTGCCGGATAAAGGATCTCGAATGGCTCCGCCCAGACAGGTTGCCGCACCACCGAAGGGTTCAATTTCCGTAGGATGGTTGTGGGTTTCATTCTTGAACATCACCAGCCAGTCTTGCTTCTCTCCATCCACATCCACCTTCACGGCTATACTGCAGGCATTGATTTCATCCGACTCATCCAGATCAGAGAGCAAGCCTTTCTTTCGCATCTTCTTCATGGTGATGGTGGCGATGTCCATCAGACATTCATTTTTGGGTTTGTCCCCATATACCTCTTTCCTCGCTTGCTGATATACCTGATAGGCAGACTGCAGAATTTTGCTGTACGGGCCCTGCTCAAATTCCGCACTCTGCAAACTGGTCAAAAATGTAGTATGCCGGCAGTGATCGGACCAATAGGTGTCAATGACCTTTATTTCTGTCAGCGTCGGATCCCGGTGCTCTGTATCTCGGAAATATTCCTGACAGAACTGCAAATCCTCCAGAGTCATGGCAAGCTCCATTTCCTTCCAAAAGGCAGACAGCTCGTCCTCATTCATTGCGATAAATCCCTTTAACAGCTCAACATCAGCAGCCTCTTCATAATCCCTGTCAAGACTCTCTGGTTTTACAGGGGAAGCTTCCCGGGACTCAATCGGGTTGATGCAATAGCCTTTAATCTTCTCAAATTCTTCAGAAGTGATGTCTCCTTCCAGCAATAGGAGCTTGGCAGTCTTCACCATCGGTCTTTCACCGCAGGTAAGTATTTGAATGCATTGAGCAGCTGCATCCGCCCTTTGATCATATTGTCCGGGTAAATACTCCATTGCAAAGACCAGCTGGTTGTCATCAACAGGCAGTTCTTCTTCATAAAACCAGTCTACAGGGGGCTCACAAAATACGTTGTCCCTTGCAAGGATATATTCTTCATCGCTAAGTCCTTCCACATCATATCGGTTGATAATGCGGACTTTTCTTAAGCCTTTTATGCCAAGGTTGGTTTTTAAGTCTTCAAACACTCCTTTGGCTTCAACTTGAAAGCCTTTCTTCTTTTCCACAAAAATTCGCTTGACTGGCATTGATCGGAGCCTCCATTTCAGAACAATTATCTTAGGTAAAATGACATCGGCATTACAGAGAATGGTCAAAAAATACAGTTCAATCCAAATAACCTGATTTTTTTATTATAGTATAATTTTTTGTATAAGTAAAATGGAACCATCGTTGAAATAACTATTTTCAGAGGTTGGTTATGCAG
>DURK01000087.1 GCA_012837325.1 Clostridiales bacterium
GATGTTGAATCTTTTGAAGAACTCAATGAATATCTGCATGAAGAATGCCTGAAACTTTTATCAAGAAACCCTAAGTGGGAAGCAGAGAAAGCAGCACTCAGACCATAGTATAATTTTTTGTATAAGTAAAATGGAACCATCGTTGAAATAACTATTTTCAGAGGTTGGTTATGCAGTCAAAATATTAAAATAATGAAATGACAAACGATAAAAGGCAAACCAGGTGGCAATACTATGCTTGAGGTGATAGTATGACCGGAAAAAAGCCAGGGACAAAATGGATATCATTTATAATTATCATAACAGCTTTGTTTCTTGCCAGCTGTAACCTGTTACGCCCGCCTGCTCCGGAGGAAAGCGAAGGAGAAAAAAGAAAAAACCCTCCCAAAGCACTGACGCAGATGGAAAAGGTCACCGATGACATAATTCAGGACTTGGAGGAGGTCCGTGAAAAACGAGCCAAACAGCTTAGAGAAGAGAAAAGCCCATCCAGGGAAAGCCAGCCTGAGGATCAGCAGGAGCAGGCTCAGCAGCAGAAGGAAGGGCAGCAGATGGGACAAGGACAGGAGAATCAGCAGGATAATCAAGGTGGTGAGCAGCAGAGCCAGGAGCAGCAGAACACACAGCCAGGGCAGCAGCAAGGGCAGCAGCAAGGGCAGCAGACACAGCAACCCCAACAAACCCCGCAGCCCATACCGGAACCTGACTGGAGTAAGCTGGAATCCATGGCAGAAACTCTGAACGAGCAATGGAACAGTTTCGAGCCTGCTGCCAAATCCGATGGGGCAATGAGTGAAACCATGAAGAGGTTTGAAGAACAGCTGATCAGCCTGACAGAACAGATCATGGCACGTAATGAGGAAAAAACACTGGTAGCTGCCAACAGTCTTTACTCCTATTATCCTGATTTTTTAAAGCTGTATTTTCATAATCAGCCACCGGAGATAAAGGAGCTGAGAGGCTTGACCCGGCAGATTATTCTATATGGCCAGCAGGATAAGTGGAGAGAGGTCAAGCCGCTGATGGAGCAAATGAAGAAGTCCTGGCAGGAAGCCAGGACCAAAATGAAAAAACCGGATAAAGCGTTAAATAAAAGAATCGACGCTGCTCTGAATGATTTTTACTTTGTGGTTTCAGAAAAGAAAATCAACATGGCTAAAATCAAGGGCAATATTCTGATTAAAAACCTGGATCAGGTGGAATAGGCTCAGAAGCTTCTGCAGCTGTTGACCGCCCTCTTCCATTGCTGATACAAAGAATTTCTTCGATCGGAATCCATCTCCGGTGAAAACTCCTTTCCAACACTCCACACCTTTTCAATCTCATTTTTATCCTGCCAGAGACCAGCTTCCAACCCAGCCAGAAAAGCCGCTCCCTGAGCTGTTGTCTCCAAATTTGCCGGTCGTACCACATTGACACCCAGAATATCCGACTGGAACTGCATGAGAAATTGATTTGCCGACGCACCGCCGTCCACCTTCAGGGATGCAAGTTTTATTCCCGAGTCCTCTTCCATAACTGACAGAATATCCCGGGTTTGATAGGCAATGGACTCCAGAACAGCCCGCACCACATGCTTCCTGTTTACGCCTCTGGTGAGACCAAACATGGAGCCTCTGGCATACATGTCCCAATAAGGTGCTCCCAACCCCACAAAAGCGGGAACCATAAAAACTCCTTGCGTATCCGGTACTGCCTTTGCCAGTTCTTCACTCTCGGCTGCAGTTCGAATTAAACCCATCTCATCTCGCAGCCATTGGACAGCTGCCCCTGCAACAAAAATGCTGCCCTCCAGCGCATACTCAATCTTCTCATCCATTCCCCAGGCAATGGTGGTCAATAAATTATGAGATGAAAGGATTTTTTTGTCACCGGTATTCATCAATAAGAAGCATCCGGTTCCATATGTGTTTTTCGCTTCTCCTATTCTAAAGCAGGCCTGACCAAACAAAGCTGACTGCTGATCACCTGCTGCACCGGTAATGGGGATTGCCATTCCAAATAGATCAGCCCTGGTTGTTCCAAGATAACCGCTGGAGGGCTTTACCGCAGGCAGCATGGCATATGGAATGTCCAGAATCTTCAGCAGCTCTTCGTCCCAGCATAGGTCATGAATATTGTATATCATGGTTCGGGATGCATTGCTGTAGTCGGTAACATGGCTTGCCCCGCCAGTTAGATTCCAGATCAGCCAGGTATCCATGGTACCGGCCAACACCTCTCCCCTTTGGGCTTTTTCCCTGATTCCTGGATACTTGTCCAAAATCCACTTGATTTTGGTTCCGGAAAAATAGGCGTCTACAACCAAACCTGTTTTTCTACGAAATGTTTCCTCCAAATCTCTTGCTTTCAAATCTTCGCAAATTGGAGCGGTCCGCCTGCATTGCCAAACGATGGCATTGCCAATGGGCTTTCCGGTCACTTTATCCCAGACTACTACGGTTTCTCTTTGGTTGGTAATCCCGATTGCAGCAACTTCCTCTGCACTTATACTGTGGTCTTTGAGTACTTTGCAAATCACCTCAACCTGACACTGCCAAACCTCCTCCGGATCGTGCTCCACCCAGCCTGGCTGCGGATAAATCTGGCGAAATTCCCTGGAGGCAGATCCGATGATATTGCCTTGGTAGTCAAAAAGAATTGCGCGGCAGCTGGTGGTTCCCTGATCCAATGCCAATATGGTTTTTCTCATCCCACATCTCCCCTTTTTATCCAAGTTTTTTAATCCTAATCAAGAAAAAAAGCATCCAGCTCTCCTATATCCCACAAGAGTCTGCTTACACTGTATTTGTCACGGATATCCTTGGTAGCATGAAAAGTCCTTCTGACCAGTTCTGTAGAAAAGCCCAGGGCTGCCGGGCTGCTCGGAGCACCGATTTCCTCAAGCAGTTCAACAATCTCGGATTGTTCAGGCAATTCTTGTTGAATGGCAGCCAATATATCATCCCAATGCTGCAAGATCTGCTCCAACCGAAGGGCATGCTTCCTTTTGTCATACTTTCCTTCCTTTTGTTCCAGTAAAGCCAACTCCGAAGCGCTGGAACCTAAAAATTGATGTAAAAACGCCTGATGACTTTCCAACTCGAATTGATCTACATACTCCAAAGCTCTATTTTTATCAGGCTGAATGGAAGCCAGCTGTTCATAAACACCCAACGCCAGAACGGTTCCAATGCCCACCTGAATACCGTGCAGATCACTGTTGGTTTGAAACACCAACGCACGCATATCCCACACATGGGAAAAATAGTGCTCAACACCGGATGCAGGGCGTGAAAAGCCTGCAAAATCAATGGCGATGCCCGACAGCACCAGCCCTTCCATGATGCTTTGAATCGCTTTGGGATCTCTTTTGGGCAGCCCTTCTGCTGCCTGGATGCACTTTTTTAATGAACGCCGCACCAAGGATGCGATCTGCTCACAATAATATTCTCCGTTGATAAGATGAGAAATCCGCCATTCGCAGCTGCTTACATATTTAGCCAGCATATCACCCAGGCCGGCATAAAGCATTTTCATTGGCGCATTGCAGATCACATCCAGATCGGCAATGATCGTCGTCGGACAGGTACTGGGAAGGGTTACCTTGACTCCTGCGGATATCATGGAAGAATTGTTGGTGGCATACCCATCCATGGAAGGCGCAGTACCTGCAAACATATATTTTCGATTTGCTACCCTTGCCAGCATCTTTCCCAGGTCATTTATTGTACCGGATCCGATTCCTATTATTATATTACACTCCGTATCAAAGTTCATTGCTGCCTGACCAAGGGAGACTTCGTCCGGTTCCAAATGCTCCTGTGGATAGATGAAACAAGAAAAGGGAATGTTGTTTTCTTTTAGAATCGTAACGATTCTTTCACCGGCAGCCCGGTATGTGTTTTGATCAGCCAGTAAAAAAGGTTTGCTTCCGCCATGTTTTATGATTTGCTCTGGTATTTGATCAAGTACGCCATGCCCAATTATGACATCTTTTACTTCAGTATGATGGTGTTTTCCGCATGAGCATATAAAACCTTCTTCCCTGATCAGCTCTTTTATCTCCATATCGGAAAACCCATGAGATTGATTCATCTTAAGTTACCCCCCGCTGTTAAATAGCGGAACGTCCGCCTGAACGGTTCCGCTTATGTTCCCAATTTTATCATGTTCAAAGATGATATTCAATCAGCAGCAAACTGTGTACAGCCTGGGATTTCCCGCAAAAACCTGCAAGAACAAAAGCTTAGAATTCCCCTACAGCAAGAATCCTAAGCCTTTTGTTGTTCAACTCACTTTCAAAGACTGGTGCAAGTCAATCCATATCAGAATATCAGTGGGCTGGAATGTTCAGACTAAATTCTTGCCACCCCGGTTTTATGTGCAGCTTGAGCAACTGCTTTGGCAACTGCCTTTCCAACTCTGGCATCAAAAGCCTTTGGGATGATGTTGTCCGGAGTCAGTTCATCTTCTGCAATCAGACCTGCAATCGCATAGGCTGCAGCCAGCTTCATTTCATCATTAATATCGGATGCCCGGGCATCAAAGGCACCTCTGAAAATCCCCGGAAATGCCAGGACGTTGTTAATCTGGTTTGGATAATCGCTGCGACCTGTTGCAACGACAGCAGCGCCTCCAGCCTTTGCTTCATCCGGGAATATTTCCGGGATCGGGTTGGCGCAAGCCATCACGATAGCATTCTCAGCCATTGTCTGAACCATCTCGGTTGTAACCGTATTGGGGGCGGATACGCCGATAAATACATCCGCATCATTGAGCGCATCTGAAAGAGTTCCCTTGTTTAATCCCTTATTTGTAACTTTTGATATTTCGTCCTTTATTGGGTTCATATTTTCTTTGCGTCCTTCAAAAACAGCTCCTTGCCTGTCACATAGAATGATATTTTCAAAGCCGTCTGAAAGCAACAGCTTTGTGATTGCAATGGCAGCGGCTCCTGCTCCATTGATCACTATTTTGGCACTCTCTTTTTGCTTTCCTGTAACCTTCAGTGCATTGATCAATCCGGCTAGAGTTACAACCGCTGTTCCATGCTGGTCATCATGGAAGATCGGGATGTCACACTTTTCTTTCAGCTTTTTTTCAATTTCAAAGCACCTTGGCGCAGCGATATCTTCAAGATTGACACCACCAAAGCTGCCTGATATCAAATAAATTGTATTTACGATTTCATCGACATCCTTTGACTTAATGCAAAGAGGAAACGCATCAACATCACCAAATGCCTTAAACAGCACACATTTTCCTTCCATAACCGGCATTCCTGCCTCCGGACCGATATCACCAAGGCCAAGAACCGCTGAACCATCGGTCACCACCAGACACATATTCCATCTGCGTGTCAGTTCATAGCTTTTCTCAATATCCTTCTGAATTTCAAGACAAGGTTGTGCTACTCCGGGAGTATAAGCCAAAGACAGATCATCTTTGGTATTCACCGGTACAGCTGCGGTCACCTCAATTTTTCCCTTCCATTCCTGATGCATTCGTAACGACTCTTTTGCATAATCCATAAGCTCATCCTCCATTGATCCTTTTTTTACTTAATATATTCATTGTTATATTGGTAAGATGGTTATCACTTTTCAAATGGGAAAGTGTATGGTAATTTCAAAGCATCCCTGACTGCAATCAGTTCCTTTTGCACCGCTTCACCAATGGGTACCCCTTTGTCTTTACGTTCCTGCCATACAAGATACTCTTTTTCACCTGCTGTGAAAATGCGTTCCTGCCCCGGTGCCTTTTCTGAAGCCCTGAGCTCACGAAGAATATCGCCTGCTGTTTTCTTAAACGCATCCGAGCCCATGAACGCCTCTGTATCGATAGCGATAAAGAAGTGTCCCAAGTGGTAAGGTACCTTATTGCCTTCAGAATCCAAACCCGTCAGCATTTTTAAATAGTTACCAGTCTGGAGCGCTGCTGACAGGATCTCTACGACTGTAGCATACCCATAGCCTTTGTATCCGGCCATTTCCTCGCCTATACCGCCTAAGGGCGCCAGGGCAGCTTCCCCTGTAACAAGGTCTTTCAGTATCTGATTGCTATCTGTTAAAGCAGACCCGTCTCTTCCAATTACCATTCCCGCAGGTGTATCTTTGCCGGCCCGGGCATAATATTCAATCTTCCCTCTCTGTGTGATGGATGTAGCACAATCCAGCATAAACGGGAACTCCTCATCTGTTGGAAGGCCGATTGTCAAAGGGTTTGTCCCAAGCATATTCTCCACACCAAATGTGGGGGCAATCGAGGGTCGGGCGTTGGTACCGGTAATACCGATCATGTTTTCCTTCGTTGCCATTTTGCTGTAGTAACCGGCAATACCGTAATGGGTTGAATTTCTTGCGGCGACCATGCCCATACCATATTTTTTGGCCTTTTCAATCGCCAGCTTCATTGATTTATATCCAATGACCTGCCCCATTCCATCATGACCATCCACCACTGCAGTCGTGGGCGTTTCACGAATAATTTCGAACTCCGTTACAGGTTTTTGGATACCTGCAACAATGCGGTCAATATAAATCGGTTTAAAACGATTACAGCCATGGCTTTCAATTCCCTGCCGGTCGCTTTCCAATAACACATCCACCACGATTTCTGCATCTTCCGCCGGAACACCATATCCTTTAAATGCGCTCACCAGGAAATCATGCATTAGTTCCCAAGATACATAAGGTCTTTTCTCCATTTTTATTCCTCCTTTTTTTTTTTACATTAATCCAGGTTAAAAAGATTTCAAACCATCCTTCAACCTCCCATTCATGAGCCGTATACAGCTTCAACACAAACAAAAAGAGTCACCAAAATCAGGGTATAACCATACCCAAATTTGTTGTGACTCCGATTCTCCTCACAAAATATTGAATTTCTATCTATATTGTATCAGGATACCTCTTGTTTGTCTATCATTATAAATCCCATAGAGAGGTTTTTCCGACAGATGCACCGATTGCACCGGCTTTTAATATTTCAATGATATCCTGTTTGGTGTCGATCATTCCGCCTGCTATAACCGGTATGGATGCTTCCTTGCAGATGCGCTTGATAACGCCTGGCATCACACCGGGCAGGACTTCTATCATGTCCGGCTTAACGGAAGACACCTGTTTGATCGCTGTCTGGTAGGACAGACTGTCAATCAAGAAAAACCTCTGAATAGAAAAAAGCCCCTTGCTGCTTGCGTGCCGGATCAGACTGCCTCTTGTACTGATGATCCCATCAGGGCGAATGACTTCTGCCAGATAATCAACAGCTTTGTGATCGTTGCCCAGTCCTTCTATGAAATCCATATGAACAAAAACGCTTTTGCTTCTGGATTGGATTTTTTCTATCAGCTTCTTTATATTAAAAATGTCGGAATTCAAAAGAAAAATGGTGGTCACCTCGGAATGAAGAGCCCTGTCCAAGCCTTCGGAATTTCTGACTGCGGCGATTATTGGGTTGATCTTCAGCCTTTCAAGCAACTTGCTAATCGGTTTCTACCCCCTTAAGTCAACAATCTTCCCCTAAGACAATATACTCCCCTTATCCTGGCAATGTCAAGTTCAGCCTAAGCAGAGATGGACTTCTTCACCGTAATGACCCGGTCATAGAGCTCCTTCGTATCTTTAAAAATGACATGACTGACATTCACAACAGTCATATCCTTTAATCCTAATATTGTTTTTTCGATTTCTCTGGCCCGCTCCATATCCAGTGAAGCAAATGCTTCATCCATAAGTAAGATGCTTGCCTTGTTCAGCAATGCGCGGGCAATGACGATTCTGCTTCTTTCTCCACCTGAGATGTTCTTTCCGTTATCATAAATGATGGAATCCAGTCCTTCCGGCTGTGCCTTGACAAAACCAGTCAAACCCGCTGCTTCGATCGCCTTGCTGATTTCCTCATCGGAATAATCCTTATACAGGGTTATGTTGTTTCGAATTGTATCCTCAAAGATAAACACTTGTTGTTCAATATTGCCGATAAGCTTATAAAACTGCTCTCTTTTTATATCCCTTAAATCATAACCATCAATGACGATTCTTCCTGCAGTGGGGTTAAAGTATTTGCGAAAAAGCTTCAACAGGGTTGATTTTCCACCGCCGCTTGGCCCTACAACCAGGTATTTCCCGTTCTTTCTGATGCTCAGATTGATATCTGACAAAACCAATTGCTCGTCATCTTCATAATGAAAATCAACGTTTTGAAACTCAATCTCATGCTGAAATTCCGGAAAATCAATGGTTTCTTCATAAGTATAGGTATTTTCCAGGGTTTTTTCTATCTTTTTTATTAAATCAGAGGTTGTAAACAGCTTTGGAAGGTTCTCTCCAATTTCAAACAAAGGAAACATCATCCTTTGAATCCCCTCTATTACCAGCAGCAATCCTCCAGGCGTAATTTTTTTCATTACAGCAAAATAACCTACTCCGCAGATGACTGCAAAAAGCGAACCGTTAATCAAACCTGTCTGTGTGCTGAAAATAAATGAAAGCATTCGCTCGATCAAATACCCCTTCTGCTGGATTTCCTCACTTTTTTCATAATAATCCTTGGTAACCTTTTCCTGCAAATTGTAGTTCTTTATAATGTGAAATGCTGACAGAACCTCCTTGATGTATGATGTATAACCATCAAACATATCACTTCGTTCCTTATATGCCTTCTTGCTTGGTTTGGTGGTTAACACCGAAATCACAAGATTCACAGCAATGATCACAAAAGCCAGCAGAATCATTCTTGCATCGACAACAGTGAGCAGCCAGATACCAACCAAAAAATCAACAACTCCCCTGCATACCAAATAAATACCGGTAACCAGATTTGTTTCCAGAGTGTTAAAATCATTGGTCAAGGCAGACAGATACTTTGCATTGTTCTCCTTTTGAAATTCAGCGATGTTTTTCCCAAATACCTTGGTTACGTAATACTTCTTCAATGTGCTGTTTGCAGCCTTCTTGTAATAATTACCGGTTATGGATGCAAGAATGCTAAGGGGCACCAGCAGCACTGCCATAAGAATTACACCAGGCGCACTTTGTTTCAGCAGCTCCAGATCACCATCCAAGGCAAAATCAAGAAGCTTCATCATGCGTATTGTTACATAGCCAAAGAAACCGGATGAAATGGCTGCTACGATAATTGCCAAAAATAAATATGGGAGAGTTTTCACATATTTTCTTAACATGTAATCACCTCATTAAAATAATCCATGGCAGGAAAGCAATGAACCTCTCCGTTTTTTAATTCAATGACATAGTCATAGTTCTCAGAAACTCCCTCATAATACCGATGGCTAATGGCAATAACCGTATGATCCAGCTCTAAAAACACCTTCTCGATTTCCCTTCCCAGTTCTTCATTTAAGCTGGAGGTGCCTTCGTCCACAAACAGGATCTCCGCATCCTTTGCAATTGCTCTTGCAATTGATATCCGTTGACGTTGTCCACCAGATAAATTCTTTCCGTTTTCCGTTAACCTTTCATCTAAACCGTTCTTCTTCTCCTGTACCAGAGTATCCAGCCCGCAAACCTTTGCAGCGTAGGCAATTTGTTCTTCAGGAATATCCCTGTATAAGGTAATATTGTTCTTTATCGTATCCTCAAACAAAAAAACATCCTGATAGATCAAGGAAACCTTATCGTGAAAGGACTTTTCATGCAAATCTCTGTAATCAACTCCATCAACTGTGATGTGCCCTTCAAAATCATCATAAACCATGGCAAGTAAATTGATTAAGGTCGTTTTACCGGACCCGCTTACACCTTTGATTAAATATTTTTTCCCTTTTTCAATAACAAAGGATGCATCCTTTAATATTGGCCTGTCTCCGAAGGAAAATTTCACATGGGATACTTCAATCCGATCTTTAAACCGAAAAGGCTGACTTCCTTTTCCAACCTTAACAGTGATTTCCTCAGGTTGTGCAATCTTTTGATATATGGTAACAGACGCCTTCATCTGATTCCACATCGGAAAAGCACTGATTAAATAATTGCTGATGGAGCTGCACAGCTGAAAGATAAATCCTGCCATTCCAAGTGTAAGGCCTGACTGCATCGATATGGCAAGGTAGATCAAAACAATGACCGATACAGCAAAAGCCAGAATTCGGATTACATGCTGCTGCAGTTCTGTGAAGACACTGGCTGCATACTTCTTCTTTTCGACACGGCTTATTGTGCCTGTACTCTTTATTAGAAACCGATCTTCTATGTTGTTGAGCTTTAAAATTTCGATTCCAGCAAAGGTGTTGGCCATGTCTGTTGTAAATACCTCGTTGGAGCTTGAAATCTCCTGCTCCAGGGCAACTGTCCTTTTGGAAAAGAAACCAGCCAGAAAAAACAATAGAATGGAGAAAGCAAACATCCCAACAGCCAGTCTAAGGTCCAGTACAATGAGAATGATCAGAGAAAGCAAAAACATTCCAATATTAATCAAGAAATTCAGCAGGCTGATAAAAAACTTGTTTTCAAAGGTATTGATATCATTGATGAGGTTAGAGATATAAACTTCCTTTGATTTCTGGGAAAACTGCTTGAAGGGCATATTGATTATCTTATCAAAGGCCTGTTTTCTTACGTCTAAAATCGTATCCCGCATATACCGGATACGTAACAGTCGTGATATTAGATAGTTTAAAGGTGTATAGATGATAAAAAGGATTATGATAACAACCGTTTTTTTGTAGAAACTGATATCTCCCTTTTCTATCGCGCTTAAGATGAGAGCAAACATAGCCATTTGCGCAAAATGATCTATGATAAACATAAAGGTTGCTATCAGATACTGTATAAATTTCCCTTTACGCCTTAATAAAAGCTCCTTCATACAATTTCCCTCTCCAAAAAATAAACCAAATGATGATGGTGCAATAGACGGTTTTGTGATACCTTGAGCCTGACTTAACCCAGAACATATACGAATAAGGAAAAGCAAAATAGATCGCTTTAATATCATAACAGAGATACGGATTATGAACAAGCATCTATTCTTTCCTTCATCCGGGGGAAATGAAACGGGAAGTAGAATCGAAAAAGTAGTGAAACATTCAAGAGGCGCATATAGTTAAAAAGCCCAAAGTAATCTGTTTCCAAGTCACTTTGAGCTTATTAACCTATAATATCAGTAAAAAATTGGCTGATCGATCAGCGTTTTGCTAATTCACTGTCAAGGATGTACAAACCACTCCATTGACCATTGATTCTTTCCAGTCTCTCAACAATCACACCAAAGGTATCCTCTTCTTCTATCTGCTCATCAACAAACCATGCGAGAAGGTTAAGAACTCTTTGGTCAGTTTCTTCTCTCGCCTGGTCCACTAAATCATGAATGCGTGATGTGACTACTTTTTCGTGAGCCAGTGCTTTTTTGAATACATCTTCAATCGAATCAAAGCTGCCATCTCCGGGATCCAGGGGTCTGTATTTTACGCCATACCCTGTTTCCTGCAGAAAATTTTTGATTCTGTCAGCGTGGGAGACTTCTTCTTTTACCTGCTCATCGATAAAGTGTACCATGCCCTTCATGTTCTGCTCGTCCAAATATGCAGACATCGCAGCATAAATATAGGCAGATTCCAGTTCAAAGTTCATTTGCTCATTTAAGTTCTCATACAACTTACTCATTAAAAACCCTCCAATCAGATTGTTATAGTAATATTAACCATTATTTTACACCATTAATCACTTTTCATCAATTCCCGGTACTCAAAATTTATGATTTGGTCTTCGTTTTTGAAGTCAAGCCGGCTTTTTGGATTTTCTTCAGAAAACTCATCCAGCCAACTTATCATTTAAGTGCTGCAACCATCAATTCAAAATGCTTGATTGCCTGTTCCTTCAAATTGAAGGTGCCCTTGGCTACGCCTGCCTTTTCTACAATTTTATTGACACTGACTTCATTAAAGCGATGCCTGGAAAGCCCCTCTTCGGTTGTGCACCATAGAGGGGCTTTGTACATTAAAACCTGTCATGTAGTCAAAAGGGACTGTCGGAGATCTACCAAACAGGGGTGATAAGATATAAAATCATCTTAAGGCTTTTAGAATCAATCTAACCGCTCTTTCCTTAAGCTCGGTCAAACTGTCTTCGTCAGTTAGTGTCTGTGTGCAGAAACCATCATGCAATGACAACTCCATTGAGTTTTCAGTTTCATGGGACAGAGAATGATTTCTCATAAAGATGACTTCGTTGATAAAGGAAGATAAAATCCCGTTTAGGACCAGTCTTCCTTCTTCAAGCGAAACGCTTTCTCCTACCAGATTTTCCTGCTTGCCTATTTTAAATAATTCCATAATAAACTCATTCATGCCGGATCGTATTTCGGCAAAGAGAACCTGATCTTCTTGAATAAGCTGCTTTACATCTGATTCTCCCAAACTTACCACCATGAACAAGAGACTGGTGAATCTGGTCTTTAACATATCAACCATGTGATTTAGAATTCTATAAAC
>DURK01000088.1 GCA_012837325.1 Clostridiales bacterium
CTGCCACTTTTCCTGTCTGTCCATTCACAATAAACAGGAGGTCTTTTCCTTTATATTTGTTTCGCAAGAGGTAAACCGGCAGCAGGGCATAATGCTCCTCTGATTCCACCATCGAGATTTCGCTGCTGGTATCGTGATAGGAGGTATATCCTCCTATGGTTTCTTTCAGACGATTTCTGGTAAATTGCTCCACCCGGCTTTTCGCTGCAGCTTTGGCCTCCTCGGACTCCACATCATATTTTTCAGCCATAAACCCTGACATATACTGCATGGAGAAATCGGTCATATCCTTGTAATGATAGGGCTCAATCAGCTGCATCAGGGTATCGTCCAGCTTTTTGGATGCGTCCACCGGTACCTTCTTATATTCTGCGATTCCACGGCGGACCACCCGGAAATACTGAGTACGGGTGTAGCGGTATTCACCCTGCCTCCAATGGTTTACCCGGATTCCCTGCCCCTGCACCGTTCCATTGGTTGTGCAGTCAAAAAGCCAGAAGGGAGCATAAACCCCCGTAACCTTATCAACCTCTTCCTTGTATTTGAACTCACCAGGCGCAAACAAGCGCTTGCCAATCCATTTCCGGTAAAGCTCTTTGGCCTGCTCCCTGGTCAGATGGAAGGGAATCAGGTATTTCGGCTTGAATCGCCCGGTAAACCGGGACTTGATGATGGATGGGTTTTTGCAGTACAGGCAAAAGGTGGCGGATGTGGTCTGATCCGCAATCAGCTCTGCTCCGCAGCTGCTGCAATGGTATACATCCAGCTCGGGCATCTCTTCGCCATCCAAGTCCTCTGCCTGATGTACCTGATCCAATTCTTCCTTGGCAAATTCACTGAAGCAATAGTGACACTTCCACTTTTGGGAAGGGGGGTTAAATTCTAATCCTGCATGACAGTTCAGGCATTTATACTGGAGCGAGGCCATCTCCTCACCTCTTTACGTCGGGTTTATCCGGTTTTTTGCTGCCGCATTTGGAGCAGAAGTTTCCTTCAGATACATTGCTGCAGCTGCTGCAGGTCCATTTGCCGTCTTCGGGTCTTTGTTTTCCGCAATTCGAGCAGAACGCACCATCAGAGGAATGGCCGCAGGAACATTTCCATCCTTTTTCCTGGGATTTGGGTTCAGGTCTTTTGCTGCCGCACTTGGAACAGAATCTTGCATCTTCAGCCATGCTGCTTCCGCAGCTGCAGGTCCAAAATGCTGCAGGTGCAGGCTGCTGACCGGCATTCTGCTGGCCTGGCATAACACCCATGGCACCGGCAGTGTTCATGCCCATCGCCATTCCGGCAAAGCCCAGCATTGCACCACCTTCGTTGGAGCCGGCTGCTTCCAGACCGGAAGCGATACTGCCCGTCATACGAGCGGCTCTGGCATTGGGATCCATCAGAATGGAGTCTCTTGCATACTGCTCCAGCAGCTCGTTGGTTTTTTCGTCAAAGGAGATGCCGGCAATACCAACGCTTTGTATGAAGAAGCCCCGCCTGGACAGCCATTCCTTATCCAAAACATCCGCCATGTATTGTCCCAGCTCCATGGTTTTGATTGGTATATCGGATACCAGCACCATATCGGTGGACAGTTTGGCAAGGGCAGTGGTATAGGCCATCAGGAATTCATTGAGGTATTGTTCTGCCAGGTCAGCAACACTCAGGGTGGTTTTCCCGGACTTGCTGCAGACTTCAACATAGAAAAGCATGGGGTCGCCTATCTTGATGGAGTAGGTCCCGAAGGAGGTAACCTTGCAGGGTACGACTCTGCCCGGCACCAGTACCCTGTCGGTATAGGAGACGGGGTTTTTTGTACCGAAACGGATATCGGGAATTTCCTGCTTGTTGATGTATACCACCTGCTGCTTGACAGGGGTGGTTCCGCCGAACTTAAAGCGTTCCCAGGAATCCTTCAGGGTATTGACAAATCCGCCGGGACGCTGTATGGCGGTTCTGCCGGTGTTGTGATATCCAGGAAGTTCGCTGCCTTCATCTGACTTAAAGAAAATGGATGGTGCCCTGGTATTGTCAACCTGCCAGTATCCGGGCTCATCCGTTGCTGCAATGATTTTTCCTCCGTCTACCAGCAGCATATATACATTTTCAGGAACATGAATGATGGAGCCATTGGAAATCACATCTTCTGTTCTTCGGCGATTGGAGCTTCGCCTGTCATTTTTCCGTACCAGGGTTCCATAGGTAGCCAATATGGTATTGTCTATATCTGCCGGTTCGATGGTTTCCAGCCATTGATCCGCCAGTGCACCGCCGATAGCGCCTGCTGCCGCTTTAATCATTCCCATTTTTCTTCTCCCCTCTGAAATGAATTCTTACATGCCGCATAAGATGCGCAAATTGAGACCATAACAATACATTATAATCTATGTTGTTATTACATAAACAATTATATTTGATTTGGAAAGAGATTGCCATCAAATTGATTTATATACATGAGCAAATTTGGATGGCAGTTTACCCATGCTCAATAACCCATCTCACCGACCAGGGTTTCATCATGGTCAATCCATTCCTGGACCTGGATACAGCGGTAGGATTCCTTCGTATCACGGATCACAACCTGTTCAATGCCGGCATTGATGATGATTTTCTTGCACATGGCGCAGGAGTTGGCGTTTTGCACCAGTTCGCCTGTTTTCATATCCTTCCCTGCCAGATAGAGGGTAGAGCCCAAAAGCTCATTCCGGGCAGCAGAGATAATGGCATTTGCCTCACTGTGGACAGAACGGCACAATTCATACATCTGGCCGCGGGGGATATTCATCTGCTCCCTGATGCAGTAACCCAGATCCAGGCAGTTTTTTCTTCTGCGTGGTGCACCGGAATAACCGGTTGCAATGATTTCATCATTTTTCACGATAACCGAACCATAATTTCTTCTCAGGCAGGTTCCTCTCTGCAGCACTGCTTCTGCAATATCCAGATAATAATTCTGCTTATCCCTTCTTGACATGCAAGACACCCCGCTATTTGTTTATTCTTTTTACCTTTCCTATTATACAACAGTTTTTTACAGGATTCACTCCCGGACCGGTTATTTTATGTTGGACAACAAAATGGAGCGGAATCCTTCCGTGTTAGATTGGACAAAATATGGGTTATCTTAATGTCATATAAGCGGATGATGAAGTGAAGGAGCTCGATTGAAATGAAGAAAATTCTAATGTTTACTATGCAAGGCTGCCCCTACTGTGCCAAAGCACTTAAGTATATGAATGAACTGTTTGAAGCAAACCCGGAGTATAAAAAGCTGGACATTGAAATCATAGATGAAACCAAGCACCCCGATATAGCAGATCAATACGACTATTATTACGTGCCTACCTATTACCTGGATGGAGTGAAGTTCCATGAGGGAGTTCCGAGAAAGGAGATGGTAGAGGATTTGTTCCGCAGTGCATATCAAATATGATGTGAACGAATCCCCGTAACCATTCCATGCATTCACCTTTTGTCTCTGTCAACAAACCTTAAGCTTATGATGCTGATTACCCCGTAGATCAATGTGAAAAGAATGAGGATCAACCACATTTGAACCATATTCGAAATCGTATACGCGTAATCTGACAGGAAGGCAGGCTCGAAATTCTCCATTGCATTTAAATTGGCGGTAATACCGATTGCATTTAAGCTCCATTTCGAAATGGTCAGCTTGGCAATTTGTTCTGTTAGACCCTTTAACTCAAAAATCATTCCGGACATGACCAATTGTATGATCAAGACAAAGGGCATCACGGTCATGGCCGTATTAGGTGTTTTAACGATACTTGAAACCATTATGCCAAGGGCATCGGAACTGTAAATAATCAGGAAGAACGTGATCATCAGTTCGAGCAGGGCAGGCAGAAGGACACCACTTTTAGGGAGATTACCCATGTTTGCAAAGCCAATAATCAGTGTAACAATTACGCTTTCCACTGCACATAAAAACAATTCGAATAGCATGTGTGCTGTAATATAGGAAGATATATGAAGTCCGGATCTGTACTCCCTTTTTATAATGTCTCTTTCTCTGCAGATGGACTGGATGGAGTTAAAAAGACCTATCCAAATACAAGCACAAACCAGGGCAAATGCCCCGTTGCGGGTTGCACCATACTCTGCAAACATATCACTGCTGGTTACACTGGAAATGATTAATGTAATGATGGCAGCACTGATAAATGTCTTCCATCCTTTTTCATTCACAAAGACACGAAAACATTTACCGGTGTAGATTTTAATCTGTTTAATCCGGGATGCGCCCACTTTTCTTCACCTCAATTGCTTTGATATTTCTTAATATAGTAGTCCGAAAGACCATCGCCGCCTTCATCTGCACGATTGATTCTTTTCACCACACCTTCCAGCGATGCAGCATCAAAGAATCGATAAGCCTCATCTATGGTTCCGTAAAATGCCAAATGGCCGCAATTGTCCTTCTCACTTTTGGCAAGAACGATTACCTTGTCAAACATGGCCGCTGCCCGATCAGGACCGTGAGATATGACCAAAACGATTTTTCCTTCATCAGCTATTTTTCGAAGATTCTCCATCAGAGCCTTGGCCATCACACCATCAAGGCCTGAATCAGGTTCATCCAGGCAGAAAAGACTTGGATTCGCTATATATTCCACAGCAATACTCAGTCTCTTTCTTTGACCTCCGCTCAGCTTGGAAACAAGGGAATCTCTCTCTCTTTGAAGTCCGAGGGCTTCAAGAACGGTTTCAATTCGTGCCTCTCTTTTATCTCTTTTTATGGAAGATGGCAGCTTCATTTCAGCAGCATTTTCCAATGTGTCATACACGGTATCGCTTCCCCGCAATAAATCTTGTTGGGGAACAAAGCCGATCCTGTGCTTCACAGATTCAAAATCCTCGTAAATATCTGTTTCACCCAGCATTATTTTCCCTTCGGCTTTTTCATAACCCATTACCGCATTCAAAAATGTAGTCTTTCCAGCTCCTGATCCTCCCAATATCAGCACCATTTCGCCTGGATGAATTGTCATTCTGATATCCCGCAGCAGATTCAGCTTTTTTGTTTTCAGCCATGCGCTTCTCTCAATAATGTTTATCGAAAGGGGAGCGTTCAGCAAACCATTCTCATTTTTGAAAATGCTGTCTTTTTCCGGGAGACTGATTGGCTTATAATAATAAAGGCATTTTTCTGTAAAGAAAAAGTATGAATCAGCAATTTTTATGCAGTCTCCCTCCCGGATATATTTTGCTGAAAATATTCTTTGACCATTTAAATAGACACCACTTTTACTGTTGTGATCAATAATTGCCCAGCCTGATTGGGCAGTAAAGAAGGAAGCATGATTTGGCGACACCGCATCCGAACTCATCAATATACTTTTCTTACCTGTTCTGCCGATGCTGATTTCAGAAAACTCACTGGTTAATGGGATTTTTTCAAGAGTGTATTCTTGTGAACAGCTTGTTGAAAAAACAATCGTAACGAAATCATCCTCCAACCCTTTTATCCCGCTGAAAATATGCAGAACATCACCGTCTCTAAGATAATGCTTCTGTTCCGGAAGAAGTTTTTTCCATTGCAATAGGTTCCGCTTTTACTGCTTGTGTCCACATAAAACCAGCCGGCAGAATCACAGTCAAAGAACCCATGTTTACGTGAAACAAATTTTGCATTCAGGTTCAGATCAACGGAGTTCTGATTGGTTTTACGGCCGACAAGGCACTTTTTTTGAAGCTCCGTATGGCTCACCTGGTCTATTCTAAAGATAATTGCCCTTGGAATCAGAGTACTGTTTTTGATAGGTACGGTATTGTTCAC
>DURK01000089.1 GCA_012837325.1 Clostridiales bacterium
GATCTGTAGATTGGGCTAAGAGAACTTGGTTGAAGATCTCTTCCAATAATTTGGAAAATGCTTCATCCCTGCCGTTTGATAAAAATAGTCCGTGCAAAAGTTCTTCGGTTATTGTAATATTAAACTGAGCCATGGTTCATCCTCCTCGGTTTGGTATTTGATGGCACTTATATTCTAACCGAGGTATGAGCTTTGGCTCAACTTCTTTTTACACCATTATATAGACTTAATCGAATGTACCCCATCAATAAATATGTTTTTGAACCGGATTATCATAATATGATCCAAGCGGCAACCAATCACTGGGTAGATAGAATCCCATTGTATGAACATATCATTAACGAGAAAGTAATCTATGAAATTACCGGCAATAAGCCCTACGACCTTTGTTATTCTGAGGATGAGGCTGAAAGCCAAGAAGGATTTCGTCAATATTGGGATTTCTGGAAGCAGATGGGCTATGATACGGCTTCTCATGAATTTGGTATTTGCGGAATTCTTGTTGGGGGAGGAGCGCTTTACGACCACAAGGAAGGCTGTATAAAAAACAGGGAGGATTTTGAAAAATACCCCTGGGATGAAATCCCCAAACGTTTTTTTGATAAATATGCACCCTATATACGTAATTTTGAAAAAACATGCCCTGCAGGGATGAAGGCAGTTGGAGGGGTCGGAAACGGCATCTTTGAAGCCGTTCAGGATATCATAGGCTATGTCGATTTATGCTATATTAAAGCCGATGATGAGGAATTGTTTGCAGATATATTCAAGGCCATGGGAAATGTTCAGTATCAAATATGGAACCGCTTTATGGATGAATTTTCTGATGTATTCTGTGTGCTGCGGTTTGGTGATGACCTGGGATTCAAAAGTTCCACCTTGTTATCTGCAGATGATATCCGTACACATATCCTGCCTCAATACCGCCGCATAACAGACAAAGTTCATTCAAAAGGCAAACCATTTTTGCTTCATTCCTGTGGGAATCTATTTGAAGTATTTGACGATATTATTGATATTGCCAATATTGATGCGAAGCATTCAAATGAGGATGAAATTGCACACTTTACTGTATGGGTTGAAAAGTACGGTGATAAAATTGCTAATTTCGGAGGCATCGATACAGATGTTCTTTGCCGGCATACTCCAGATTACATCAGAAATTATGTCATTGACTGCCTAAACAAGGTAAAAGGCCGTGGCGGGATTGCATTCAGCACCGGCAACTCCATCCCCGATTATGTGCCAACAGAGGGTTATCTGGCCATGGTTGAAACGGTTCGGGAATGGAGACAAGATCAGAATATAAGGGTAAGATAATCACTTTTCCCTACATTTCTGGACAGCTCACTTCCAGAACACACACAACCAGATGCAGGGCGGGTTGCTGCTGGTATAGCTTACCTGATGGCGTTTATGCTGCGGGATCAATAGTGTATCCCCGGCAATCAGCTTCGTGGTACTGCCATCAGCCCAGGTAATTTCCGCTTCGCCCTGCAGGAGGGAAACAAATTCATTTTCATCCTGATCATACCAGTTCGTAACCTGTCCGGTACTGATAATTCGCTCTATCCATACAGTTTCATTCTCCACCAGTATGGTAACCAGCTCCTCAGAAAGGGGGAGCCGTGGCAGATGGAACAGATTTTCTGCTTTCAAAAGGAACCTCCTTTTTAATCAAACCGTTTCAAGTTAAACAAAGTATATCAAAAAAAAGGATTCAAGCCAATTCAATAGAAGGGTTCAGGATGGATGAAAAGAATCGCTTTTGATATAATTTATTAAACCTGGTTGAGAAAGCATCGATTATTGAAGGGAATTACGATTGCCATGGTTGCTGCCGTCATAACAGTAAAGCTGTACGCTCCCTGGGTACATAGCCTGAAAGAAAAAAGAATGATTGTAAAAGGCTTAACAGAAAAGCTGCGCAAGAAATTCAATGTTTCTGTCATTGAAAGCGATGCGCAGGATATCCATCAGACCATGATCCTATCCATTGCCTTCCTTGCCCACAATACTGCATTGACAGACAGCATTGGTGAGAAGGTATGCAGCTTTATTGAAACCAATACGGATGCAGAAGTGGTTGAGGTGAAGATGGAGCTTCGATGATACTGGGTCATCTTCGCTTTTTTCTATAGATAACTGGGGCATGATCATTTCATATCCTTTTGTGTTTCTGTTTCTTTGGCAGAAATATGGTTAAGTAAGTATTATGATGAATTCAGGGAATATTATAAAACAACCAAATGAAAGGATGAATGAAATATGGCAAAAATTGCTGTTTTAGTTGGAAGTTTGCGCAGGGAATCATTTTCCAGAAAGATTGCAAACAATATCGTACCTTTGTTTCCCAAGGAGTATGAAGTAGAGTTTGTGGAGATTGGAAGTCTTCCTTTGTATAATCAGGACTACGATGAAAATAACAATGCGCCTGCTGAATACGCTGTTTTCCGAAACAAAATGAGAGATATGGATGCCGTACTGTTTGTTACAGCCGAACACAATCGTTCCTTGCCCGCTGTGCTGAAAAATGCATTGGATGTAGGCTCCCGTCCTTATGGAGAAAGCATTTGGGATGGCAAACCTGCAGTTGTTGTCAGCCAGTCTATCGGTGCGATAAGCGGGTTTGGTGCAAACCATCATTTGCGTCAGGTACTGACATTTTTAAATATGCCTGTTGTGCAGCAGCCTGAGGCTTATCTTGCTCATTCGCCCGGTTTATTGGATGAGAGTGGTAAAATAAACGATCCGGAAACCGTTCAATTCTTACAGACTGTTGTGGACACCTTTGTCGAGCTGATCAAAAGATATAAAGCATAGACATCATGGTTGTTGTAGAGTTTCATAACATTGTGCCTATGGACATTGAAATGCCCATTGTTATCATTGCGTCCAGATTCAAGGACAAATGGGTGTTTGTCAGGCATAGAGACCGCAGTACATTCGAGATTCCTGCCGGGCATATCGAGCCCGGCGAGGAACCTGAATCCTCCGCCAAAAGAGAGCTTTATGAGGAAACCGGAGCAGTTGACTTTTCCCTCCAATTCCTTACGGCTTATACCGTATCCAAAAAAGGAAAGACAGCAGGTGGTTATTTGTTTTTCGCTGAGATCCACGCACTGTCAAAGCTGCCCGATTTTGAAATAGCAGAAATTGCTTTTTTTAACCGCTTGCCGGATAATCTGACCTATCCGTTCATACAACAGCGGTTATTTTCATATGTCTTGAAACATGTTAAACTGAAAAACAGCTGTTAATACTCACTCAAGCATATTGGAAAGGAATACGCAGATGGTTATAGGCATCATTTCGGATACACACAGTAAAATATCCAAGCGGGCACTGCAAGCTTTACAGGGCAGCGATGTCATCATCCATGCTGGCGATATAGGCAACCCGGAGGTCTTGCAATTGCTTGAAAAAATCGCTCCTGTCTATCCGGTAAGAGGCAATACCGATCTGGGAATCTGGGCACAAAGCCTGCCCATGAGCCAAATGGTCGAATTTGAAGGCAAGCTGTTCTATGTATTGCATAACATTGAAACCCTTCACATCGATCCAAAGAGCATAGGGGTTGATGCGGTTATATACGGTCATTCTCATATGCCCAAAGCGGAGATAAGGGATGGCATTTTATATTTTAATCCGGGCAGCGCAGGCCCCAGGAGATTCCAGCTGCCCGTTTGTGTCGGACGGATCAGAATAGTGGATAAGCAGTTCACGACAGAGTGGGTGAATCTGGAATAAACACAGAGCCCTTCATTTTCGCTGCTTCAATGGATCATTTGCTGCAGCTTCTTAAGGTGGTCATGATCTGTACGAAGGATTTTATCCACCATCTCACGGCTGGTCGAATCCAGATCGCCTCTGATGATGTTTTCCACCGCGGCAATTCCTTGATCTTCGCCATCATATAATTTTCTAAGGATGCTCTTTTCATCCCGTACCTTGCTTTCGATCTTAAGCTTTGCTTGAGACATCATTCCGGCAATTCCAGTGGCTTCTTCGGGAACCCCGCCCAAGGCGGTAATGCGGTCAGCCAATTCCAGGGCATGCTGCTTGTGATCCTTCAGGATGCCACCGATTTGCTTTCTCGTATCCTCCTTAAGAGATGGCAAAACGCTTTCATAACTCTGTATGGCCATATGCTCGCCCCGCAGTAATTCATTCAGTGTTTTTACATTCGGTTCATCCATGTAAACTCCTTCTTTCTATTTATCAGGTGTAAAGTATAGCATCTCCAAAGATTCCAGATTAAATCACAGTTGAAGAACTCAAGTTTAAAAGAAATCTGTTGCAAAAAATTTACAATTATGATATCATAAAGATATCAATAGAGTATCAAATAAATATATTGGAGGAGGAAGCTATGGAAGAGAAGGTTTTAAAGGCAAGGCCGGGCATGCCTATGCTCATTCTTTTTATTCTGCTCTACTTTGCAGCCATTGGGCTCATTATCCTGGGGGGAACTCTCCTGGACAATCAGCAGAGTATCGGTGCGCTCCCATTAATCGTTGGGATCATCTGGATGATTTTCGGCATTTTCCCCTTTTTCGGTTTAAAAATCATCAAACCCCAGGAAGCTCTGGTGCTGACTCTCTTTGGGAAGTATACAGGTACCTTAAGGGAAGCGGGCTTTTACTATGTTCACCCCTTTTCATCAGCAGTTAATCCTGCATACAAGACCCGACTTGGCCAAAGCGGCGATGTGGATAGTGCGGCCAGCTCAAAGCTTGTCATTTCCTCGGAGGGGAATACGGTGCAAGCCAGTACGGCAACCAAGAAAATTTCATTGAAGGTTATGACATTAAACAACAGTAAGCAAAAGGTGAACGATGTTTTGGGGAACCCGGTAGAAATAGGCATAGCTGTTATGTGGAGGGTTGTGGATACAGCAAAGGCGGTCTTCAATGTGGATAATTTCAAGGAATTTCTTTCACTCCAATGCGACAGCGCTGTAAGAAACATTGTCCGCATATATCCCTATGACGTGGCTGAAGGAGTTGACACCACAGGTGACGGTGAACCTGATGAAGGCAGTCTCAGAGGCTCCAGCTCTTTGGTAGCGGAGCGGATTCGCAAAGAGATTCAGGAAAAGGTGGAAACAGCGGGAATCGAAATTTTGGAGGCCCGCATAACCTATCTTGCTTATGCTCCGGAAATTGCTGCAGCCATGCTGCAAAGACAGCAAGCCACTGCCATCGTTGATGCCAGAAAGATGATTGTTGATGGTGCGGTCGGCATGGTGGAAATGGCTTTGGAGAAGCTCAATGAAAACAATATCGTAGAGCTTGATGAAGAACGGAAGGCCGCTATGGTGTCCAATCTTCTTGTTGTCCTGTGCGGCAACAGGGATGCCCAGCCCGTTGTCAATAGCGGAAGTCTTTACTGAAGATGAGTGAGGCAAAAAAGCAGGTTCCTCTTCGCATCTCCTCAAAGCTGTATGAGCAGCTTGCAGCCTGGGCTGAAGATGATTTTCGATCTATCAACGGGCAGATCGAGTATCTTCTCTCCGAATGTGTCCGCCAGAGGAAAAAAACCGGCAGGCATGTCCCCAAAAATCTGAATGAGAAGATGGAACTGGATATTTAGAGCAGAGACGCTGGCAGCAGCGTCTTTTCTTTTTTGGGGCTGGCGTTGTACAATAGGATCAGATTGAAAAAAGGCTTGTAAGATGATCCATTATCCTGCGTCTTATAAGTAGGAGGTGAAACAGTGACAGAGTTTGAAAGTGTCTACCGGCTGTACTTCAAGGATGTATACTTATATACAATGAGCCTGTCCGGTGACGAACAGATCGCAGAGGATATTACCTCAGAAACATTTATGAAGGCCTTAAAGGCCATTGACAGCTTCAAAGGGAATTGTGATATCCGGGTTTGGCTGTGCCAAATTGCAAAGAATCATTATTTTTCCTATTTACGAAAGAAAAAGAAGTATCCCATTCAGGAGATCTCTGTTGAACTGGAAGATCAATTCGATTTGGAACATTCTATCGATTCCAGAGAAGATGCGATGAAAGCCCATCGGATTCTTCACAATCTGAAGGAACCCTATAAAGAGGTCTTTACCCTGCGGGTTTTTGGAGAACTCAGCTTCAAACAAATTGCATCCTTATTTGGGAAAACCGAAAACTGGGCATGTGTCACGTTTCACCGTGCGAAAAAGAAGATTCAAGCAAGAATGGAGGAAGACAGATGAAGGTATCCTGTAAAATAATCAGAGATTTATTGCCCCTGTATGCAGAAGACATTGCCAGTAAGGATACATGCTTGATGGTAGAGAAGCATATGGAATCCTGCCCGAGCTGCAGAAAAGAGTTGGAGGAGATGAAAACCAAGACTGTGGAAAACCTGCCTATGGATCGGGATGCCAGACCATTAAAAAAATTAAAGCATACCTTGTTCAAGAATAAACTCAAAACAATTGCATTTACAGTGTTGTTGACATTGTTGGTTACGATTACTGCAATCACCATTGCCAATTTGACTACTCCGAATTATATTCCGTACTCAAAAGATGTGGTAAACATATCAGAGAATCATGATGGAACCATTGCAGCTGAATTTAGCAAGGAGGTAACGGGTTATGATTTGCAGCGTTACCTGGCAGAGGATCAATCCGGATTTACAGTTCATATCACAGCCTGGAATACATTTTGGAGCAGAAATATCGTTCAAAGTGCCCCTCAGCGTATTGTTTTGAATCCGGAGGGTGAGAAGGTTTCTGCTGTGTATTATTATCAAACTGATGGAAGTTCAGATGTATTGATTTATGGGAAAAATCAGGTACCGGATGGAGGAATCACGACCCTGCCGAGGCTGGTTTTGGGATACTACCTGATATTGGCCTTGATATTGTTTATATTATTTACCTTGCTGCTTTTGATATTCTACCGAAGCAAAAGAGCAAGATACTGGCTTGTGAGAATTGCTGCTTTGCCTGCCTCTTATATCATCGGCCACCTTCTTATCAGGGGGTCGATTTCTTCAACCTATCATGCGGCAAGGGACTTTATTGCAATTCTGGCCATCGTGGTTCCGTTGTACATCGTCTTTTTGCTGGCATTGGCTCTGATTGATTATTATAGACGGAAAACCGGCAAAGCATAACTTTATAACTCTATCAAGAGAGATAGCTGTCATTCAGCTATCTCTTGTTGACTTGATCGATTCTGTTTGTCCAGATATAACCATTATAACCATCCGGAATGGTTAGCAGGCTCTCTTCTGTGTCGAAGCCTTCTGACCATTTTCCGTTACCGGCTACAATAACCACACGAGTATTCACGGATTCCATTCTTTTAATAAACTTGTTTGGCCAGCCCCAGAGAAATTTGGCATATTTCAAGGGGAGATGCAGCTCCATGTTGTGCAGGTCTTTCGGTATATACCCGGTAAATCCGATCAGCTCATACTGCAGCAGAGCCGATTTCATCATGGATACGGATAACAGTCGAAGAGAAGGGCTCTTTTCTCTTAAAAGTTCGATTCCTGCATCGTCTCCATACACGGTAAGCTGCGCCAGTCGTTCTGCTGTTTTCGTGCTTAAATAATCATTCCAAAGCACCTCATAGGTTTCAAGATTGCCGTCTTTTACATTAATCAAGAGTTCTTTGTCCGGAAAAGCGGCAAAAACTTCATCTATGTCCGGCATCAGACCCGTTCCCTTGCCCCTGAAGGGATAGGTCTGCCCATTGTCGGCGGTATAGCCGTACCCGATATCCAGTTTTTTGAGCTCATCCATTGTGTAGTCGGAAACTTCACCCGTCCCGTCTGTCCGGTATTCCAGGGCAAAATCATGAAACACAGCCAGCTTCCTGTCCTTGGTCAGCCTGACATCGAACTCCACAACATCCGCTCCAAGATCAAAAGCAGTCTGAATGGACTCAATGGTATTCTCCAGATAAGGGTGTTCCGGTTCGTAGATGATTTCAGCAGTGTTGGTATCCCACTCAACCTTTGAAACATCGAAGGTCTGTGCCAGGCCCCTGTGAGCCAGGAATTTATAATTCCCTTCGCCGGAATCAAAAAGATTGGTATTGTTAAGCCATATGAATGCCGCCAGTAAAACCAAAAACACCAGTATGCTTTTCCCAAAATTCTTTTTCATAGAATCATTGCCACTCTTTCCTTGAGGTGAATTTACAACTTTACTCCTATGATATATCTTATATAGGAGAGGATTCAACTAAAAAATTTTTCTCTTTATCTTGGCAGACCGAAATTCACTGCATTGACTGCGTTTTGATCTTTAAAACTGGTTATCGTACATACGAAGAAATTCAGGGAGTGTGAGGAATGGAGATTTGGTTTTCAGAGGAACTGACACCGGATGTGAAGTTTTGTATCAGGGTGGATCAGCATTTGTACAGTGCAAGGAGTGCGTATCAGAGAATTGATGTGTTCCAGTCACCGGAGTTCGGCCGGTTCCTGACTTTGGACGGTTATGTGATGCTGACGGAAAAGGATGAGTTCATCTATCATGAAATGATTACCCATGTGCCCATGGCAGTGCACCCCGAGGTGAAGGATGTTCTGGTCATCGGCGCAGGGGATGGAGGCGTGGTACGTGAGCTGACCCGGTACCCGGATATTGAGAAAATCGACATGGTGGAAATCGATCCCATGGTTGTAGAGGCATGTAAAAAATATTTGCCGCAGACAGCCTGTAAGCTGGATGACCCTCGTGTTGCCATCCATTATGAAGACGGCTTGCTATTTGTCCGCTCCTGTGAGAATCGGTATGACTTGATTATTGTAGACTCCACGGATCCCGTTGGTCCCGGGGAAGGCTTGTTTACCAAGGAGTTTTACGGCAATTGCCATAAGGCTCTCCGCGAAGATGGAATCATGGTGAATCAGCATGAAAGCCCCTTTTATGAGGCGGATGCTGTTGCCTGCCAGCGTGCTCACAAGCGGATTGTAGAATTCTTTCCCATCAGCAGAGTGTATCAGGCTCATATCCCCACCTATTCTTCCGGTCATTGGCTGTTCGGGTTTGCCTCTAAGAGGTACCATCCGCTGAAGGACTTGAATGAAGACAGATGGAACCAGCGGGGTTTGGAATGCAATTATTATACCACCAGCTTGCATAGAGGTGCATTTTATCTTCCTGCTTATGTCGAAAAGCTGTTGAATGAAGTGGAATAAAAATCAGTCATCAAGATTTCAGGAACAGGCTGCAAAGCTCCATATGCATGTTGTTATCAATCAACAATCTGTGATATGATACTCTGGTAATCCAAGGGCATTTGACCTTTCAGAGCAGGAGTCTCCATGAAGCCCGATATGATGGTAAAGGTTGCTGATATCGCTTGAAGTCAAAAGGTTCTGCTTCCAGATACACATTTACCCTTGTCATATTATGCATTTTGATGCTGTCCATATTTTTCCCGCAGCCCGGCTTGTTTGCAAAGGAAATCGGCATGAGTCCGGTTTTGACCTTCCTGGCCATGTTTGTTTCAGGACTTTCTCTGTCGTTTGAAAATGTCCGAAGCAGTATGAAGGAGTATAAAACCATACTTTTTTCATCAGTTGTCACCTTTGTTATCTTTCCCATACTGGCATTTACCTTTACCAGGCTGCTGTTTCCCGGCAATGAAGATTTGTTTATAGGAACCATGATATTATCCACTCAGGCCAGTACGATTTCTTCAGCTATTGTACTTACCATGGCAGCCGGAGGGAATGTACCCTTGGCAATCGTGATAACTGTCCTGAACAATTTCCTTTCCGTGTTTATCAGTCCGATTATACTGAATGGCGTGTTTCTTATGGGGAATCGCATCTCCTTCAATACGATTGAGATGATACGCAATCTCATCATGGTTGTGGTCATGCCGATTATCATCGCCCAGATTATAAAGCATGTTTTGAAAACCAAGATAAAGTACTTGAATAAGCTGCGCAAACCTGTTGCCAACCTGGTTGTTATAATGTTTGTTATGATAGGTGCGTCTACAGCAGCCCCGCAATTATCAGGCAATTACAGCATTGTCCTGCTGGTTGTCCTATTTGCTTTGATACTTCATCTGGCAGTTGTTTTGATAGGTTATTTGTACGCAAAGGTTATGCGGCTAAAAAAAGAGGATGTCCCGGCTCTGGTTTTTTGCAGTGCTGAGAAAACCATGACATCCTCGATTCTGATATGGAATAATCATTTCGCAAGCTATACATTAGCGCCGATCCTGTTTGTATTTAATCATATCGTGCAGATCTTTCTTGACTCGATTCTGGCCAACCTATGGGCGAATGCAGTGGATAATGAAGCCGCTGTACCGCTTCAACAGGGCTGATCAGCTCCATGTCCTCATTTTATGTCCTCATTTTTTTGCAAAATACTGTTTTTTTATCAGGGCTTTTGTGAAAACTAGCCATGAATTTGTTTGTTAATTTATTTACAAGTGGAATTATGTATGTTATGATATAAATAGGTGAATATGGGCTGTTTTTAGAAAAACAGCTATTTTTCGGGTACTTTCAAGAATATTCGGTTTTCCGAGGCAGGGAAACTTTGTTTTTGAGTTTTCCCGCCCTTTTTTTATATTTTTCAGCAAAGACGCGCAATGCGACATTATTTTAAAGGAGTTGATATATACATGAAGAAGGTTCACATCAGTGAAACTGTTTTACGGGACGCAAACCAATCTTTGATTGCCACCAGAATGCCCTTCTCTGATTTCGAGGGAATATTGGAGACGATGGACAAGGCCGGTTATCACTCTCTGGAATGCTGGGGAGGCGCCACCTTTGACTCCTGTCTCAGGTATCTCAGCGAGGATCCCTGGGAAAGGCTCCGCAAAATCAAGGATAAGGTTAAGAACACCCCTTTGCAGATGCTGCTGAGAGGTCAGAATATTTTAGGATACAGACACTATCCCGATGATGTGGTCAGAAAGTTTGTTGCCCACGCTGTGGACAACGGGATGGATATTTTCAGAATATTCGACGCCCTGAACGACTTCAGAAATATCCAAGTGGCAGTTGATGAGGTATTAAAGCGCAATTCTCATGCGCAGGGTGCGATCTGCTATACAACCAGCCCCGTTCATACTTTGGAGAACTATGCTAAATTGGGTAAGGAACTGGAGGAAATGGGTGTTCACTCCATCTGCATCAAGGATATGGCAGGTATTTGCGGTCCTCAGGAGGCTTATGACATCGTAAAAGCTCTGAAGGAAACTGTAAAAGTACCGATTTACTTCCATACTCACGGCACAACCGGTTTAGGCTCCATTACCTATTTTAAGGCTATCGAAGCAGGCTGTGATGGGATCGACTGTGCTATTTCCTCATTCTCCAACGGAACTTCTCAGCCGCCAACGGAAACAATGAATTATGCTTTGAAGCAGGCAGGCTATGAAACTGGCCTGGATGAAGATTATACAAAGGAAGTTAATGATTATTTCAAACCTATCAAGGAAAAATATATTGAATCCGGTCAGATGGATCCCTTTGTTATGGGTGTAGAAACCGATGCTCTTGTATACCAGGTACCCGGCGGCATGCTCTCCAACCTCATTGCCCAGTTAAAGGCTCAGAATGCCATGGACAGACTGAATGAGGTGTTGGAAGAGATTCCAAGCGTCAGAAAAGATCTGGGCTATCCACCACTGGTAACACCTATGAGCCAAATGGTAGGAGTACAGGCTGTACTGAATGTTCTTCTTGGACGGTATAAGAATGTTGGTAAAGAAGTAAAGGCTTACTTTAAGGGAGAATACGGCAAGGCTCCTGGCGAAATCAACAAGGAGCTGATGGCTGAGGTATTGGGGGATGAAGAACCCATCACAGGCAGATTTGCGGATACCCTGGAGCCTCAATTTGAAAAAACCAAGGAAGAGCTGAAAGATGTGGCAAGATCCGACGAAGATGTACTTTCCTACATCGCCTTCCCACAGATTGCAGAGAAATTCTTCCAGGACAGAGAAGAGAGAGAAACGGTAACGGTCAACTATTCCATAGTGAAAAAGTAAAGGGTGGTGTATATGTCTTTTTTTGATAGTTTAGTAGTATCCATATTTTGTATCGCCCTGGTATTCTTTGTACTGATCAGTTTATTTGCCCTGATTGCGCTTTTTTCCAAAGTGCTTGCGGCAGCGGCCGCAAAGCCGGGCAAGACTTCGGTACAAGTTGCACAGACAGCAATGCAGCCGGAAGCTGTGCCACAGAATATGGAAGGACCCGACTTGTCAACTGGTAAACTGAAGCTGAAAGGCGTGGATGAAAAAACAGCAGCCATGATCATGGCAATTGTCAGTCACGAATCCAGTATTCCCCTGTCCGAGCTTCGTTTTAAGTCCATCAGGGCGATTGAAGAGAAATAGAACGAGTCAAATGGAAATGGAGGTTACCCAATGAAATACATTGTTACCATAAACAATAAAAAATATGAAGTAGAAGTTGAGAAGGGGCAGGCTAATCTCATCAACGTTGAAGATGCTGCTGCACCGGTTGTTGTTCAGGCTGCCCCGCAAACCCAGGCTGCACCGGCACCAGTTGCTCAGCAGGCTGCACCGGCAGCACCTGCTCCAGCGCCATCGGCATCCGTTGCAGCAACCAGCGGTGAACCAGTGAAAGCTCCCATGCCGGGAACCATATTGGATATCAAGGTAAGCAGTGGACAAACCGTAAAATCTGGAGAGGTTCTGTTCATCCTGGAAGCAATGAAAATGGAGAACGAAATCATGGCACCTGTGGATGGCGTAGTGCAGGTTGTTGCTGCAAAAGGTGCTACGGTAAACACCGGTGATGTTCTGGCCAGTATTCAGTAATGGAGGGACGATAAATGTTTATTGATGCGTTAAAAACCATATGGTTTGATTCCGGTTTTGCTGCACTAAGCTGGCAGCATCTGGTTATGATTGTTATCGCCTGCGTGCTGATTTATTTGGCTATTGTTAAGAAATTTGAACCGCTGTTATTGTTAACTATTGCATTTGGCGTTCTGCTGGCCAATCTTCCCCTGTCTGGTTTAATGAAGGAAGAGGTTGGTTCTGAGGCGGGCGGCTTGCTTTACTATCTGTATCTGGGTGTCAAAAAGGGCATCTACCCCTCCCTTATTTTCCTGGGTGTTGGAGCTATGACGGACTTTGGACCGTTGATTTCCCGGCCTTCCAGTCTGTTTTTAGGGGCAGCTGCACAATTTGGGATCTTTATTGCCTTTATCATTGCCGGCCTGTTTGGCTTTTCACCCCAGGAAGCTTCCTCTATAGGCATTATAGGCGGTGCTGATGGTCCTACTGCTATTTATACGACAGCCCGGCTGGCACCGCATCTTCTGTCTGCCATTGCCATTGCAGCCTATTCCTACATGGCACTCATTCCAATCATTCAGCCTCCAATAATGAGGCTGTTAACCACAGAAAAGGAAAGAAAAGTAAAAATGGAGCAGATGAGAGAAGTATCTAAGCTGGAAAAAATCTGCTTCCCCATCGTGGTTACCATATTTTGCGTCCTGCTGCTTCCTTCCGTTGCACCTCTGATTGGAATGCTTATGCTGGGTAATCTTTTCCGGGAATCTGGAGTGGTGGAAAGGTTATCTGATACAGCACAAAATGCCCTGATGAATATCGTTACCATATTCCTGGGTATAACGGTCGGTGCAACCGCCAATGCTGAGAACTTTTTAAAACTGGAAACTTTGGCAATTATCGCACTGGGGCTTGTAGCCTTCATGTTTAGTACCGTAGGCGGCTTGCTGCTGGGTAAGTTGATGTATAAGCTGTCTGGAGGAAAGATTAATCCTCTCATCGGTTCCGCTGGTGTTTCAGCAGTTCCCATGGCAGCCAGAGTGTCTCAAGTGGAAGGGCAAAAAGCCAACCCATCCAACTTCCTGCTCATGCATGCCATGGGACCCAACGTGGCAGGTGTAATCGGTTCGGCTGTAGCAGCAGGGATACTGATGGCATTGTTCGGCTGATAAGTAATCGAAATTTCATATTAACAGTTCGTTTTCCAATGAGATGAGGCTGTCTCGTGTTCATTGGAATAGACTTACCTCTATGCCGGCAGGGTTCAATCCTGCCGGTTTTTTTATGGGGACAGGTCTTAACCATTGAGTCAGCATGTATCAAAAATCAGATGGGAAGAATAGAATGTTGAATAAGAAGATGACAGAGGATTCAATGAATTTGCAGTTGGAAAACAATGGTGATAAAATACAGTAACAGGGTAAAAAAGAAGAAAGCAGGTGTATGATTGGAAAAGCTTCCATGGTACGAGCAGAGCATAGAAGAAGTAAGTGCGAATCTGAATACCAACCCCTCCACCGGATTGACCCCCGGAGAAGTGAAGCTTCGTTTGGAGAAGTACGGGTCCAATGAGCTGGAACACAAGGAAGGGCCAGGTGTTCTTCAAATGTTAGTCGCCCAATTGAAGGACTATATGGTAATTATTCTGCTGGCAGCCAGCTTGGTATCCATTCTGGTCAACGAAGTGGTTGATGCGCTGGTTATAATCGGTATTGTCATAATCAATGCAGTCTTGGGTGTGGTACAGGAATACCGGGCAGGCAAGGCTCTGGAAGCGCTGCAGAAAATGTCGGCTCCCAACGCAAAGGTAATCCGGGATGGAAAGGAGCTGTCTGTTCCGGCGAGGGAACTGGTGCCCGGTGATTTGGCGGTTTTGGAAACAGGAGACTACATACCCGCAGATGTCAGGCTGGTATCCAGCATCAATCTTAAGGTGGAGGAAGCAGCCTTAACCGGTGAATCTGTTCCTGTTGAAAAGGACGCCGATGAAAGGTTGAATGGAGATATCGGACTGGGTGATCAGACCAACTGCGGCTTTATGAGCACATTGGTAACCTATGGCCGGGGCAGCGGCATTGTTACGGCTACGGGCATGGATACGGTAATCGGAAGCATTGCCAGGATGATCCAGGAGGATGTGCAGGAGGATACGCCGCTGCAGCGTAAGCTGGCACAGCTGGGCAAGATTCTGGGAACAGCATGTCTGGTCATCTGTGCTGTTGTATTCGGTCTGGGGCTTTGGCGCGGCGAGGAATTACTGGCCATGTTCATGACCGCTGTCAGCCTGGCAGTGGCCGCCATCCCTGAAGGCTTGCCGGCTGTTGTTACCATCGTACTGGCTTTGGGCATGCAGCGCATGGTTCAACATA
>DURK01000090.1 GCA_012837325.1 Clostridiales bacterium
ACATATCCATTTGGAGGTGAGATTTGTATATGTATGGCGGATATGATGTTTATCAGACCTGCCCCAGCGGCACCCAGTCTTATACCATTCGCGCAGGTGACACATATTACTCCCTGGCGATTCGATTTAATACAACGGTAGCAGCCATAATGGCGGCCAACCCCGGTATTGACCCCAATCGCCTGCAGATTGGCCAGCGAATCTGTATTCCTGGCGCACCGTCGCCCGGAGAATGCCCCAATGGTACGCAGCCTTATGTAATTCAGGCGGGGGATACCTTATTTTCCCTGGCAATTCGTTTTGATACAACGGTAGAAGCGATTATGGCAGCCAACCCAGGCATTGATCCCAATCGCCTGCAAATTGGTCAGCGTATTTGCATACCCCGCCCAGGCATTCCTGCATGTCCCGGGGGCCAGCTTTATACCATACGAAGCGGAGACACCTTATTTGCCCTCGCAAACAGATTCAATGTAACAGTTGCTGCGATTATCGCAGCCAATCCAGGCATCGACCCCATGGCTTTGCGAGTCGGTCAGATTATTTGTATTCCAGCTCCTTCACAAGGCACCTGCCCCAGTGGTTCCAGCGAATATACCATTCGAGCAGGAGATACCTTCTTCCGTATCGCTGCAAGGTTCAATATCAGTGTGCAGGCTTTGCTCGATGCCAACCCCGGTGTGGATCCCGATATGCTTCAGATAGGTCAGGTTATTTGCGTACCCCGTGCATAACACATTTGTATTGTGTAACGAAACAGGCAAAGAAGAAAAACACAAAAAGCAGCAACCATGTCTCAATGAACATGACTTGCTGCTTTCAACATTATATTTCCCTGTCTCTATCTTCTTTCCGCGAGGAAGAAAAGGGCAAGGGTGCCCGGCCCGGAATGAGCTCCAATCACCGGTCCGACATGATTGATCACGATATCCTGTATTTGATACTCCTCTTTGATAAGATCAGCCAGATATTGAGCATCCTGCGGGGCATCGCCATGACTGATGAAAATGGTCTGATCTTCAGGGCTGACAATGGTTTCCTGAAGTTTTTCAAATAATGCCCGGATGGATTTTTTTCTTCCCTTCACTTTGGAAACGGGTATCAACCGGCCTTCGTTGTCAACATGGAGAACCGGCTTGATATTAAGCATGGTACCAAGAAATGCTGCAGCCCCTGAAATCCGGCCGCCTCTTTTCAGATGATTTAAATCATCCACGGTAAACCAATGGGCAACCTTCAGTTTATTGTTCTCTACCCATTCAATCAAAACATCCTTTGAAGCACCTGCTTCCAGCATTTTAATGGCATGACATGCTATAAGGCCGGAGCCTAAGGAGGCTGCTTTGGTGTCAATCAACGTAATGTCGGCATCGGGGTATTCTTCCAGCAAAGTATTTTTGGCTAGTACGGAACTATTGTAGCTTCCGCTGAGGGCAGATGAGAAGGAAAGATAAATTACAGGCCTTCTTTCCTCCAAAAAGGGACGGAAGACCTTAATGTAGTCTTCAGCATTCACTTGAGATGTGGTGGGCATTTCACCACTTCGCACCTCATTGTAAAAGGTTTTGCAATCCACACTTTGAAAGAAGTCATCGGTATAGTTTTTACCTTTAAAAAGGTAAGTAAGATGGACAACAGGAATATTGTGCTTTTGAATATAATCGTAAGGAAGATCGGTACACGAATCAATCACGATAACCGGTTTTATTGTATCCACTGATGTTCCTCCTGTCTGGTTAATGTGCCTATTATATTATGAAAAGTTCAGGATGACAAGGGAAATATCAGCTTATAATCCCAAAGTTCAAAGAAGCCGACTCATCTCTTAGACGGTATGGGTTGGGAAAACTCGTATCAGATCTTCCATGGTATCCCGTCGTCTGATTAACTTGTCTGTACCATCCCTTCGAATCAGGACCTCGGCAGGACGCAGGCGATTATTGTAGTTGGAAGCCATGGTATGACCGTAGGCTCCAGCATCCATAACACCTAAAATGTCTCCTATTGAGATAACGGGCAGCTGTCTGTTATAAGCAATGATATCTCCACTTTCACAGATGTTTCCTACAATGGTTACCGTTTCTTTCAATGAATCCACAGCCCGTTTGTGTTTAGGATAAACTTCAATATCATGCCAAGCATCATACATAACCGGTCGGGCAAGAACATTGAATCCCAAATCGGTACCCACATAGTGAATGCCTCCGTTTTCTTTTCGAGCATGTGCTGTGCCTAAAAGAACTCCGCATTCTGCCACAACATAACGTCCTGGCTCGGACATGAACTGGATATCCGGATTATAGCGGGACGCCCAGGCATCTAGCAGCTCGGCTGCCTGTTCGCCAAATAATTTCAGTTCCAGGGGCTTTTCACCGTCCTGTTTCTGATAGGGGATACCAAAACCGCCGCCCATGTCAATAAAATCAAGTCCTTCAAACAGTGAAGCAATATCAAGCAGGGTGCGGATGCTTTGGAGATAAGGTTCGCCTTCCATAAATAATGAGCCGATATGTTGATTGATCCCAACCAGATTCAGATTGTACTTCTGTATGAGTGCTTTGACGTCATCAATGCGATCATCGTTGATTCCAAACTTGGTTTTTTCTCCACCGGTAACCACCTTTTCATGATGACCGATGCCAAAACCAGGGTTGATACGTACTGCTACATTTCCACCGGGGTTGTGCTGACCAAAGGTTTCGAGCTGGGATAATGAGTCTACGCTTACCGTGATTCCCAAGTTTACGGCATACATCATTTCTTCTATGGATACATTGTTGCCAATGTAAAAGATCTGATCCGGTCGAAATCCTGCAGCCAATAGCACATAAATTTCGCCAGGTGACATGGCATCCACATGCAGTCCTTCCTCTCGAATAATCTTCAAAAGCTCCAGATTGGAATTTGCTTTTGTAGAATAATTGGCGATATAGTTTGCATAGGGAATGAAATCTGCCATATCCCTGCAGCGCTGCCGCAAAATACTTTCATTATAAACGTAAAGCGGGCTGCCATATTGCTCAATCAATTGCTGCGGATTGGTATTGCCAAAAAAACTTGTTTTTATCGTATAGTATTGATCCAACTCAGGTTCCTCCGATGTATTCCAGTTTTACACTATTTGTACCAGTCGAACAAATCATGTACTTATTATACAACCGTTTTACTGGTTATCTGCATCTTGTCAAGATACTATCAAGTTAATAATATACATTAGTTAAGTTTCCATGTCAATAAACAATTCGCTATTTATAAGCAGCTAATGTATAAATATTCAATATAGTTGCTTGATTGTTTCACTCACCATCATAGAAAACCTTTCCCAAATAAAGGCTTTTATGATAAACTGCATTTTGGAAAATGATTTATAAACAGACAAAATGATGTGGAGGTAGCATATGCACGACATATCTGCTATTTTGGCAATGGAGTTTAAAATCAGAGAACAACAAGTAAAGAATACGTTGGATTTGATTGATGAAGGCAACACCATACCCTTTATTGCCCGATACCGCAAAGAAGCAACGGGTGGTCTGGACGACAGTGTATTAAGAGATCTTTACAGCCGGCTGGTATATCTGCGTAATTTAGAAAGCCGGAAGCGGGAGGTTTTCCATTTAATCGAAGAACAGGGAAAGTTAACAGAGGATTTACAGGCAAGCATCCAAAGAGCGCAAACGATGACAGAGGTGGATGATCTCTACCGGCCTTTTCGCCCCAAACGCAGAACAAGAGCTACCATTGCAAAGGAAAAAGGATTGTTGCCGCTTGCTGAAATGCTGTATCGTCAAGGCAGGATGCAGGGGGATGTCGAGGAACTGGCCAAGGAGTACATAAACCAGGAAAAGGAAGTAGAGTCGGCAGAGCAGGCTGTCGAGCTGGCCTTGGATATCATTGCAGAGATGATATCAGATCATGCCGACTATCGAAAGTTCATCAGAGATTACACCTATCGGCATGGGGTTTTGGAAACAAAAGCGGTAAAGCACGAAGAATCAGTCTATGAAATGTATTATGATTATCGTGAACCTGTAAACCGGGTCGTACCACACCGGATTTTGGCTGTTAATCGCGGTGAAGCTGAAAAATATTTATCCGTAAAAATCAAGGTGGAGCAAGATCAGGTCATTGATCTTCTGAGCAGCAAGGTCATTGTCCGGCCCAGCATTGGTTCGGATTTATTACGACGAGCAGCTGAGGATGCCTATAAGAGATTGATTGCTCCATCTATTGAACGGGAAATTCGCAATCAACTGACAGAAATGGCAGAAGAACAGGCAATAAAGGTATTTGGTGAGAATCTTCGAAATCTGCTACTGCAGCCTCCTATTAAAGGAAGTGTGGTAATGGGTGTGGATCCTGGTTTTCGAACTGGAAACAAAGTTGCAGTTGTGGATGATACCGGCCGGGTCTTGGATACTGCCGTCGTGTATATGACTTTACCCAAACATAATAAGGAACAGGCAAAGAGCACCCTGAGAAAAATGATTGAACATCACCAGGTAAAGCTCATAGCCATTGGTAACGGCACAGCCTCGCGGGAAAGTGAGCTTGTTATTGCAGAATTATGCAGGGAGTTGGATGGGCAAATACAATATATCATAGTCAATGAAGCAGGTGCTTCGGTTTACTCTGCTTCCAAGCTGGCTAGCGAGGAATTTCCGGAGTTTGACGTGGCTCTTCGAAGCGCTGCATCCATAGCCAGGAGACTGCAGGATCCGTTGGCAGAGTTGGTAAAAATTGATCCCAAATCCATTGGAGTAGGTCAATATCAGCATGATGTCAACCAAAGGCGTTTGACAGATACACTAAAGGGTGTAGTAGAGGATTGTGTCAACAGCGTTGGCGTTGACTTAAACACAGCCTCCGCGTCCCTACTGGAATATGTATCTGGAATCAGCCCTGCCCTTGCCAAAAACATCATTTCTTTTCGTCAGCAAACCGGGAGGTATGCAAATCGAAAGCAATTGTTGAAGGTCAGCCAGCTGGGACTGAAAACCTTTGAGCAGTGTGCAGGTTTCCTTCGAATTCCCGCCGGTGAAAATATACTGGACAATACCGCAGTGCATCCAGAATCCTACGATGCAGTTACAAGACTGCTGGAATGGAATGGACAGACTTTGGAAACCATTCAAAGGGACAGTCTGCAAAAGCTGGCTGCTGAATCTGACAAGTGGAACCTGAAGGAATTAACCGGCATTTTGGGTATTGGCCTTCCTACTCTACAGGATATTATTAGGGAACTGAAAAAACCCGGCCGGGATCCCAGGGATGAGCTTCCTAAACCTGTCCTTCGTACGGATATCATGGAAATGAAGGACTTAAAACCGGAAATGATTTTGACCGGTACGGTACGAAATGTTATCGATTTTGGCGTGTTTGTTGACATAGGCGTTCATCAGGATGGACTGGTTCATATTTCTCAGTTATCAGATCAATTTGTCAAACATCCGATGGATGTCGTTCAGGTGGGAGATATTGTCACAGTAAAGGTGCTGGATGTGGACCTGAATCGAAGGCGGATTGCCTTAACGATGAGAAATGTGTAAGCGGAAATAATGTTTGCTATTCCATTGTATATGAGTTATAATATTGACAGAAAATAAACAACGAACTTTCAGGGCAGGGTGAAATTCCCGACCGGCGGTAAAGTCCGCGAGTCTCTTTTCTGAGGCCGAACCGGTGTGATTCCGGTACCGACAGTATAGTCTGGATGGGAGAAGGTACGTTTATCGTTCTGGTTCCACATGCCCCTGAAGGTGATCAGGGGCTTTTATGTGCAATCCGATTGTTCATTGTTTGTTTCCAAAAGTCTATAGGAGGTATTCATATGAACAATACAACCCATTCCGAAACCCTTCAGAACATTTTCAAGGTCGATTTAAACACAAGAAACCTGGTGAAGATTGCCATGCTGGCTGCAGTGGCTTTTGTGCTGATGCTTCTTTCCTTCCCGCTGGCAGCCATTTTCCCGCCGTTTCTGAAGCTTGACGTAAGCGAGGTACCTGCTTTATTGGGCGGCTTTGCTCTTGGACCGATGGCTGGTGTCCTGATTGTACTGGTCAAAAACATCCTGATTCTCTTGATTAGGGGTACTGACGCTCAATATGTAGGTGAGCTTTCCAATTTCATTGTCGGCAGTTGTATCGTCATCCCTGCATCCATCATTTATATGCGTAATAAAACCAAAGGTAATGCGGTTTGGGGTTTGGTGGCAGGTATCATTATGATGACGATTGGTGCCTGCATATCCAACTACTATCTGGTTCTGCCTTTGTATCAGCATCTTTTTCAGTTAAATCTGGAGCAGATTATTGCACTATCGCCCCTTACAATTGTGAAAGATATGAAAACATTTATTTTATTTGCCATAGCCCCCTATAACCTTTTGAAGGGCATAGTCGTTTCCATCGTCACGATGCTGGTATATAAGAAGCTCTCGTCTTTGCTTCATAGATAGGAGGCAATCCAAAAAAATCGGGTTTTCCCGATTTTTTTTGTTTTGCCGGCAGATTTCCTATTCAACCATGAGATAGTTATATGATACAATACGGGTTATAATAACACGTGGATATGCAATCCACGGTAAAACAAATAAAAGCATGATGTAGAGGTGTAATATGTTAACTTTGCAGTCCCATTCCGAAGAGCAAACCTATGAATTCGGAAAGTGGATCGGTGCGAATGTACAGTCAGGGGATATTATTCTATTATTTGGAGACTTGGGCAGCGGTAAAACAGTGTTGTCCAGGGGTATTGCTCATGGAGTCGGATTTACCGGCAGAATAACCAGTCCTACCTTTACTTTGATGCATACCTACTTGGGGCGGATTCCGGTATACCACTTTGATATTTATCGGTTGAATGAGCCCGATGAATTGTTTGATTTGGATTACGAGGAGTATTTGTACGGCAATGGTATTTCCATTGTGGAATGGCCGGAAAGACTGGGCTATCTGCTGCCTGAGGAGTACTTGAAGATTACCATAACAAGACAGCTGAAGGAAAACGATAGAAATATCAGCTTGAAGCCTGTAGGCAGCAGGTATGCTGCGCTGGAGGAGGTGCTTAAGAATTATGAAGGTATTGGCAATTGATTCTTCATCTGTTGTTGCAGGGGTGGCAATTTTGGATGGTGAGCAGTTGGTGTATGAAGCTTACCATCATCATAAAAGGAATCATTCCGAAATATTGATGCCTTTAATCGAGGAAGCGCTTTTGTCTTGCGAAATGCACCCGCAGGATTTGGATTTGTTTGCTGTCGCAGGAGGACCGGGTTCCTTTACCGGTCTGCGTATCGGTGTTTCAATCATAAAGGGATTGGCTCAGGCTTTAGAAAGACCTGTGGTTTCAGTTCCGACGCTGGATGCGCTGGCTTGGAACATCGTAGGCATGGAAGGATTAATTTGTCCTATCATGGATGCCAGACGTGATCAGGTTTATACCAGCCTTTATCGAAGAGAAGGCGAGGAATGCACCCGGCTGATGCCCTACTCGGCACTTCCTGTAGGCCAACTTGCCAAGCAGTTGGCTGCTTACCGACAGCCTGTCCTATTTTTGGGTGACGGTTTAAAAGCATACCAAGCGAAACTAACAGAGCTCTTGAAGGGTTCTGCTTCTTTTGCACCTGCTTACCTGGCCTGTCAAAGGGCTTCAGTCATAGCTTGGCTGGGCAGACGACAAGCATTGGCAGGAAACACAATTCATTACCGTGATTTGACACCTTTTTATTTAAGGCAGTCCCAGGCGGAACAAAAAAGAAAGCAGCAGGCGGAGAAGTCGTGATGAAATTCCGGGTGACGTCCATGATGACAGAAGACATTGACGAAGTACATAAGCTGGAGAAAATGTGTTTTCCCATTCCCTGGTCCCGGGAAGCACTTCGCATGGAAGTAGAACAGAATCAATGCGCTAGATATTTTTCAGTCAGGGCAGATAAGCAATTAATTGGCTACGGCGGCATGTGGATGATATTGGATGAAGCGCACATTACCAATATTGCCGTGCATCCGGACTATCGGCGGCAAGGGGTGGGCCGCCTCATAATGGAAACCTTGATGAAGGAAGCTGTCAGGATGGGCATGGAGCGAATGACATTGGAAGTGAGGGTATCAAATAAAGCAGCTGTTTCCCTCTATAAAAGTCTGGGATTTGAGGAAGGCGGCATACGTAAGGAGTATTATGCAAACAATCGCGAAGACGCGTTGATAATGTGGAATTTTCATATAAGGGGTTGGGTAGATGAACATAAAAAGCATGACTAACTATATCATAGCATTCGTAATCTCGATTCTGCTGTTTCCGATCCTGCTGGTGACTGGAGTTGAACTGGTTGCCTTTGATCAAACCTTTTATGCCCGTCAATATGAACGATTAAATACAGCGCAGGAGATTGGTATGTCAGATGAGGATCTCAACCGTGTTACTTTGGAGTTAACGGATTATATCCGGGATAAAACCGATTCCCTTGATCATATTACCGCAGTGATTGACGGCGCGCAGAGAAAGGTGTTCAATCAACGGGAAATTGCACATATGGTGGATGTGAAGGAATTGTTTCAATTTGCTGGTAAGGTGCGAAATTTCTCGCTGATCGGTGTGTTGATTCTTCTGATTTCCCTGTTTTTGCTCAGCAGGAGAAAGCCCCTTTGGTATCTGGCTGTTTCCTATTTGGCTGCATCAGCTCTGTTGTTGCTGTTGCTTTTGATTGCTGTGCCGGTTGTACAAGCCGACTTTACCTATTACTGGAATCAATTTCACTACCTGTTCTTCGACAATGATCTGTGGATCCTGAATCCGGCAACAGATATCATGATTCAAATGGTACCCCAGCCATTTTTCAATAAGGCTGTTTTTCGAGTGATAACCTATTTTGCCGCTGGGGTTGTTCTGCTTGGTATGGGTTCAATTTTAGTTTTAAGATCCCTGCGAAAAAGAGTTTGATCTTACCAGCTTATATAAAGGAGTTCATATGATTTACTTCCAAAAAATGAAACAAAGAGCAATAGAATTAAAAAGAAAGAAAGATATTTTTATCCTGGCCTTGGAAAGCTCCTGTGATGAAACAGCGGCTGCGATTGTTAGAAATGGGAGGGAAGTGTTGAGCAGTGTAATTTCTTCCCAGATAGAAACGCATCAGGTATATGGAGGAGTTGTTCCGGAGATTGCATCCAGAAAGCACGTAGAGGCAATCAATGAAGTAATACATTGTGCTCTGAAACAATCCGATCTTGCTAAAGCAAGGCTGGATGCAATCGCAGTTACTTTTGGTCCTGGTTTGGTTGGTGCTTTGCTGGTAGGGGTTTCTGCTGCCAAAGCTCTGGCATATGGTTTATCAGTTCCCTTGATCGGAGTACATCATATTGAGGGACATATCAGTGCAAATTATATTCAGCATAAAGAACTGGAACCACCTTTTGTTTGTTTAATCGTATCCGGAGGTCATACGCAGATTGTACACGTGAAGGATTACGGAAGCTACGACTTGGTTGGCGAGACAATGGATGATGCAGCAGGGGAAGCTTTTGACAAGGTAGCGCGGGTATTGGGGCTGGGCTATCCCGGGGGACCCGCAGTGGATCGCATTGCCAGGCATGGAAATCCCAATGCGATTCACTTTCCCAGAGCAGGCATAAAGGACAGGCCTTTTGATTTCAGTTTCAGTGGATTAAAAACTGCAGTAATCAATTATCTTCACCATTTGGAACAGAAGGGCGAAACCTATTCCACAGAGGATGTGGCTGCCAGCTTTCAAAAAGCAGTCGTGGATGTACTAGTGGAAAAAACCATTGCCAGTGCAAACATGCTGAAACTGGAGAAGATTGTCGTGGCAGGCGGTGTTGCGGCCAATTCATGCTTGAAGGAAGGTTTGGAGGAGTCTGCAGTAAAAAATAATATGCAGCTTTTTATTCCTCCACCAGTTCTGTGCACTGATAATGCTGCTATGATTGGCTGTGCAGGGTACTATTGCCTGCTGCAGGGGAAGATATCTCCCTTGTCATTAAATGCCGTTCCATATCTGCCCCTGACTGGTAGAAATGATTAAAGAAGTTGATTGATAAAGAAAGACTATTGCGAGTCTGACATCGAAATATGAAGGATTTGATATGCAAAAATTCAATTTATGTCGGATAAGTATTGGGAGTAAATCCAAAATGGATGATGTGGAAAGTATGCTGAATCCGTGTTAAAGCAGGGAAACGGCTGTGGATAACTCTGTGCATAATGTGGATAGAAATTCACTGACAATATTCTAACAAATGAAATATAACAAAATATTACACCAAATCACACTAAATTACATATAATGACAATCATTTTATCAGTCATGATAACAAAGCATAGTTTTACTTGCTATGGTAAATCTTATATAAAATAAGATTCTTAAAAGGAGTGAATCTACCATGCAGGTAAAAGAAGTAATGACAAGCAATATCGCAGCATTAGCACCAAACAATACGATTTTGGATGCTGCAAAGTCAATGCAGGCTCACAACATAGGTTGTATGCCGGTATGCAACCCTGATGGAAAGGTAGCGGGTATCTTAACTGACCGTGACATTGTAGTGCGCAGCCTTGCCAACAACGGGGATCCCAAAACGACTCTCGTCAAAGACGTAATGACCAAAAATGTAATAACGGCTCAACCGGATATGGACATCAGCACTGCTTTGGAGTTGCTGGCAACAAACAAAATAAGAAGGCTGCCTGTAGTAAAAAATGATACTTTAGTGGGTATCCTTGCCATTGGTGATTTGGCAACAAGGCATTTCTTTCTTAATGATGCAGGTCAGGCACTCAGTGAAATATCTGAGCCTTCCCGGCCTGCCAACATGATGCAATAGTGTTGCCATTGCTTTAGGATAATTTGGATAAAGACGGAACATACTATATTTTGCCTTTATAAAAAAGAATCAATGCTTTACCCAAGCGGTTGATTCTTTTTTTCGACCAGGAAAGCCATTCCCGGTTATTAAGCATGCAAAGGAGTATTACACGGTTATGCCAAACTTAGAAGAGCTGAAGCAGTTTGCGGAGCAAATGGCAGAAAAGCATCAAATTGCAGTTTCCAATAGAAAGTTCAGACCCAGATTTCCCAAGCTGGAGGAAAACATTCAAGTTCTGGTTCAAGCTTATCAATCTACTAACGAAGAGGTAAAATCCAAGGGCAATATTGTTCCTGCTGCGGAATGGCTGCTGGACAATTTTTATATTATTGAAGAACAGTACAAAGAGATTCAATACAGTATTAAAAAAGATCTCTACCGCAATCTTCCTGTTTTGTCAAAGGGAACCTTCAGCGGCTATTCCCGGGTGTATGGGATCGCCGCGGATATGACAGAACACCTGGATGGAAGCATGGAGGAAGATGTCATTGTTACATTTTTAGAGGGCTACCAGAAGCATTCACCTCTGACCAGCAAAGAATTATGGGCTTTTCCTGTAATGCTGCGGATGTGTCTGTTGGAAAGGATTAAGGATATCGCTGTTTATATCTCTGAGACCATATCCTTGCGTAAACAGGCAGATTATTGGGGGGCCAGACTTCTGGACGGTTTGAAGAAATCCAAGGAAGACAGCAGCAGCACCGAGGAATTCCGTAAGGTGATTTTGGAGCACGACTCTCAAATCAAAGTCATCAAACCCGTTTATGCAGAAAGACTGCTGTTTCGGTTAAGGGAAGAAGGCGGAGATGCTGCCCCGATTATTCGCTGGATAGACGGCAGGCTTGCTGTTTTGCATACCGACGCGGATGAAGTTGTGCAGCTTGTACATCAGGAGCAGGCACAAAAGCAAGGTTCCATGGGGAAAGCAGTTGTCAGTCTGCGTACAATCAATGGCTTGAAATGGGAAGAAATCTTTGAAGAGCTAAGTGTGATGGAACGAATTTTAAGACAGGATCCAGCTGAAGTCTATTCTTTGATGGATTTTGCAACCAGAGATCATTATCGACATGTGGTGGAGAGGCTGGCAGAAAAGTATGATACGGATGAGTTAAAGGTAGCGGTTAAGGCATTGGAATGCGCTCGGGAAAATGAAGATGATTCCATGGAAAAGTTCAACCACGTGGGATATTATATCGTTGATCGGGGAAGGGGACAGCTGGAGAAAAAGCTGGGTGGGAATAGAAATTCCTTCCAAGGGTCTTTCATGAATGCCTTGCTGTATTTTGGCTCTATAGGTGTTTTGACGCTTGGAGGCTGGTTTGCTTTTCTTTCGGGGATATGGCAGACCTCTGAAAACCTGAGTATTGGAAGGCTGATTGCTGCAGCTGTTTTTTCATTCCTTCCAATTTGGAGCATTGCCATCGGGTTGGTTCATTGGGCTGTTACCAGAATATACAAACCTGATCATATTCCGAAACTGGAACTGGAGGATGGCATTCCGGCAGAATATCGAACAATCGTTGTGATCCCCACTCTACTCACAGATGAAAAAAGAGTGATCGAGTTGGCAGAGCAAATGGAGGTGTTTTATCTGGCCAACCAGGAAGATAACATCCATTTTGCCATGGTTGGGGATTTCAAGGACGGACCGGAGGAGCATACGGAGCAGGATCAGAAAATCATCGAAACGGGAAGAAGATTGGTTGAAGAACTGAATCAAAAGTATGACAGGGGAGATGTTTTTTTTCTCTTTCAACGCCATCGTCAATGGAATGTCAATCAGAGTTCCTGGATGGGCTGGGAAAGGAAAAGGGGGGCTCTGACTGAATTCAATGCTCTGCTGGCAGGAAATACGAACACCAGCTACTCCATACAAATAGGGGACTTATCAGTGCTAAAAAAAATTAAATATGTGATCACGCTGGATGCAGACACCCAATTACCAAGGGATAATGCAAAAAAGCTGATTGGTGCCATGGCACATCCACTGAACAAACCGGTTTTGAACCGGGAAGAAACCAGAGTGATAGATGGTTATGGGCTCATGCAGCCGAGAATCAGCGTGTCAGTTGATTCTGCCAGCCGATCATTCTTTTCTTTAACCTATTCCGGACAAACAGGAATCGATCCATATACCACAGCTGTATCTGATGTTTATCAGGATTTGTTTCGGGAAGGGATTTTTACTGGAAAGGGAATCTATAGCCCGGAAGTCTTTGATAAGCTGTTAAGTAATGCGATTCCTGAAAACAGCGTATTAAGCCATGATTTATTGGAGGGGTCCTATGTAAGGGCGGGTCTGGCAACCGATATTGAGCTGATAGACGGATATCCGGCAAATTATATCAGCTACTCTCTTCGGCTGCACAGATGGGTGCGGGGAGACTGGCAGCTGCTGCCTTGGTTGTTTCCCAAGGTGCGCAATCGAAAAGGGGAAAAGGTTGTTAATCCCATTCATGGACTCTCCAAGTGGAAAATACTAGATAATATGCGGCGAAGCTTGCTTTTCCCTGCCCTTTACCTTGTAATAGTCTTGAGTTTGCTTTTTCTTCCAGGATCCCTGATCCTTTGGATGGGGTTGGCCTTGCTTACCCTTCTGCTGCCATTGTTTACTGATTTGGCAGGCAGATTGGCATCCAGTACTGCAAAACAATCCAGTGTCACGATTTCGTCTATATTTGAAGATACCAGAAGTCTGATAACCCAGATTGGATTAACCTTTGTTTTTCTGGCGCATCAGGCCTTTCTGATGGCTGATGCTGCCATTCGTTCCATTTGGAGAGTAACCATCAGCAAAAATAACATGCTGGAATGGGTTACTGCTGCTGATACCGACCGGAAATTCCGCGGAGAATTATCTGACTACTGGCATAAGATGAAAAAGCCTGTACTTTTTTCAGCAGCAGCTTGTTTGCTTTCAGCTGCAATACACCCCAACACTTGGTACATCAGCTTGATTGCTGCAATTTCCTGGGCCCTGTCGCCTTATATAGCCTATCGGACAGGGAAACCAAAAGGAAAACGCACCTTTCAGCTTTCTGAAAATCAGATCCTGAAAATTCGGCAGACAGCAAGGAAGACATGGAAATATTTTGACGAACTGGTAAACCAAAATGAAAACTGGCTGCCCCCTGATAATTATCAGCATGAACCGCCTGTTGGAATAGCTCACAGGACTTCTCCAACCAATATCGGCCTGCACTTAATGTCTGTTTTATCTGCCCGGGATCTTGGATATATTGGTACGTTAAGCACAATAGACAAGATAGAGCATACCATTCGAACCATGAACAAGCTGGATAAATGGAATGGTCATTTTTTTAATTGGTATAATACTCTTACACTGGAGCCCTTACAGCCGATGTATGTTTCTACCGTCGACAATGGAAATCTGGTAGGTTATTTGATTACCCTGCTGCAAGGAATAGAGGAACTGTTAAAGCGTCCTTTAATCGGTAAGGAAAACATTCTCGGCTTGAGAGATATCATTTCGGTTGATTTTGGAAAAGAATGCGTGGAGCATCAGAGTTTGCTAAGCATGTTACTGGAAAGTGATGAAGTCAGCATTACAGAATGGCAGATGCTCTTGGATGATCTCAAAGGTCAGAATGAAGAATTGGATAAAAGAATCGACGAGTATGAAAAAGAGATTATGCTGCTTGTACCATGGGCTAAACAACTGCAGATCATTCCTACAACTCTGCTGCATGAAAAGGGAAATTACAAGAGGGCTGCTCAAAAATTATCAGAATTACTGGAGAAGTTGAACAACTCCCTGTCCATTCAGTTTATTTATGATCATTATCTGGAAATTTTGAGAAGCCTTTCTGAAACCATCTCATTTTTAAACAGGGATGCCATCCGTTCACCCGGCTTTACAGAAGCCAGAAACTGGCTGAAGCAATTAGAAATTTCCCTTGGCAAGTCCTATTCAGCCCTTAAGGATTTCCATGCTCGGTGCCGTTGCCTGCAAAAGGAAATGGATAAACTGATCAGGCAAATGGATTTTAAACTGCTTTATGATGAAAAAAAAGAACTGTTTGCCATTGGGATGAACGTAGAGGAAGGACAATTGAGCAAAGCATATTATGACCTGTTGGCATCGGAAGCCAGACAGGCCAGCTTTATTGCCATCGCCAAAGGTGACATTCCCCAAAAGCATTGGTTCAAGCTTGGCAGGTCTTTGTCCTTGGTAGGAGACCTCAGGGTTTTGACATCCTGGACTGGTACCATGTTTGAATATCTTATGCCGCTGTTGATTATGAAAAATTACGATAATACCCTTTTGGATGAAACCTATACTGCTGTCGTACGAGCTCATAGGCAGTATGGTGAACAGAACCGTCTGCCTTGGGGCAACTCCGAATCCGGCTTTTATGCCTTCGACCTTCATTTAAACTATCAATATAAGGCTTTTGGAGTCCCAAAGCTGGGGCTGAAACGAGGTCTGGTAAACGATCTGGTTGTTACCCCCTATGCTACAGCCTTGGCATTGCCGGTTGAACCAGTATCTGCCTACAAAAACATGGAGGCATTGGCAGCTGAAGGACTTACAGGTCCCTATGGTTTTTTCGAGTCAGTGGACTATACTCCGGAACGTTTACCGAAGAAGAAGAAAAGCATGGTAATAAAAAGTTTTATGGCTCATCATCAGGGAATGATCTTGGTGGCAATCAACAATTATCTGAATAACAACATCATGCAGAACCGGTTTCATTCAATTCCCATGGTGAAAGCCACCGAGTTGCTGCTGCAGGAGAGAATGCCCAGACGGGAAATTCTGATTAAAGAACATGAGGATATGATGTATCATAGTCCGGAAGAGGAAAGACAGCATCAGGAAATGCAAGCCAAAAGAACATTTCACTCCCCAAATTCCGTACTCCCTGTGACCAATCTGTTGTCAAACGGGAATTATACCGTTATGCTTACCAACGGTGGTGGAGGATTCAGCAGATATATGGGGCAGGATGTAACCAGATGGCGGGAAGATTCGACACTGGATAACTGGGGAATGATGTTTTATATCGCCAACCTGAATTCCAATCATTATTGGTCAGCCGCCTATCAACCCGTTTGTGTGGAGCCGGAAGAATATAGGGTTGCATTTGAGCCGGATCATGTTGTTTACAATCGAAAGGATGGAAACATCGAAACCAGAACCGAAGTTGTGGTTTCTCCGGAATTTAATGGAGAAGTGCGCAGTATAACCCTTACCAATCATGGTAAAAGTGGAAGAATGATGGAGGTAACCAGTTATTTTGAGGCTGTGCTGTATCCCCATACTGCAGATTTGGCTCATCCTGCCTTCACCAACCTTTTCGTTCATACCGAATATCTGCCGGAGAGGGAAACCATTCTGGTAAGCCGAAGGCCAAGAGACGACAAGCAGAAGAGATTGTGGCTGTTTCATACGGTAACAACGGACGGTGAAGCGGTTGGAAGCATTCAATATGAAACAGACCGATCAAAGTTTATCGGCCGAGGCAGAACCTTGAGGAATCCTCAGGTCATGGATCCGGAATATCCTCTTTCCAATACAGCAGGAGCAGTTCTGGATCCCATAGTCAGTATGCGAATCAGGATCTATATACCAGCCGGTGAAACGACGAGGGTTTCCTATATAACTGGTGTTGCAGATTCCAAAGATTCCGCTATATCTTTGGCTAGAGAGTATCAAGGCAGCAATATGCCAAGTCGTGCTCTTGAGCTGGCTTGGACCCATTCTCAGGTGGAGCTGCGATATCTGAATATTTCTGCCGGGCAGGCCAGTCTTTTTCAAAACTTGGGTTCTCAGCTGTTTTATACCAGACCACTGGATGAATGGAAAAGAACATTGATTCAAAGCATTTGCAAAGGTCAAAGTGCTCTTTGGGCATATGGGATATCCGGTGATTTACCCATTGTTGTGCTGCGTGTAAACAAAATGGATCAAATGGAAACAGTAAAGCAGATGCTGACAGCCCATGAATATTTCAGATTAAAGGGCATATCAATAGACTTGATTCTGCTGAATGAATTTGGAAGCAGCTATGAACAGCCAGTACAGGAACGATTACAGGAATTAATTGCTGTCAGTCATGCCAGAGAGTTGGTGGACAAGTCGGGCGGTGTGTTCATCAGACAGAGCATCAATATACCTGAGCAGGATCTGAGCTTGCTGTTTGCAGCCGCCAGGCTTGTATTGAACGCAGGAGAGGGCTGTATAGCTGAACAATTGGCGGTAGAAGAACAGACCTGCACAGCTCCGGCTCTTGAAACAAGAGAAACTGTATATCAATTCAATCAAGAGGATGGGGTTGTTCCGCCTTCTGATTTGATTTACCAAAACAATTTGGGTGGTTTTTCACAGGATGGGAAAGAATATTCTATTTATCTGAAAAATGGAGACAATACACCTCTGCCCTGGAGCAATATTATAGCCAATCAACACTTTGGCTTTCTGGTCACAGAATCTGGGTCAGGCTATACTTGGTGTAAAAACAGCAGAGAAAACAAGCTGACTCCCTGGTTTAATGATCCGGTTCGTGATCCCGCAGGGGAAGCATTGTATATTCGGGATGATGTAACTGGAGAATATTGGACAACAACAGCTTTGCCCATCAGAACGGATTCTGCATATGCAATCCATCATGGTCAAGGTTATTCCATATTTGAGAATACCTATTATGGAATCAGAAGTATACAAACCATGTTTGTACCTATAGATGATCCGATAAAGATTGTAAAATTATCTCTTGAAAACAAAACGCATCAGCCAAGACATCTGTCATTGTTTTTCTATGCGGAGTGGATCCTCGGTGTGAATAAAAATGCACCACTTATTGTTACCGATTATCATGATAAAGACAATTGCATACTTGCTTATAATCACTATAATGAAGAATACTACGGCAGAGCGGCATTCCTGTCCAGCAATCTTCCTATTGAGTCCTATACCTCCTTGCGCAATGAATTTATTGGCAGAAACGGTTCAATGGAATCTCCTCAAGCAATGAAGGCAAAATGTTTTTCCAATCGGGCGGGAGTGTATCACGACCCATGCTCGGCAATACAAATAAAGATAAAGCTTAACCCCGGGGAGAATAAGGAGGTCCTTTTCCTGCTTGGCCAGGGAGAAGACCAGCAACATGCAAAACAACTGGTGCACACCTATTGCTCAGCTGAAAATGCAGACCTTGCCCTGCAGGAAGTAAAGCAATTTTGGAATGACATACTTGGTGTATTGCAGGTATCCACTCCGGATACCTCGATGGATCTCTTGTTGAACAGATGGCTTGTTTATCAAACCTATGCCTGCAGGATGCTGGCAAGAACAGGTTATTATCAGGCTGGCGGGGCATATGGCTTCCGGGATCAATTGCAGGATGTACTGGCTCTCGCTTATTGTGAGCCGCAACTGATGAAGAAACAGATCCTTTTATCCGCTGAGCATCAATTTTTGGAGGGAGACGTTCAGCATTGGTGGCATCCGCCCTTCAGGGGAGTGCGTACCCGGATCACAGACGACTTATTGTTCCTGCCCTATGTTACAGCAGACTATATTGAGAAGACCGGGGACTTGGCTATCCTAGATGAGTTGGCAGGGTTCCTTGAAGATGAGCCACTGAAACCTGATGAACATGACAGATATTCGATACCGCAGGTTGCTGAAGTAAAAACCTGTCTTTACGATCATTGTGTTCGTTCCATCGAAAAGACGATGCAATTTGGAGACCATGGATTACCGCTTATGGGAGGGGGAGACTGGAACGACGGAATGGACAAGGTAGGGATCAAGGGAAGAGGAGAAAGCATCTGGCTGGGTTGGTTCCTGTATACTGTATTAAACCGTTTCATCCCGGTTTGCATAGCCAGAAAGGATATGGAGAGGGCTAGGCGATATGAAAGTGCTGCTCACCAATTGTTGCTATCCATAGAAGAAAATGGATGGGATGGCGGATGGTATCGCCGTGCATACTTTGATGATGGCACCCCTCTTGGCTCAGAGAGCAATGAAGAATGCAGAATCGATTCCATCTCTCAATCGTGGGCAGTCATATCCGGAGGAGGGAGAGCAGAACGGGTGAAGGCTGCCATGCGCGCTGTCCGGCACTATCTCGTTGATGAAGAAGCCGGTTTGATTAAGCTTCTTTCTCCGCCATTTGACCAGTCTTCCCTGGAACCTGGTTATATTAAGGGTTATGTACCGGGTGTAAGGGAGAACGGCGGTCAATATACACATGCTGCGGTTTGGACAGTGATGGCATTTGCCCGGCTTGGGGAAGGCAATCAGAGCTGGAAGTTGTACCATTTGATTAACCCGATCAACCATAGCAGGACCAACCTGGATATCGCAACCTACAAGGGAGAGCCCTATGTAATGGCTGCAGATGTTTATGCGATCCCCCCTCATACAGGTCGTGGAGGCTGGACCTGGTATACCGGTTCTGCCAGATGGATGTATCAAGTGGGGATAGGTGATATTCTCGGCTTTCAAAAGATCCATAACAGGCTGATCATAAATCCATGTATTCCAGAGGATTGGTCCGGATTTGAAATAAAGTATCGATTTGGTGATTCTCAGTATAGAATTGAGGTGCAAAACCCTCAAAGGATACAGCAAGGTGTAAAGAGAATTGTACTGAATGGCCGACAGCTGGATGAGCCAGCCATTCCCTTGATAAATGATGGAAAGGAATATCATATCGTAGTTGAAATGGGAACCGGGCAATGAAGTCCGGTTCCACTGTTGGTGAAATGATATTGGGAATAAACCTGGAATCAATAACATAGTTTTTTATATCAGGAATGGAACATGGAGTGATTCGGATGAAGGTGATTTACCTTTCCAAAAGACGTATATTCTTAATATGGATTGTATTTGGCATGGTAATGTTTCTAGGTGTTGCTGCTCGAATCAAGACCCCTGAGATGATTGCAGTGTTTTCTTCCCCTGTCGAAAAAAAAACGATCGTGATTGACCCTGGTCATGGGGGATTTGATTCCGGTGCGGTAAGCCCTTCCGGTACAAGGGAAGATGAACTCAATTTGAAGGTGGCTTTGAAGCTGAAACAGTACTTGCTGGAACACAATGCTGAAGTAATACTAACACGAGAAACCAATGAGAGCATTGCTCCCCGTAAGTCAGAGGACATGCGCAAGCGCATTGATATTATTCGGGAGAACAATCCAGATGTTGTTATCAGCATTCATATGAATAAATTTCCACAGAGTCAGTATTTCGGCGGGCAAACCTTCTATATGACAGGCAGCGAAAAAGGAAAAAAGCTGGCACAAAGCATTCAAACCAAGCTGCTGGAGAATCTGATTGAAGGCAACACCAGACAGATCAAGGCAGTGAGCAATATGATTATTTTAAAGGCGGGAAGCGCTCCTGCCGTAATTGTAGAGTGCGGATTTCTCTCCAATGCAAAAGAAGAATCGCTGTTAATAACAAATGCATATCAGGATAAAATTGCATGGTCCATTTTCAACGGAATTTTAGATTATTTTGCAAACGAGGAAGCCTTTTACTGGGACGGGGTCCAACCACCTTCCCAGCTTTCTTGAATCTTTTCCTGGTTATTGGAAATCATGAAACAAATTGTTCAGTTTAGGATTATAAAGTGCAGGAGTATGGTATAATTGTGTTAAAGGGAAGCAGGACAGGCCTGTCACTTGCCGGCTTGGATGAAAATACCGTATTATATTATACTTTTCCATGCATTGTTATTGATAAAAGATGAAAAATGACTAATAATTCGGAAATATGTAAATGTAATCTTTCTGTGTTGCCAGATTTGTTATATAATATGTATATGTTAACAACCTTAGAGGGGCGTGTCAGCATGTGGGATGGGTTTTCCAGATTAATCTCCTATATTGATCCTTATATCCAGTTTCCGTGGGTCATCCAACATGTTATTGATGTTTCCATAGTTGCCTTTGTACTTTATAAGCTTTTGCTTCTCATTAGGGAAACAAGAGCAGAGCAAGTGCTAAAGGGTCTTGCTATATTGCTCTTTGCTACCAAACTTAGTGAGGTTTTGCAGTTCAACACCATTTACTGGATTTTGAAGAATACAGCCACAGTAGGAGTGATTGCACTGCTCATCGTGTTTCAGCCCGAGCTGCGCAGAGCACTGGAACAGATTGGCCGGGGGCAGTTATTTGACAGGCTGTTTCTTCGGGATGAAAAGGATCCGACCATTTTAATCAATGAGGTTGTTCGTTCTGTTCAAAATATGGCCAAATCAAAGACCGGCGCTCTGATTGTCATGGAGCGCAAAACAGGAATAAATGAAGTGATTGAAACAGGCGTGAAAATTGATGGAGAAATGTCTGGTGCGTTGCTGGAAAATATCTTTGCAATCAATACCCCTTTGCACGATGGAGCTGTCATTATTCGAGGCGATCGCATTGCTGCAGCAGGCTGTTTCCTTCCGTTGACAGAAAACAACAATATCAGCAAACAGCTTGGAACCCGACACCGGGCAGCCATTGGCATCTCTGAGGTGTCCGATGCGTTAGCCATCGTTGTTTCCGAAGAAACCGGCGTCATTTCCATAGCCGTCAACGGTAAACTAACCCGTTATATGGATTCCAAAGCCTTAAAGGAGATGCTGAATAAGGTTTACACCAGGGAAAAGGAACCTCGTTCCTTCATTCCAAGAAAATGGAGGTCGAGGAATGAACAGTAGATTTCTAAGCAATAATTTATCTTTGAAAATCATATCTGTCATTGTAGCCATTATTCTCTGGTTGTATGCTGTCAGTGAGTTGAATCCGGAAACAACAAAACCCATATACGATGTTCCGATAGAGATCATCAACATGCAAATTTTAAACGATAAAAACCTTTCACTGGTGGAAAATCCGGAAGAAAACGTTACGATACGCATTAGAGGGCTGGTTAACGATATTCGGAAGGTGAATACCTCAAATCTGAAAGCAATTCTGGATTTGAGTGAAATAGACTGGACCGGTACCCGGCTTGTTGAGCTGGACATTGAGGGTCTTCTTCCCAGGGAAGTAAGACTGGACAAGATACCGGAAATAGAGCTGACCATTAATGACATTATCAAAAAAGACATTCCAGTTGTGATAGATTTATCCGGTGACGGGGGAGATGGCTACCATGTGCATGATGCAACGGTTGAACCGAGCACCATCACCATTTACGGCGCCCGATCCCTGGTTGATAGTGTTGTGCAAGGAGTTGTGCAGGTTAAACTGGATCAGGATAAAAACACAATCAATGAATCCCATCCCATTAAACTGATTGATGCTTCGGGGAATCCGGTGGAATCCCGTTATTTGAGCTTGCGGCAGGGGTCAGCTATGGTAAACATACCCATATATCCAATTCAGGATAAGCTGGTCAGAGCCAACGTAGTTGGTGAGCCTGCCAATGGGTTTGTAGTCGACAGCGTTACTTTGGATCCAAATCGGGTGACAGTAAATGGTGCTTCCAGCATCATAGAAAGACTGTCTGCTCTGACAACGGAAGAGATCAATATTCAAGGAGCAACGGATGACATCCGAAGGACAGTTAATATCGTACTGGAAAACGGAATCTATTTAGAGCCTGGTCAACCTTTTCAGGTTAATGTGGTGGTAAGCATTAGTGAAACGACGATACAAAACACCTTGACCGTAGAGCAGGTAGAGCTTCGAAATATTCCGGAAGGATATACAGCAACGGTTGAAAATCAGGCTGTTACCATTCAGCTGAGAGGTCCCTTTACCGTTATCAGTGGCCTTACCTCACAGGATTTAACCCCCGCAATTGATCTTTCTCAGCTCACACCAGCAGAAGGGGAATTGCCACCGGGGCAATATGAGCTGCCGCTAATCCTTCAAGTACCTGACCGAGCAGAGATTATCCAGGTATCTCGTGAGACCATAACAGTAAATGTTGAGCTTTTGGCAGAGCCGGAGGTTGTAGAGGAAGAAGCAGAATAAAGGCATTAGCTGTCTTCCTCAAAAAAACCTCCCAACTCTGGTTTCGATTTCGGCCTTGGCTCTTTTCAGAACCTGATTGATTTCGTCGGTTTTAACAGGCTTAAGGATATAGTCATAAGCTCCAACTTTCATAGCTTGTCTGAGATAATCAAAATTATCATAATTGCTGACGATTACATATTTTATATCAGGCCACCGTTTCTTTGCATCTTCTATAAAGGAGATCCCATCCATCTTCGGCATGCGGATCTCTGTTAATACTACATGAGGAGAAACATGGGGCAGAAGAGCCAATGCTTCCTGGCCGTTTGCGGCTTCTCCTACCAGTTCAAAATCGTAATCCACCCATTTAACCTTACTGTCGATATCCCGACGCGCATTGTAGCTGCTGTCTACCATAACCACACGCAAATTCACTGTCTGATCCTTCCTTTCAAATTCCATCATGAAACGATTATAACACCATATCCAAGGGTTTGAAACAGCTCTCTATGATAATTGAGCAAATTTCTTGTTATTATGGATTGCCCTTGTCGACTTATTTAATCTATGCTATAATTCTTATCGTTAAGCGTCTGTAGCTCAGTGGATAGAGCGTTGGACTCCGACTCCAAAGGTCACAGGTTCGACTCCTGCCAGACGCTCCAGAGCCTTGGAATAACTACGTTCCAAGGCTTCCCTTTTATTTGATGCATTAGTTTAATCCTATGTTTTTGTTAAGCGGATCCATGTATTGAAAACAAATAAATCAAAGATTGTGCATTCCGTGTTATAGACTTGTCGGAAAAAGTGAAGAAAGTACTTCAAAGCTCATGAGGAGTGTCAGAAAATGGTATAAATTATTCAGCAATGCTTAGGATTAGAAGAAGGGATAAATTTCTCATACCTGCCAACCCGAAAGCATGCCAATATAAAGTGTACTTTTTCGACACCTGTTTCTGTGATGCAAAAGTATCTTTGTGATGCAGCATGGGAGTTTTGTATAAAACCTAAATCTTTAAGGGTCATAATGGTTTCCCATACAAAAAGGGGATTTTGATTACGGAAAAATGACAGGATATCCTCAATAGCCAAAGCGGAACGACACTTGTACAGCTGGAATAGGATATCAGCAGCGTACAGGTGTTGTTTATTTTCAACCCCCTTCAAAACATAGGTCAAAAAGTGGAACTGGTTCATCATATTTTTTCCTCCGATAAATGCGTATGAATATCTAATTATTATTCTTTTTTTAATTATTTATGCAAAAAGATTAAGAAAATCGGGATATACAAATAATAAACATGACGCTTCCTTAACATCGTGGGGAAGGGATTTGCAGCATAATATCGAATATATCTTATAGAAGAATATGGATCGATGATTTATTAAACTTGGAAGATGTCAGAGTCTTCTGGATAAGTGAGGTAACTTGGTGAATGACAAGCAATATGAAATTTTAGCATTGACTCTTCGCTATTGGTTTGTTCTCCTGATTGTATACGTATTTGTAAAAAGTACTGCTAGAACCTTTAGGGATATCTTTTCAGACCAGCCCGTGAAGCGTTCCACAGGCAATATCCCCTTTGTTCTGGTTTTGTTTACGCTGACTGCTTTCGGACTATTGGCAATGCAGGGGTCGCAAGCCTTCAACGTGGATACTGCTTTATTAGGTGTATTGGCTTCAGCTATCGTATTGTTTCAATTTTATCTGCTGTATTATCTGTTTCCTGGAATCGATGAGATATTGCTGCTAATAATAAACACTCTGGCCATACTTGGCTTTATCATGCTGCAACGTCTGACACCGGAATTGGCATTAAGGCAGGTACAATGGTTTGCAGTAGGTTGTGCAGTTTTGTTTGGCACCTTACTGATTATGCCGCGCATTAACAGCCTGAAGAGGTTCAGCAGCCCTCTCATGATTCTGGGGCCGGCTGTTCTATTCTTTGTTGCATTCTTTGGTGGTGAGTCAGGTGGTGCTACCAGCAAGCTCTCATTTGGTTCGATTTCCGTTCAGCCTTCAGAATTTGTCAAAGTAATTTTTATTATGATACTGGCTGATTCTCTGAAGGAGGTAAAAACGTTCCGAGAGAAGATCCCACTCTTTCTGTTTGCAGCTGCCTCCATCCTGGGTGTTGTTTTACAGAAAGATTTGGGCAGTGCACTTCATTACTTTATTGTTTTTCTATTTGTCTATCAAATCAGTACCAATGATTGGTTGATTACCACGGTGGCCTCGGGTGCAGGGGTGTTGGCGGCTGTTGCCGGCTATAAGATCTTCCCTCATGTGCAAGTCAGGGTGGAAGCCTGGAAGAATCCCTGGGCTGATATTGGCGGAAAGGGATGGCAGGTAGCCCAATCCCTGATGGCTATGGGCAGCGGCGGCCTGGTCGGTATGGGATTGGGGTTGGGAACCCCCTATGTCATTCCAGCATCTCGTACTGATTTTATATTTGCCGCCATTTGTGAAGAATTTGGTATTCTAGCAGGTGGAATAGTTATTGGTTTTTATGTGTTGGTATTGATTCGAAGCATGTACAAGGCCAACTTGGCACAATCCCCCTATGACATGCTGCTGGCATGTGGAAGTGCGATTTCATTGGCTGTTCAAGCCTTCATTATCATTGGAGGTGTGGTGAAGATGATACCCCTGACGGGTATCACCCTGCCTTTTATTAGCTATGGCGGCAGTTCCATGGTGACAAGCTTTGCCTTACTAGGTCTGATACTAAGTGTATCAATCAAAAATGAACGATTGGTAAAAGCGACCGATGGATATGAGTATTTGGACGAAAACCAAGACTCAGAGCAGGAGGGCTTCGAGGATGAGGAAAACCGTGAACAGGAATTGGATGATGGGGGAGAAATGAAAAGCCTGTATAGGGATGGGAGGATAAGATGAAGCATTTGAAACGCAATCTGCGAGGTGCCCTGATCGCCCTGCTGGGCCTTTTTCTGTTACTTACAGGTTACTTTTATTATAATCTGTTCTTATACAGCGATAGATGGTTTTCCGACCCAAACAATACAAGGGTGCGGGTGGATATGGTGAACCCGGAAATTATTCCTGGCAGTATCATGGATCGAAACCAAACGATACTGGTTGAAACCAAAACCAAAAGCGAAAGAAATAATGATGTTGTCTATTACCGCGATTATCACAAAAACAGCAAATATGCAGCACATGTAGTCGGTTCCAAACAATACGGCATCGGTGCGGAAGTTCTTTATATACGCTATCTTTTGGGCTATGACAACAATTTGTTTGAACGTATTTACCAAAAGGCATTTTTAGATCAGGAGCAGGGAAACAATGTCATTTTGACCATTGATATCAGGCTTCAAAAATTCATCAGCAATGCCATGGGTAATGAAAAGGGAAGCATTGTACTCATGAATCCGAAAACCGGTGAAATTCTTGCCATGGTCAGTAAACCTTCCTTTGACCCATCTGACAAAGGGGAGGAACTGGAAGAAGAAAGCCTGTTTAACAAGGCAGCTTTTGGACAATACACGCCAGGCTCTATAATGAAAGTGGTTACTGCAGCCGCGGCACTGGAATCCGTAGAAGGAATCCATGATTATGTGATAGACTGTAAGGGCAGTACGGAAGTCAATGGTGTGATTGTGAACTGCTATGGGGAAGAAGCACACGGGGAGGTCAATTTATCTCGTGCTATGGAGGTTTCCTGCAATGCCTATTTTGCCCAAGTGTCTTTGGACGTGGGCTGGAATCAATTGAAGAAGACCGGTGAAGCCTTTGGTTTCAACAAAGATTTTCTCTTTTCGGATTTGAAAACCTCAAAAAGTCAACTGCCCATCACCAGTCAGACTGATGCGGAAGAGCTGGCCTGGTCAGGAGTAGGTCAAGGACGGGTACTGGTCACTCCTATCCATATGGCCATGATTGCATCTACCATCGCTAATGGAGGAGCAATACCGGAACCAAGGTTGATTTATGGAATACAGACACGAACGGGGAAAGTCCGCATGCATAACAGCAATAACCTTAATTCCCCCATTTCGCCCGAAACAGCACAAGCTTTATCCAATATGATGGTTGGTGTGGTGGAAAATGGTACCGGTTTCCGGGCACAGTCCACCGGTATGCTGACAGCTGGAAAAACCGGGACTGCAGAGGTAGGATCGGGAAAACAGCCTCATGCTTGGTTTATCGGCTTTGCACCTGCTGAAAAGCCAACTCTGGCTGTTTCAGTGGTATTGGAAAATGCCGGAACAGGGGGCAGGAACGCAGCTCCATTGGCAGGTAAAATTTTAAGGGAAGCTGCGAGCTTAGGATACTGAGGAGTGTGGTTTTTTGAGCATCGACATGGAAAGCAAATTGAATCATCTGCCTGAACACCCTGGTGTGTATATTATGAAAGATCACGATGGGGAAATTATATATATAGGAAAAGCGGTTTCTTTGAAAAACCGAATACGACAATATTTTCGTTCCACCGGTCATGCAGGAAAAGTTGGAGTCATGGTGACAAAAGTAGCAGATTTTGAATATATTCTGACAGATAATGAAGTAGAAGCGCTGATTTTAGAGTCCAACTTGATTAAAAAGCATCGTCCGAAATACAATGTTCTGTTAAAGGATGACAAACACTACCCCTTTATCATGATCACCATCGGTGAAGAATATCCTCGTATTCTTCTTACCAGAAAGATCAGGAAAGACAATCATCGTTATTTTGGACCTTATACCAGCGCCAAGGCGGTTCGAGATACGATTGAAGTGATAAAGAAAATTTTTCCTATCCGTACTTGCAATCGTATAATAAAGGAAGGACAAGCACCAGACAGACCTTGCCTTAACTTTTATATAGGCCAATGTTGGGGGCCGTGCCTTGGTAATATCATGAAGGATGATTATCAGGAGATGATCAAGGATGTCTGTCGTTTTCTGGAGGGTAAACAGGAGGATGTGCTGAAGGAATTTCGAATGCAAATGGAAGAAGCCTCGGAAAACATGCAGTTTGAAAAGGCTGCTTCTCTCAGGGATAAAATTTGGGCAGTGAAAAAAATCCTGGAAAACCAGAAAATTGTATCCACATCTATGGTGGATCAGGATATTCTGGCATTTTATCAGCAAGGTAATCAGACAGTGGTACAAATATTTTTCATTCGCAGCGGAAAATTGATTTCTGCTGAACACCAGGTGATGGAAGATACAGACGGGGTAGAGCTGAACGAGGTAATGAACTCCTATGTCAAACAGTTTTATGGTGATTCTGCCTTTATTCCCAAAGAAATACTGATTCAGGAGGATATTGATGACAGGGAAACCATAGAAAAGTGGTTGACCGAGCGAAGAGGCAGCAGAGTCTACATTCGAATTCCCCGAAGGGGAGAAAAACACAAATTGTTAAAGATGGCCCTGCGAAACGCAGAAGAAGCTCTGCAGACCTATAATTTAAAAGCAGAGAGGGAGTTTGCCCGTACCCATGGAGCTGTTTTGGAATTACAGCAAGTATTGAATTTAAGCACCATACCTGTTCGTATGGAAGCCTATGATATTTCCAATACACAGGGCACTCAATCGGTTGCTTCCATGGTAGTGTTCGAAGATGGAAAGCCTGTAAAAAAAGAATACCGCAGATTCAGAATTAAGACGGTAGAAGGCTCCAATGACTTTGCCAGTATGGCAGAGGTGGTGGAGAGAAGATTCAAGAGAGGACTGGAGGAAAGGATTAAGCTGGATCAGGAAGGAAAAGATGTTTCTCTGGGTAAATTTTCACGTTTTCCGGACTTGATCATCATCGATGGAGGGAAAGGACAATTGGGGGCAGCTTTGTCATCCATGAGGAAGCTGAATGTCGATGGGATTCCTGCGATCGGACTGGCAGAAGAATTTGATGAGATTTATACAAGCCAAACCGGAGAACCCCTTGTATTGCCTGGAAACTCAAGTGCCTTACACCTGCTGCAGAGAATACGAGATGAAGCTCATCGGTTTGCGCTCACCTATCACCGCAGCCTTAGAAAAAAGATGAGCACCCATTCGGTTTTGCAGGATATACCGGGAATCGGACCGAAAAGAATGAAGAATTTGATCAAAGCCTTTGGTTCGGTTGCGGGAATCAAAAATGCAAGCTTGGAACAACTTGCTTCAGTAAGCGGAATGAACCGAAAAGCCGCAGAAGTGTTGAAAGACTATCTGGGATAAGTGGTTTTCATCCTATTATTCACTGGACAGTTGAAGCAATTTGCGTATATACTAGGAAAGGATTGAAAGGAGGAAGTTTATGCAAAAAAAGTTGTATTTATCAGACACCGATAAAAAACTCAGCGGAGTTTGCGGTGGTATTGGAGAGTACTTCGATGTGGATTCAACTTTGGTTCGACTTGCCTGGGTGATTTTGTCACTGGCATTTTCTCTTGGTATCGGCGGCTTAATTGTGTATGTGATTGCTGCCTTAATTATTCCTAAAAGACAACAAAACGTTTAGCTGGGGTGAAACTCTTTGAATTATAGATTAATCGCCATCGATTTGGATGATTCGCTCTTGGGCAATGACCTTAAAATAAGCGAAGCAAATCGGAAGGCACTTTTTGCTGCTCGAAAAAAGGGTGTGCACATTACTATTGCCACCGGTCGTATGCTGGATTCTGCGCTGCCATATATTCATGAACTGAATATATCCATTCCCGTGATTACCTATCAAGGTGCTTACCTTAAGGATACACAGACCGGAGATACGCTGATTAAGAAATCTGTCCCCATGGACTATACCCAAAAAATCATAGAAGAATGTAAAAAGCAAAATCTTCACTTACAGGTGTACAATGAAAGCACCTATTTTTTTGAAAAGGAAAATTATTACAGCCGCTTGTATCACAAGGCAACGGGAATCCAGGGTGAGGAAGCAAAGGATCTGATTGGTGTGCTGCAGGAAGAACCCATCAAGCTGATCATTATTGATGAACAGCAGAAAATTGCACGATTAAGTCAGTATTTTGAAGAACAATTCGGTGATGTGTTGCAGGTTTTGATTTCAAAACCCATTTATTTGGAGTTTACCAATAAGGAAGCAACCAAAGGAAATGCATTGGCAAAACTGGGGGAAATGCTGGAGATTCCCAGGGAGGAAATTATTGCAATCGGCGACAGTTACAATGATATCTCCATGATTGAGTACGCAGGCTTGGGAATTGCTATGGGCAATGCTCCCGATCATGTGAAGTCCTACGCTCAATATGTAACCAAAGGCAACGATGAGAGTGGCATCGCAGATGCAATCAGAAGGTTTATACTGAATAAGGAGTGATTCCTAATGAGCAGCATTTCAATCGAAGACATGTTGAAAGTATTGGATATGGAAGTGCTATATGAGGGAAAGTCCCTGTCCTTTGAAATCGAAACCAGTGATATCAATCGTCCAGGACTGCAATTCGCGGGCTTTTTTGACTACTTTGCCGTTGAACGGGTACAGGTGATAGGAAAAGTGGAAATGACTTACTTGGACAGCATGCATCCTGCTGTACGCAAGGAACGCCTGGATCAGTTCTTCAGCTCGGGCATTCCATGTGTAGTGATATCCCGCAATATGGAGGTTCCGCAATACTTGATTGACTCCGCCAGAAAATATGGCTGCCCCGTTATTCGTTCCAAAAAGGCAACCACCAGTGTAATCCACAGAATGATAAATTATTTGGACTCGGCCTTGGCTCCTCGAATCACCCGTCACGGAGTTTTGGTTGATGTGTACGGAGAAGGGGTATTGTTGATGGGAGAAAGCGGCATCGGGAAAAGCGAAACCGCTTTGGAGTTGATTAAGCGTGGTCACCGACTGGTGGCAGACGATGCGGTGGAGATTAAAAAGGTGGCAGAGAACCGCCTGATTGGCGATTCACCGGAATTAATACGGCATTATATGGAAATCAGAGGTATTGGCATCATTGATATCAAAGCCATGTACGGAGTGGGAGCAGTCATTAACAACAAAGCCATTGATATGGTCGTCTATCTGGAATTCTGGGATAACAACAAAGAATATGATCGTTTAGGATTGACAGAAGAATATATGGAGATTCTTGGTGTTAAACTGCCCAAGGTGATTCTCCCGGTTCGACCTGGCAGAAACCTGGCTATCATTGTAGAGGTAGCCGTTCGCAACTGGAGGCTCAAGCATATGGGATATAATGCTGCAAAGGAGCTAGATGAGCGCTTAAATTCCATGATTCGGCAGCATAACTCAGGAGACTTGCAGGACTCGTAGATCTGTAATACTTTTTTCAGACAATCCATATAAATGGAGTAAATGGTTTTGCTGAGGGGGGTTCCTATGAAGAAAGGTCAGGTAAAGCCCTTTACTCTGTTTTTGCTATTATTGTCTCTGTTGTTTCTGATATTGTTTCCACTGTGGGTTTGGAATCGTACGAAGGAGATCCCAACAGATCCTTTTGCCAAGGAGTTGTCTGAATGGTCAGGAGTGATAACCCTGTGGGATATCCCCTATGTACAAGCCGGCAGAGCAAGTCATGCTCATTGGCTGAAAGACTGTATCAACAATTTTGAGAAAAAACATCCAGGTGTATTTATTGATGTACGAACCATGACTGCCGAGCGGCTGGCCATGTATTTACATGGAGATATCAAACGCGATGTTCTTCCGGATATGATTTCACTTGGGGTTTATGAACAGCCTGTACCGGAAAACCTATTAACAGATCTCACTCCGGCATTCGGCCGGGATGAGCTAGCTGCTGTTCGGGAACCTGCTTTGGAGATGGTTATGTTCGGTGAGAAAATGATTGGTGTACCATGGATGATGGGCTGCTATGCCCTCTATGTGAATCAA
>DURK01000091.1 GCA_012837325.1 Clostridiales bacterium
AAGGACAACATTAAATCGGCAACGTCGTACCCCAAGATGATCGGTATTTTTACTGTTGTCGTTTTTGTCGCCATGCTGGTTTTCATGGTTCCGGTATTCAAGGGGTTTATACCGGCAACGGCAACCATACCGGGGATAACCAAGGTCATTTTCTCAATATCCGAATCGATCAGGAGCAAATGGTATATCTGGCTTGGGGTAACAGCCATTATAGCAGCCGGCATAGTCATGTTTTTCAAGAGCAAGGCAGGACATGACTTATGGGAAAGGGTCAAGCTCAGAATACCTGTTTTTGGTCCCATAATACTCAAATCGGTTGTAGCCAAGTTTACAAGAACCCTCGCCACACTGCTTGATGGCGGCATACCGGTTGTTCAGGCCCTTGAAAGTGCCGGTCCCACGTCGGGAAGCGATGTATTGGCTGAAATCGTACATCTGGCCACAGAAAGGATTGAAGAGGGAAAAACCATTGCGTCCACCCTGGCAGAGAGTGATATATTCCCGCCCATGGTAACCCAAATGATCGCAGTAGGAGAAGAATCGGGTACTCTGCCGGCACTGTTGGACAAGGTTGCAGAGTTCTATGAAGAAGAGGTGGATGTCAGCACAAAAGGCCTGCAGGCCATGATACAGCCCATATTGCTCATCTTTATAGGTATTGTTGTCGGCGGCATGCTCATTGCGCTGTATTTGCCGATGTTTACGGCTGTAACCAGCAGCGGAGGATGATAAATGGAAGCTCGTAATTATATAGACTACACGATGATTGAGACGGAAGTAAAAGCTTACATAAGTAAACCCACTGAGGAGTCAATGGCACGGATCCTTCATTATTCGACGCCCCTTATCAGGTATTTCGCATCCCGATTATCGGGCGGAAACTATAGCGAGGATCTGGTTCAGTGCGGATATGAAGGGGTTATCAAGGCATTAAGCAGCTTTGACCCGGACAGGAATGTCAATTTCGCGACCTATGCGAGCCATTGGATCCTTGGGGAGATCAGGCATTATATCAGGAGGGAGGCCCGCTATTACAGGCCGCGGTTCATCGAGGAACTGCGGCAGAAGGCTGAAAAACTGATAGAGGATTATTATATGGAGAAGGGCGAAATACCTTCACAGGATCAGCTTTCGGAAGCGCTGAACATAAGTAAAAATGGACTTTCAGAGGTTATGCGCGCGGGCCTTGTTTCCATGGATCAACTGGATTTGGGCAAGATCAGCAGTACGCACTATGAAAGCTTCAAGCTTCCAATTGAAGATCGGATTCTGCTGTATTCGGCCATCAAGAGTCTTTCAGATATAAAGCAGAAGGTGATCTATTACCTGTTCTACAGGGACTACACACAGCAGCAAACGGCAGAATGCCTCGGCTTGAATCAAAGAATGGTTTCAAGATTATTGAAAAGCAGCATCAGCGATCTGAAAGCAATCATGGCTGCTGAATAAACTGATTGGGGTTGAGACTATGGGATTGTTGTCAAAAAGCATTGTGGGTCTGGAGATGGACTCCTGCGAAATACGGGCGGTGGAACTTAAGGGTACAGTTAAAAAACCTGAAATTATTGCATGGGGAAAAATTCCCCTGCCGGCTGGATGTGTAAAGGATGGACGAGCAGCCAACCCGATCCAGCTCGCCGACTATCTTAAAAGGCTTTGGGAAAGCTCACGCTTCAAATCGAAGGATGTCATACTGGGAATAAACAACCAGGATGTCATAATCCGTTTTGCTTCCTTCCCAAAGGTCCCTGAAGACAAGGTGCGCAATATGATCATGTTCCAGGCGCAGGATTTCATTCCGGTTCCCCTGGAAGATCTGCAGGTTGACTTTGTTGTTGTTGGTGAAAAAAAGACCGAAGAGGGCGAATTCCTCAATGTTATCCTTGTAGGCGCCAGGAAAAGGATGCTTCAGGATTATGTCGAAGCATTAACAAGTGCCAGGCTGACTGTCCAGGAGATAGATTCGGGCATGATGGCTGTAGGACGTTCAGCGTTGGTATCAGTCAATAGAAATGCTTATGCTGTGGTAGGATATAACCATGACATTGCCAATATCATGATATTCAACAAGGGCACTCTTGCCATGGCCCGTTCGATTCCGTTTTCCCAGTCTTCCCTTTGGAACGGCAGGAGGAGTGATCCGGACAATATGCAAAATGGGGCTGTCATAGCCGAGATCCTCATTGGGGAACTGAGATCATCCATCGGTTATTATCGAATGCAAGGCCAGGATGATATTGAAGGCATTTACCTGATTGGAATACCTCATATAAAAGATATTATTGACAGGTTCAGGGAAGCGGGTTATGAAGTCAGTATTCTTCAGCCTTACTCCGACATTCCCGTAAAAGGCAAGGAAAGTACTCCCCTGTCGTTTAAGGCCGCAGATTATGCAGCCGCCATTAGCCTCGGGCTTAGAGGATTGGAGGGATAAAATGTATAGAATAAACCTTCTGCCAGTGGAATACAGGAACTACCAGCTCGCGATAAAACGCAGCAACAGGATACTTTTTGTCCTGCTCATCGTTGTGTCGGCATTGGCGGTGGTTCTGGCCACTTCGATTGCCATATCGTCAATCTATGCCAGGCAACTGGATACGATTAAAGAAAGCAACGAAAGCATTAAGAAACAGATTAACGAACTTAACACAATTAAGGAACTGCAATCGCAGGTTACCCGGATGGTTGCCGACATCAATCAGGCAGCAGGTCTGAGTCCTGATTGGGGGAACCTGATAGCGGATATATGCAATGCCATTCCGCCTACTGTCGAGTTGGAATCCATAGCAGCGGGCTATACAGGCGAAAAGGATTCCATAACAATCAAGGGGAACGCCGACGTGCTGAAGGACTTCACCGCAATGCTTGAGTACATATCCAAGATTGACGGGCTTGGAGAAGTTCATTTCAAGTATAGCGGCGATCAGGCGAAACCTGGTTCATTATCCTTCCAGGTTGACATTCAGAAGCTGCCTGCCGAACCCTATGGACTGAATCTGGGAGGTGCGAAATAAATGAAAATGGGCAATAAGATCGTCCCTTTTCTGATTCTTGCCGCTGTTATCGCTTTACTGCTGCTGGTATTCTCAGTTACCACAATTATGGGTATAAGCAGCATGAATCTTGCCATAAAGCAGGAGGAAGAGGCTTACCAGGCCAACACAAAGACTTTGAATGAACTGCGGCAGCTTGCCGAATATGAGGATGAGTTCAGGCATTCCATAACTGTTATGGAGCGATTGATTCCTGAACAGGTTAAGGATTCCGATGTCCTCAACCAGATTAATTCCTTATGCAAAACCATCGGTGTGGATCTCATCGAAGTTGGTTTTGGTGACAGGGCAGTAATCAGCAGTGTAAATGTTTTGCCGCTTAAGCTGAAAATGAGATGCAGCTTTTTCCCATGCATGGAATTGATTGAAGCGATGACCTCAGGGGAACAGCTTATGAGGATTGATGAGATGAATATCACAAGGAACAGCGAGACAAGCGGTTACCTGAGTGTAGATATGTCGGTAAGGATGTTTTACAAATAAGAAACACTGACAGTATTCATACATGAGTTGCATGAAAAGGATGAAAGAGAATGGTTATGGGTACGGAAGTGGGTTATCTCGGCGAACAACTGATAAGGATGGGTATTGTCACTGAGGATCAGGTTAAAAAAGCTCTTGATCTCCAGGCGAAAAACAGGGCGAAGGGCATAAAGATCTTGCTTGGACAGGCATTGACCCAGCTTGGATTTTGCCGTGAAGACGACATCGCCAGGGCAATGGCAAAAAAATGGAGCCTGGATTTCCTGTCCATCAATAATGAGGGCATCGATATGTCGGCTGCCAACCTGATCACGCCTGAGGTGGCCATGAAATACAAGCTGCTGCCCATCAGGTTCAAGGACGGAAAACTGCAGGTTGCCATGAGCAACCCCAACGACATCATAGCTATTGATGATATTGAACTCATGACAGGCTACGAAGTTCAGCCGGTAGTTGTGGTGGACAGGGAGCTCAATGCCGCGCTGCAGCAGTTCTACAACATGAGCAAGGGCATAGTGCAGCAGGACGACTTTGAGGAAGAGGAAGAAGAGATAAATACCCTTGAAGACGATGAAATAGATGAAAAACCGGCTGTTCAGTTGGTCAACCAGGTATTGAACCAGGCTGTAAGAACGAATGCGAGCGACGTTCACATAGATCCGCAGGAAAAATATACGAGGGTGCGTTTCAGAATCGATGGTGTGCTCCACGAAATAACCCAGCAGCCACTGAAAATGCATCCCACAATAGCTTCCCGCATTAAGGTAATGGGAGGCATGGATATCGCCAAGCGCAGAATCCCGCAGGATGGGAGGATTACCGTAAGGATTGAGGATAAAACCGTTGACATACGTGTCGCCACACTGCCATCTGCCCATGGCGAGAAGATCACGCTGAGGCTCCTGGACAGGAGCAGCAAGATACTGACCATGGAGCAGCTCGGATTTCCCGAGGGTCATCTGAAGTATTACGAGCAGGCTATCAGGCTCCCATACGGATTCATCCTGATTACCGGGCCGACAGGAAGCGGTAAGAGTACAACCCTTTATGCCACCCTGGCCAGCATAAATTCCCCTGAAAAGAACATCATCACCCTGGAAGACCCCATTGAGCGGCGTATGGAAGGCATAAACCAGATCCAGATGAATGTCCGCGCCGGAATGACCTTTGCCTCCGGCCTGAGGTCGATACTGAGAAGCGATCCCGACATCATCATGGTGGGAGAAATCCGCGATATGGAAACCGCGAAGATTGCAGTGGAGTCTGCATTAACCGGGCACCTGGTTTTCTCGACGCTGCATACCAATGATGCGCCCGGCGCCGTCACCAGGCTGGGAGAGATGGGGGTAGAGCCATTCCTTACGGCTTCATCACTCGTGGGAGTGGTTGCCCAAAGGCTGTGCCGAGTGCTTTGCCCTGTATGCAAGAAGGCGTATACCCTTACGCGGCAGGAACTGATAAGCTCTGTACCCGATTTTCCGCTGGATCCCTCGGAAGAAGAGATAACGCTCTACAAGCCTGTAGGCTGCATGTCCTGCAACAGAACGGGCTTCAAGGGAAGAATAGGGGTCTACGAGTTTTTAAGAGTCACCGATACCATCCAGAAGCTCATATTACAAAGGGCTTCGACCAACGAGATCAGGAATGCGGCTTTGGCTGAAGGGATGAATACGCTGAGACAGGACGGGCTTATAAAGGTGAAAAAGGGCATAACATCCATGGAAGAGCTATTGAGAGTGGTAGTATAAACAGGGAACCTTAACGGTGGTGCTGGTATATGAAGAGATTTGTCACGAGCAGAAAAGGTCTGGCCATGCCATTGGCCGTCATGTTGATATTTGTTGTTGCCCTTCTGGGAACAGCTCTCTATGCTTATGCAACCACTGACTTTCTGCATTTTACATATAACAGGGACAAAAAAAAGGCCGAGTACCTGGCCAGAACCGGTGTGGAAGTAACCATAAAGGCCTGGGAAGCGGTTACCTTCAATACCAATGTTCCTCGAGAAACCCTGCCTGTTTATATGCTGAAGG
>DURK01000002.1 GCA_012837325.1 Clostridiales bacterium
CAGACTCACCCCGTGCCTGGGCAACCAGCATTTCCCGCATCAATTCCTTTGTTTCAGCAGCTGTAAACGGCCTGCCGATGGCATCCTCACTGCTGAATCCTTCCCCTGTATCCTCCGTATCTACCTTTGCTGCTTCTTCGCCCACATGAAGATAACGGTAGTAATAATTACGGATGGTATTGGACTTCAGGCCAGAACGCCGGGCGATCTCCTCAAAGGCCCGGATGATGGGGATCCTGCTTTCTCTTGCCTTTCCTACCTCCTCCTTCATAATGGATATCAACTCTGGCTGCAGCTCCTGCTTTTGACCGGTTGTTGTATCCTGGTAAAGAGCTTGTCCTTTCACCATATTCTGGTTCCTCCTTTGCATCATTTCATTTTTCCATAATATGCTATGTATATTATTCTCAGGAACCATAAGGTTTATTCTTCGTATATTCATATTTATGAAATATATTATAAAAAAACAGAGGCTTTTCCGGTGGAAACCAGCAAAGCCTCTGGTGAATACACATGAGAACCAGTTGCTACTCGAATATCATTTGTATGGTTATGCTGTCCTGCCCTGTGTTTCGGCCGGAGTATTCCACCCGGCCCAGCTCGGTAAGCCGTTCCAGAAAGGCATCGGCTTGTGCTTCCTTGTCGATTTGCAGAATCATCTGATTGTTTTGCTGCAGCACTGCTTGTATATGATAATCAGCTGCCATGGCGGCGATTTCATCCGGAGTATTTCCGGCTTTGGAGACGTATAGATAGACTTTAGCCGGCAGCCCTGCATCAGAGATCTTCTCATCCGCCAGCTCTGCTTCCAAATCGGCGGATACACCACCTTGCCGCACCTCAGCGTTTGAATCAAGAGGTGAAGTACCGGCCATCGGGCTTTCCATGCCTTCAGAGTAGATACCATTCTCCGCTGATTCCTCAGGCGCATTGTCCTGAGCGGTCAAATTCCCATCATTTCGGGGATTCACAAATCCAGGAGGCCGAATCAGATAGACGGTTAACAGCAATGCTGATACAGCTGCCGCACCGGCACCCCATTTTATCCATCTGTTTCGTCTGAAAATCCATGCTGAATCAGAGTATGACCTTGCCTTCGTTTTCTGATAAGCCTGCTGCAAGCGCTGATACAGCCGCTGTTCAAAGCCTTCAGGAAGCTCTTCCTGTTCCAGATCGGACACCAGCCTTTGCATTTGACGCAGCTCTTCAATATACAGGGCACAGGAGGGACAGTTGTCCATGTGGAGCTGCAGCTTCTTTTTTCCCTGCTCAAACAAGGTGCCGTTCAGGTATTCATCTGCCCATTTTTTTGTATGTTTACAACGCATACCATTCGGCCTCCTATAAAAATGAGCGGACAGCTTCCCGAAGGGCTGCCCTTCCTCGGTTGATATGGGATTTTACCGTGCCCAGGGGTAGATTGAGAATTTCAGCAATTTCTTCATAGCTGTGCTGTTGAATGTCTCTGAGGACAATAACCGTACGATATTTGGGCTTTAATCGGCTGATTGCCTCCAACAGATATTTCTGCTGCTCCCTGCGAAGGGTCTGCTGTTCCGGTGACGGGTCGTCTGCCGGCACATCCAGTTCCCGCTCGTCATCCGGTCCTTTGGGCTGAGAAAGGGAGATGGCAGCAATTTTTGATTTTCTATACCGGTCGATGCATACATTATGTGCAATCCGGTAAATCCAGGTAGATAATTGGCTGTTTCCCTTGAATTTATTTAAATTTTTATAGACTCTGACAAAAACCTCTTGGGTCAAGTCCTCTGCATCCTCACGGTTGTTGGTCATGCGCAGACAGTAATTATATATCTTTTTTTCATATGACAATACAAGCTCTTCAAAAGCCTTCAAGCTTCCTGCCCTGGCCTGCTCTATCAGCCGGGTCTCCCCAATCATGATTCATCCCCCTGACATACGGTACTGCAGGAATAAAAAATCACTGCCTAGCTGCTTCGAGTGGTCTTGTTCTTCTTTCTGCGGAAGGGAAACCGGAGGGAACCTCTCAGGGTATAGACCAATACACCGATAATCAACACACAAATCAGGATCACAACGATCAATATGACCCGCAAAATGCTGAATTTTCCGGACAAGCCGCTTTCAGCGACTTCTATTGTCAGCGGCTGGCTTTTGGCGGTAAATTTCTGCTGATCTCCTCCCAGGCCGTTGGCCTCCACCACAAAGGTTTCCGTTTCCTCCACCAGAACAGCAGGGATGGTGAAGGTCTTATCTTCTCCCGGTTCCAGCACAGATAGACTGCCTATCGTCATATCACGATCCAGCAAGGTTAGTACCAGGTTGTATAACGGTTCCTGCCCGGTGTTTACTACAATGCATTCCAGCTCCACCTTACCCGGTTTGGTTAAGGATTCCTTATCGCTCTGCAGCAGGATCGACAAAGCCTGTCCAGGGGTGTCTTCGACAGAACCTCCAATTGCAAACTCCATTTCGGATGACTCATAGCTGTATTCCTTATCGGTTTCCGCATCTCGGGCTGTGAGTATGGTTTTGCTGTACTCATTTTTGTCCAGCACCAGTTCCTTTGTAAATTCGGCTTCCCCGCCGGCAGGAAGGTGATCCAGCCTGGTGATTTCACCGAAAGAGGTTTCTGTTACGATGATATCCTTCAGATCAACATTTCCAATATTTCGAACTACGTAGTTCAATACAAAGGGCTGGCCTGCCTGGATACGATCAACGGAAACCGTACGGTGAATTTCCACCTGAGGATTCAGCTTTTCTAAAACAGCAGACCATGTAGACTTGATCAACTGATTGCTGTTTTCCACTCTTGCCTGCACCTGCAGCTCATACTCGGTGTCGGGTTTGACCTCACCTGTAAAGGCTGCCTTTACCTCTTCGCCCGGTTGGAGGGCATCATAGGTAAAAAACTCCTTTCCGTTCCAGTCCAGGCATTTCAGCTCTCTTAAAATGGTATTCCCTGTATTTTTAACAAGCAGCTCAAAGGCAACATTGGTAGCCCCGGGTATCTTGGACTTGTCGGCTTTTCCGCTTAACTCCATGGAGGAAACCGGTTCCTCATCCCGCACCTGTAATTCCAGACTGGTTTTCACATTCTTTTGAACCGGATTTCCCAAGCCCAGGGGGTCATCATAGATGATGACCAGGTTGCCTGTGGTGCTTCTCTCAATAGGCAGGGTTTTTTCCACCGTTGCAGCTGCACCCGGTGCAAGAACATCGATAAAACCGATTTCCTCCCCCAGATCATTGTCAAAAACGGTCAGATTGTAGAGTGTTACGTTGGAAATAGCCTGTACGACTGCCTGCAGCTTTACCTGTTCTCCCTTGAAAACCGGGCTTTGCGCCTGGGAGGTATAGGTTACATTGAATTCAGCCTCAATCACATGCACATAGACAGGCTGCCCCGTCATCAGCTGTTCCTGTTCCCCTTCTTCCTTTTGTACCGTATACTTGACCTGGTACTCTACCACATTGGGATTTACGTCAGGTCCTCCATAAAAGGTGTTGCCCTGCCGGGTTGGCAGCGACTCTCCGGGCTGCAGCCTGGTATTGATCTTCACAGATTTCGTTTCATTGCTGCCCGAAGCCTTCTCCAATATCTCAATAACATGGATCTCAGTCTGACTGTTGTTTTTTATATTGTAATTGATTGAGTAGGCACCCATGGCTGATACAAAAGGCATACCATTAATGGAAGTTACCATACCTGTAACCCCGGTGGTGACCTCAATTTCACCCTGAGCCAATACCGCACTACCTGCAGAAAGGATTTGCAGGGTAATCAGCAGCATGCATAACAGAACGCTTGTCAGACGTTTTTTCATATTCTCTCCCCCAAATTATGGTTTATCCATATCTGTTTTATACTTATTCCCATCAGATGGTTTTGATTCCCCAACTCGTTCATGCACATCATTATATCATAAGCTTGTCACAGGAAAAAGCAAAACAACCGGCGGGAAGTTAATTCTTTGTCACAATTCAGTAATACTTTCCCCCTTATAAAGCATGAAAAAACAGATTGCGCCCATCCTGCACAGAGGTGCAGCGGATGCTTACAGCCGGATGAGAGAAGCAGAGAATGCGTAGGAGAATGATTCCATACGGGATTTCGCATACTAACATCAAGTAAAATCGAAGAAGGTGTCTGTATTTTGGATAAAAGGAATGCAGGGAAACTGGCGGCTATGGCTGCCCTTGGCACAGCCGGCCTGCTTGGTGCAGCAGCGGGAGCAAAATACCTGGGTCGGTTTGTTATAGACAAGGTTCATGATCGATTCCTGAAAATTATAACCACCGACCTGTATGATGAAAACCTCTGGGAGGCGGTCTCCTCCACGATGCGAATTGGTCCCCAGGTGGTATTGGAGACCGAGCTGCGGGCAGACCGGGCCAAGCTGGTAGAACGGCCTATGGGGCCGGTCAATCAGTTTCCCGGTTTGGATGATCTGAAGTTCAATTTCGCTCAATTGAATACACTTCCCACTGAAATCGACACGGAAATTGACTTTTCCCTTACCATCGGCAAATATGCAAAAAAGCCCCTGCGGTTGAACCAGTTTATGATGCTGGCTCCTATGGCTTATGGAATTGCCATGAGCAAGTCTGTAAAAATTGCCATGGCAAAAGCCTGTGGTGCAGCCGGGGCTGCCTACCATACCGGTGCCGGGGCTGCCATTATGGAGGTTATGAACCTGGCTGACAAGGTCATATTCCAATATGATCGGGGAAACTGGCCCAAGTCCCATCAGGCTCTGCTGAAAAGCCATGCAGTGCAAATCCAGCTGGGTCAGGGAGCTTATGGCGGCGTAGGATCTATGATGAAATCAAACATGATAGACAATCCGCTCCGGAAAGAATTCAAAATCTCCAAGGATCAAGATCTGATCACTCATTCCCGGCAGCCTGAGGTGCAAAGCCCGGAGGATTTGAAGCAGCTGGTGGATAAGCTGCGTAACTTTACCGACGGGGTGCCGATCGGAGTGAAAATTGCAGCTGGAAAGTATCTGGAAGCAGACCTGTACTGGGCATGCACCAGTGGTGTGGATTTTGTCGTAGTGGACGGAGCCGAAGCTGCCACCAAGGGATCTCCTCCGATTTTACAGGATGATTTTGGAGTGCCCACGGTTTTTGCAATCGACAGGGCAGCCAAATGGATGGAGAAGCATGGGTTTAAGGACAGGATTTCTCTTATTGCTTCCGGGCGGATTCGGACTCCCGGCGATGCATTGAAGGTCAGGGCCCTGGGTGCAGATGCCTGCCAGATCGGTGCAATTGCGCTGGTTGCCTTATCCCACAACCAGGTTCACAAGCCTCTGCCCTTTGAACCGCCAACTGCATTAACCTGGTATGGCGAGGTCTTTGCCGATCGGTTTGATATCAAGACCGGTGCCAAGTCATTGCAAAACTTTTTCGAATCCTGCAAGCTGGAAATGGCAGAGGGGATTCGTGCACTGGGCAAAACCTCTCTCTCTCAAGTAAACCGGGAGGACCTGATGACAACAAATGAAATGTTTGCCAAAGGATTGGGGATCCCTATGGTTTATGACGCCTTTGATCCGACCCAGCCGCAACCGCCTAAGGTAAGGAAATTGAAGCTGTAAATTGTCTGACCTTCATTGACTTTCAGGTTAAAGCATGTTACACTGTTAACAGTAGGAAACCCCAATGAAAGTGAGCTGTTGTCATGTTATTTCCATTTTATATTGATCCAACCTATCTATTGCTGATCCCGGCTATCCTGCTGGCACTTTATGCGCAGACCAAGGTGCAGACCACCTATTCCAGATATTTAAGAGTGCCCTCCAGAAGGGGCATAACCGGAGCGGATGCAGCCAGAGAGCTGCTCCGCCAGAATGGAGTCTATGATGTGAACGTAGAGCGAGGCAGCGGCCGTCTGTCCGATCACTATGACCCCCGCTCCAAAACTCTGCGGCTTTCTCCTGAAGTATACGGTTCTTCATCCCTGGCCGCTTTGGGTATTGCTGCTCACGAAGCAGGGCATGCCTTTCAGCATGCCAGTGAATACTTTCCTCTGAAGCTGCGAAGTGCCATTGTCCCCTTCGCCAATATCGGGTCCACCCTGGCCTTTCCCCTTCTGCTGCTTGGCATCCTTCTCGGCCGTCCGAATCTGGCTTTAATTGGTATCGCTGCTTTCTCTTTGGCCGTGTTGTTTCAGCTCATCACCCTGCCGGTAGAGTACAATGCCAGTCATCGCGCCATCGCTGCACTGGAATCAGGCGGAATCATCTATCGGGATGAAGCCGGTCCGACCCGTAAGGTTCTGAGTGCTGCAGCGCTTACCTATGTTGCCGCCACCCTTATGGCAGTTCTACAGCTTCTGCGTTTACTGCTAATATCCGGGCTGCTGGGCGGTCGACGCAGACGATATTAAGCACGCAGGAAATTATATTATTATGTGCAGGATGTCATCCAGATTTGCAACAGAATAATCGGCAGCTGCATCCCATTTGCCAACCCGTATGGTTTTGATCCCATAGCTGCGCCCGGCCTCCATGTCCTCGTCCGAATGCCCCACCATATAGGAGTTTGCCTTGTCGATCGGGTGATAAAGCTCGGCCGTCATCAGCAAGCCCGGGCTGGGTTTCCTGCAGCTGCAGCCATCCTGAATATCATGAGGGCAATAAAAGATATGGTCAAAGGGACAATCGTTTAATTCCAGTACGTATTGCATTTGATCATGAATCTCAAGCAGCTGCTGCTCCGTCATCAGCCTGCCGGCGATTGCGCTTTGATTGGTTGTCAATATGGTCAGATAACCTCTTGATTTGATGAACCTCAGAATACGAAAAACATCAGGGATAAACCGGAATTCCTTCCAAGTGGTTACAACCCTGTCCCCGGATAACCTTTCATTTATGATGCCGTCGCGATCGAAGAAAACCGCTTTGCACTTTCTGTACGACATCTCAAACCCCCATCCAAACCTCCAATAGGACTGATTTCCGGCTTAAATCATTCTACCGTTACCTTGTGATAAACCTTTTTCCCTTTGCGAATCATCAGGCTGCGGTCTTTTAAGTCGCTGTCGGTCAGGGTGTGGTCTATGGCTTCAATTCGTTCATCGTTTACATAAATGCCGCCTTGCTGGATCAGCCTTCTACCCTCTCCTTTTGAGGGGATCAGCTTGATCAAGTGAAGCAAGTCAATGATGTTGCGGTGATCCTGGAATTCCTTCTCGGTGATGGTGGATCCGGGCACCTCAGCATCTGCCCCGCCGCTTCCAAAAAGCGCTTGCGAGGCAGCCTCTGCCTTTTTCGCTTCTTCTTCACCGTGAATCACCTTGGTAACCTCATAAGCCAGCACCTTCTTGGCATCATTTATTTTCTCATCCTTCAGGCTGCCCAGCCTCTCCACTTCCTCCATAGGCAGGAAGGTGAGCAAAGCAAGGCACTTTTTCACATCGTCGTCATCGATATTGCGCCAGTATTGATAAAATTCATAGGGAGAGGTTTTGTCCGGATCCAGCCATAAGGCACCGGCTTCGGTCTTGCCCATTTTTTTCCCTGCACTGGTGGTAAGCAGGTTGAAGGTCATTCCATAAGCCGGGCTTCCCTCCACCCTGCGAATCAAATCCACGCCTCCCAGGATATTGGACCACTGGTCGTCACCGCCCAGCTGGAGCTTGGCCTGGTACTTGCGGTACAGGGCAAGAAAATCATAGCTTTGCATTAACATATAGTTGAATTCCAGGAAGGACAGGCCCTTTTCCAGCCGGGACTTGAAACATTCTGCGGTCAGCATGCGATTTACCGAAAAATGAACACCCACTTCCCTTAAGAATTCCACGTAATTCAAATCCAGCAGCCAATCCCCGTTGTTTACCAGAAGGGCTTGTCCCTCGGAAAAGTCAAGGAATCGGGAAAGCTGCTTCTGAAAGGCACGGCAATTGTGATCTATGGTTTCCTTTGTCATCATTTTTCGCATATCGGTTTTCCCCGAAGGATCGCCCACCATGCCGGTACCGCCTCCTATCAAGGCTATGGGCCTGTGACCGGCTTGTTGCATATGCATCATAACCATAACCTGAATAAAATGACCTACGTGCAGACTGTCGGCTGTGGGATCAAAGCCAATATAAAAGGTAACGGACTCACTGCCCAGCAAATCACGAACCTCATCCTCATGGGTTACCTGAGCCAGATAACCTCTTTCTTTCAATACATCAAAAACATTTCTCTTGTTCATTTCAATTCCCTCCAAGCAATCCGATCATGCTTTATTGTATCCTTTTGATTTGGATTTTTCAAGCATCCAATATTTTATGGCCTTTGGTGGAGCAAATGTCTGTTATTCACACAATATACAATACTTTATGCTATTATATATATGATTCGTTTTATACACATAAGGGGGTTTATACAAATGAATCCAATCAGGCTCCTTGCCTTATTGATGCTGTTCTCTATGCTGTTTTTCATCGGTTGCAGCAATCAAGCCTCTTTATCCCCTCAGGCAATGGAGACCCACACACAGGAAAATGATCATTCTGCACAGCAGAATTCAGCATCTCCATCTCCTTCTCCCGCGCCCCTGGTCATTCAAGACTCTTCATATGCTCCTCAGTCTAAACCAGTCCCATCTGCCTTACCTGTACCCGTTGTGTCTCCCATACCGCCAAAGCAGGTGCCTCCTCCTACACCAGAAGCTGAAGAGACTGCAGCCGTATCCACTGCACCGCATCTGGACACAGCACCAACAGCGGAAATCCAAAACAAGTCGATGGGGGTACCGGAAAGCAGCCCTGTAAGGATGAGTTATTTTGATGATGCCCTTTTTATAGGCGACTCCAATACCTGGCGGTTTAAAAATTTTATACATAAAAAGCGAAAATCAGACAGCGATTATATGGGTAAAGCCGTATTCCTTTCCAAGAAAGGGTACGGATTGCGTCATGCTGTTAAAGATAAACCTATCGAAGATGAGCACGGTAACGAGTGGCAGATTATCGAGTATCTTGAAGAGCATCGTTTCAACAAGATCTACATCATGCTGGGTACCAATGATATAGAACATGGTGTGAATAAGGCAGTGGACAATTATCTGCAGCTGATCAGCCGGATCAGGGAGGTCAGCGATGCGGATCTATACATCCAATCGGTTCTGCCAATGTGCAGGGATACCCAGGAAAAAGGCCTGAATAATGAAAACATAGATAAATTCAACAAGAAAATGTATGAACACAGCAAATCACTTCATTGCTACTACTTGGATGTTGCATCCTGTATGAAGGATAGTAAGGGAAATCTTCCTACAAAGTACTCCAGTGATAATCATGTGCACATTCACAACAGGGCATTCCCTCTGTGGGTCGATTATTTAAGGACACATACCAAATAGTTGTGATTTAGTTTTCCTTCCATTCTAAATGATAATGTTTATCAATTGAAATGTCGGGTATGAATAAAGCAGAGAATCATTTCACTTAGATAGACAAAGGAGAGAATAAAATGGCTTTTAAACTACCCGAACTGAATTATGCGTACGACGCATTGGAACCACATATTGATAGAATGACAATGGAAATTCACCATACCAGGCACCATCAAGCTTATATAGATAACCTGAATAAAGCACTGGAGGGACATGAGAAATATCAGAACATGAAGATCCGCGAATTGATTGCAAATCTCAACTCTCTGCCGGATGATATCAAGACCGCAGTAAGAAATCACGGCGGAGGCCATCTGAATCATGAGATGTTCTGGAATACCATGTCGCCAAATGGCGGCGGGAAACCGGCAGGCCAGGTTGCCAGGAAGATAGAAGAGGATTTTGGCGGCTTCGAGAATTTCAAAAGCGAATGGAAGAAAGCTGCACTTGGCAGGTTTGGCAGCGGATGGGCATGGCTGATCAAGGATGAAGGAGGAAAGCTGGCGATTGTCTCCACCGCAAATCAAGACAACCCGGTTTCAGAAGGCAAGAATCCACTTCTGGGCATTGATGTATGGGAGCATGCATATTATCTAAAGTATCAAAACAAAAGAGCGGATTATATCGATGCATGGTTCAATGTAGTTGACTGGGACAAGGTAGAAGAAAACTATAACAAGTAAAAGCAGGGCTGTAAATAAGACGGATGACTTCACTGATGATGAAGCCATCCTTTTTTATCAAGACTCTTCTTCTGTATTCCCCGCTGTGCGGCGAGGGGGTCTGGGACCGTAAAACTGATAATAATCCACTTGAATCCTGCCATTGTACAATTTGCGTTTCCGATCCGCCTTTCGACCGAACAAGCTCTCAAAGCTTTTATGGGGGGTTAGAACATAAAAGGACCAGGTGTCCAGCTTTTTGCAGACTTCACCCATTTCACGATAGAGTGATTCCGCTTCCCGCTGTTCACCCAATCTTTCGCCATAAGGCGGATTGGTAATCATACAGCCATACTTCTTTTTCGAGCTGATTTCCTGCAGGGGCAGGGTTTGAAAAGCAATGAAATCCTCTACTCCTGCCAGCTCTGCATTATACCTGGCAGTTCTCAGCACCCTGCCGTCTAGATCAGAGGCCAAAATTCGAAACTCTCTGCTTTTGTCGATTGCCTCCCTTGCTTCCTCCCGCGCCTTGTTCCAAAGAGAACTGGGCATAAAAGGCCACTCCTGTGAAGCGAACCGGCGCATCAGCCCCGGTGCCATATTCCTGCCTATCAAAGCCGCTTCAATGGCTATGGTTCCCGAACCGCACATTGGATCCAGCAGCACCCGGTCCGGATTCCAGAAGCTTAAATCCACCATTGCCGCTGCCAGGGTTTCCTTCAGCGGTGCATCCCCTGCTGTCCGGCGATACCCCCGCTTATGCAAGCCCGCTCCGCTGGTATCAATTGTGAGCGTAGCGATGTCCTTGAGCAGCCCCACCTCAATGGCAAACCTGGGTCCATCCTCCTCAAACCAATCCCTTTTGTATTTCAGCTTCATCTTTTCGACGATGGCCTTCTTTACAATGGCCTGGCAGTCGGGCACACTAAACAGCTTAGATCTTACGGATTTCCCCTGTACCGGAAAATTGGCATTCTCAGGCAGAATGTCTCCCCAGGGCAGGGCTTTGGTGCGCTCAAAGAGCTCTTCAAAGCTATGGGCAGGAAACTCTCCCATTCTGATAAAAACCCGGTCAGCCGAACGAAGCCAAAGGTTGCAGCGGCAGATTGCCTCTTCATCGCCCTGAAAAATCACCCTTGCATTCTCTGTTGTAACATTCTCGTACCCCAGCCTTCTGACCTCTCTGGCTACAATGGATTCCAGTCCAAAAGTTGCAGTAGCAATCAAATCGTATACTCCCACCGTATTCCTCCTGTTAGTTCAAAAAAAATATTGCTTCAATTCAGTATTTTTCCACTTGGCCTATTATATCATCCTTTTTCCTTGTATATCCAACAAATAATGGGATATCATCTGGTTATTGAAACCTGATATCTATTGACAGGCCAAAACCTTAAGTGATACAATTAGACCAGATGGACTAGACCAACTGGTCTAATACTTGTAAAGGAGGATTTTTCAATGGAGTGGTGGCATTGGGTACTGATTGGTATCGGAGTCGTTCTGATCGGATGGATCAAAATCTCGGTTTTTAGAATGATGAAGCAAAACAAAACACAAAAGAAACGGTTTGAAGACGAGTATTAGTATAGCAAAAGGAACAGGTGATTTTTTGAAGAAGCAGTTTAACTACCGGCAATTACTGGGGGAGAACAACCCGCTATTGCGCTTTCCAGCTCTGCATGAAGCTTCTCTGGATGAATTTTCCCAGAAGACCTATGAGGAAGCCTCTTTGAATGATATCCTCAAAAAGGGTAAAATGAGCAAAGGCAGCTTCTACCACCATTTTGGAGACAAATTCGGCTTGTATCTAGCAATGCTGGACCTGATCCTTAAAAAGAAGTATTCCTTTTTTATGCCCATATTAGCAGAGAAGAGCAATAGCGGAGATTTTTTCGGTGTCATACGATCCGTCATTCAAGCTTCATATGAGTTTATGATGGTTGATCCACGCATGTATCACCTATCTAATCACTTCTTGGAGACAGATGAAAGAACCAGAGAGAGCATTCTGGTTTATTTTTCATTTGACTACGGACAAGGCTTTGGATCCCTGATCACATCAGCCATTCATTCGGGTCAGATCGACAGGCATTTTTCAGCAGATTTTCTCATTGGGGTGCTTGCACTCTTCTTTTCCAATATTCATAAGCTGCTTCCACCTCACAGCAGCTCAACGGAAGCACTGACAACCCTGGATCAAATAATTGACTTAATACAATATGGAATTTTGTCTAAAAAGGGGGAAACTGAATGAGCACGGCATTTTCTGTTGAGGATTTGCATTTTACCTATCCGAGCTCAAAAACCGAAACAATAAAAGGCATTTCCTTTACAGTTCAGGAAGGGGAAATTTTTGGTCTACTTGGACCTTCCGGTGCAGGTAAATCCACAACCCAAAAGATTTTAATTAAGCTGTTGGAAAACTACAGCGGTCGTATCCTTTATTTTGGAAAAGACATCCATTCCTTGGGCAGCAGCTTCTATGAGGAGATCGGTGTGGGATTTGAAATGCCAGTACACTTTACCAAAATGACTGCCGCAGAAAATTTAAATTTTTTCTCAAACTTTTACCAAAACAAGGCAGATGTTCAGGGACTCATGGAACGAGTCGGATTATGGGAATACCGAGATATTCGAGTAGGTGAATACTCCAAGGGTATGAAGGTACGACTGAATTTCGTGAGGGCAATGCTAAACCGTCCGCGCGTGCTGTTCCTGGATGAGGTCACCAATGGCCTAGATCCAAAAAATGCTCGTATTATCAAAGATATGATCGTTGAATACCGAAGTCAGGGGGGAACCGTATTTCTGACCACCCATTTAATGAATGATGTAGAGCAGCTTTGCAACCGGGTTGCCTTTTGTGTCGATGGCCGTCTTCATGAAATTTCCACTCCACGGGAATTAAAGATGAAATATGGTAAGCGTGAAATCAAGGTTGAATACAGGGAGAAGGAAAATACAAGAAGCGCCGTATTTCCAATGGCAAGCATTGGAGAAAATGAGGCATTCCTGAATCTGCTGAAAAGCAAAGAAATTGAAACTATACACAGCGGTGAAACCTCTATGGAAGATATTTTTATTACTGTGACAGGAGTGGGTGTAAAATGAAAACAACTGTCAAGCTTCTTCTGGGTGAGCTGAAAAGGCTGATTCGGTACAAGATACTGCCAGTTAGTCTGGTTACTGCCCTTTTATGGTTTGCTCTTTTTTTATTTCTTTCCCGGGAGGAGTCTTTCTTTATTGCGCCCCTGCTAATTTATGTAGACAGCACGATTATGGTAATATTGCTGGTGGGAGCATTCAACCATCTGGAACGACAGGATGGAACCATCTCTACCATGATGGTTTTACCGGTATCTATCGGCAGCATATTGACTGCCAAAGCAGCCGCTTCTATGATGCTGGCCCTATCTTCAATGGTGGTAACAGCAGCTGCGCTTTATTTTATTCATAATCTGGTTTTTGATTATGCAGCCCTCTTCCTGTTTATACTGTTAACCGGTGTGTCTCATGGAGCAATTGGATTCTTTCTAGCCTTGAATACCAGAAATTTCAGCAGCATGCTGGGGCTGTTGATGGCATATATTGTTGTTTTTACCCTGCCCACTATCTTGTTTACATTTGGTATACTGGATGCACGCTATGACAAACTGTTAATGATTTCACCCTCTCACAGCGCTGAAACCCTGATTCGTTCCGCTGTTACCGGCATGTACAATGCTGGGATCATTCTCGCTGCCTGTGCCTGGTTGTTGGGGTTAACCTTTGTCCTTTACCGCTTTGCGATTTATCCCAAGTTCAAACGTTGTGGAGTCAGGGGGTAATATTATGATAAAGTATTTGAATCTGCTGAAATATGAATTCAAAACCATTCTGCGGGACCCTGTAAATCTTTATATGTGTATTTTCCCGCTTATCATCCTTGCCTTGTCGTCCTATGTCTTTCCCGTAATCCTGAAGTCCGTGGAGTCGGGACAGGAAACTGCACAAAAGATCACCATGCTCTTGCTTTTGTTTATCGTTCTGGCCTTCAGTGGTTTTCTCCTTGCAGCCATGGCTACCTTCCTTCTCCTGGAACATAAGGATGAATCCACACTTCATACCATCGCCGTCACCCCAGTGCAGGCTTCCGGCTATATCCGATTTAAAATGGCCTACTTATATTTCATGTCGGTTATCAGCGGCATCGTAGTACTTTGGGGCACCAAGGTAATCGCTGGCCAGGAGTATTCTCTCGGAGGCGTATCTTTATTTGATCACCTGAGTCCGGCCTTTATCTTATGTTATGCGTTGGTAAGCAGCTTGTTCCCTCCTGCCCTGGCACTGTTTCAGGGTGCATTTGCCAGAAACAAGGTGGAGGGCTTTGCCTTTATCAAGGGCACCGGCATTCTTGCCATGGTACCCGCCTTGATGATTCTGGATGCCTTTCAGGGGGGGATGCAGTATGTTCTTGGGATCTTTCCAAACTTTTGGGCAATAAAGGGAACTCTGCTGCAGCTGCTTCCAAACAGCGACAGCGCCAATTTGAGCACTGCAACCTATTTTCTGATTGGTGTTGCCTACAATCTGTTCATTTTGTTTGCGGCCTATCGTTTATTCCTCAGAAAAGCCCAGTACTGAACGTCTCTCGCTTCTTGTTTCAGCCCGTTCACAAGCGGGTATACTGTATCTTAGAGAATAAAACAGGTAGGAGGAATATGGAATGGATACATTGGGTAAATTTTTACAATCCGGGGACTGGAAGGGCGAGAAACATGTACCGGTTATTCATGTACCGGAAAAGGTAAATGCTGAAGAAGGCTTTGAGCTGAGGGTTTCCATCGGCGATGCCGTCAAGCATCCCAACACATTGGAGCATCATATTGTATGGTTCAAGGTGTTCTACAAGGAAGACGGGGGCAAATTCCCGGTTGAGCTGGCAGATTTCAATTTCAGCGCACACGGAGAAGCTGGTGCCTTCACTGAGCCCGTTGGAGTCACTCAGGTGAAGCTGAACAAATCCGGTAAAATATTTGCCATCAGCTATTGTAACATTCACGGCCTGTGGGAAAACAGCGTAGACATCATTGTAGAGTAAACAAAAGCATAACCTGCGAAAGCGCAGGAGCCCTTTGCCTGCCGGCATAACCGAGCCCGGCAGGCAAAGGGCTTCTTTGTTGCAGGCAAGCCGGCAAAAACCTGCCAGGGCTTATTTGTACAGTTCAAGCTTGCCAGTCTATCCCTTCCTGAATAATTCGCATAGGGTTGCCCGCTGCCAGGCAGTTTGGAGGAACATCCCTGTTTACCAGGGTGTTGGCACCAATGACAGCATTGTCACCAATGGTAACCCCTTTCAGTATCGTGGTGTTGCATCCAATCCAAACCTTGTCGCCGATTCGAACCGGACTGGTTAATTCATTCTGTGTTCCGTCAGCATAATAAATATGATGGAAATCCGTATCCATTATGCTGGTACCCCAGGCAATGGCACAATCCCTTCCAATCTCGATTTCGCGGGCACAATAGACTACGGAGGAAGCCGTGATATAGGTGTTGTCACCGATGGTCAGCTTTGCATTGGGTCCGGTAACCACCCCTACCCCCGGGCCCAGCTTCACCCGTCCCTTCACATGAAATACCGAATCCTGGTACATCCGGATGGTGGATCTGGCTTGTTTCATATCTCCGATGTATTTCCCGCCCAGATACAATCTTTTATCGATGATTAATTTGGCTCTGGCTCCCTTGGTAATGGTGCTGCCAAAATCGGCAAATACCTTGAAGCGATAAAAATTTCGGATCGAATGAAAGAGGTTTAGAAAAAAACTATATATCATATTCAAAATCAGCTTCGGATTCATTCGAAGTGCATTTCGCATTTTTCGATTAAACATGGGGATATCCAGAATCACCACCTCCGAAATCAAAATATTCGTCGAATATTGCATGGTCATTATACCATAAGCCCCAATCCATTACTACAATGGGTTTGCATGCGTACAACCCTGAACTTCTTTATCTGCCTGCATTAAAGACACCAACTTCTATACGCTGCATCACGGTTTTGATCTTTCATACACCAATGTGCCCTTTATGTAAACCATCTCCACTTTAGAATCCATATCCAGAGGATGGCCGTTCATGACCACAATGTCCGCATCCTTTCCCCTCTCCAAGGTTCCTGTCTGATCATCGATGTTTAAAATATTAGCAGGGTTAACGGTTATGGCCTCCAATGCGATTTTTTCATTCAAGCCCTCCTGATGTGCAATAATGGCTGCCAGCCTCAAATGTTCAATGGAGTTATATGGATGATCGGTAATCAGGGCAATTTTAACCCCGGCTTCGGCCAGCTCCCTGGCCGTGTCATAGGAACGGTTTTTCAGCTCCATTTTATCCCGAGGTGTCAGCATTGGTCCAACGGCAACTGCTACATTTTTTTCTCTAAGAAAATCCCGTATCAGATACCCTTCCGTTCCATGCTCAATCACCAGCCTTAACTGAAATTCGTCTGCCAGCCGGACAGCTGTAACGATATCATCAGCACGATGGGCGTGCACACGAATGGGGATTTCCCTGTTCAAAGCAGCCAGTACCGCCTCCATAGGCAGCTCCCGATATTCCAGTTTTCCGGTGTCCCGCAGCGTTTGGTAATCCTGTGCACGATAAAACATCTCCCGGATCAGGGCAACCGTTCCCATTCGGGTAACCGGTGCATGGTTTGAAGAACCATGGGTTGCCATGGGGTTTTCACCCAGTGCAAGCTTCAAGCCGGCGGGGTTTTTTACAACCATTTGATCAATGATCCTGCCCGCTGTTTTCACCGCCATATTCAGCCCGCCTACCGGGTTGTTGCTTCCCGGGCCGGTCATAACCGTAGTGACCCCGGCACGAAGGGCATCCTGAAATCCTGCATCATAGGGATTCACACCATCCAAGGCACGAAGGTGTGGTGCCACGGATAGAGAGGTTTCATTGTTGTCCTTACCGATTTCGCCTGTTTGCTCCTCCAAAATCCCAAGGTGTGTGTGAGCATCAATCAAACCCGGCAAAATATGCTTTCCCATGCAATGGTGTTCTTCCCTGTCCCGAAGCATTTCTTCCGAAGGACTTCCCTTCCCCATATCATAAATCTTTCCATTTTTAAAAATGATATACCCTTTCTCTATGGACTCCGAGCAAATCGGATAAATGACCCCGCCTGAAAGGATGGTCTCAGCCATCAAAACACCACCCACTATCCAAATATTCCTAACTGGTCTTACAAAATATCATGATCCTATCCATAAAAATGATGCATTTGATTTCAAATACCGGATGGAATTCCAATCAGGCCGGCGGCAAATCTTGATAAAAAATTGTACCCTGATATAATGAAAGAGTGAGAAGCAAACCTTGATTTTGGTATCGGAAGGAGAAGGCTATGGAGATCAAGCTCATAAAGAAGCTTAAGCTTTATGGATTCAATAACTTGACCAAAACCCTGAGCTTCAATCTCTACGATATCTGCTATGCAAAAACTCTGGAACATCGCACGGGTTATATTGAATACATCGACGAGCACTACAACGCTGACAGGCTGACAAATATTCTTACAGACGTAACCGACATCATAGGGGCCAATGTCTTAAACATTGCAAAACAGGATTACGATCCCCAGGGAGCCAGTGTAACCATCATGATATCTGAAGAAAAGCCGAATACGGAAGAAGGTCCGCAAGATCGCGGTGAGAGCCCCGGACTGCTTCCCAACAGCATAGTGGGACATTTGGACAAGAGTCATATTACCGTTCATACCTATCCGGAAAGTCACCCTGATGACGGCATCAGTACCTTTCGGGCAGATATCGATGTTTCCACCTGCGGCCATGTCACCCCTTTGAAGGCACTGAATTACATGATCCATACCTTCCAGCCGGATATCGCCACCATTGATTATCGGGTCAGGGGTTTTACCCGGGATGAAAATGGAAAGAAGCATTATATTGATCATAAGATCAACTCCATACAAAACTATCTTGACCCGGAAACCAGAGACCGCTACCAGATGATAGATGTCAACGTCTATCAGGAAAAAATCTTTCATACCAAAATGCTGTTAAAGGAGTTCAATCTGGACAATTATCTCTTTGGTACCGGCAAAAATGAATTGCGTCCGGGGGAAGCAAAAAGAATCAGAAGCAAATTGAAGCGGGAAATGCACGAAATTTTTTACGGACAAAATATTACGAATGCATAAATATGAGCAAAAGCTGGCTTGATTTGCAGTTTTTGTCATAAAAAACCATAAATATTATTGAATAAAGCAGGAATCCTGCTTTCTTTGGCGAATGTTAATTCAGGATCGCTTTATATTTTTGTATTATCAACTTTTGTCCAGCTTCAAACAGGGGGGAGTCATCTTATGGTTGATATGAAGGAGATAGACCACTACCAAAAACTTCTGAACAAGATCCCGGGTATTATCAATACGAGAATCATTGTCGATGATAATGGAAATCTTACGGAGGTTCATGTCTTATCAGATCTCAGTCGGGGACCCAAGCAAATTGTCCGAGATATCCAATCCGCCCTTATTGCGAGTTATAATCTATCAGTGGACCACAAAATTATAAGCGTTGCCCAGGTTGGAGGCAGCAACATCGGCATGCGCGACTTCAGGCTGAATATCGACAGTGTTCAGATATTCAGCAGGCAGGGTATGGTCGAAGCCCGCGTCCTTCTAAAAAAAGATCATCGTGTATATGAAGGAGTCTCTTCCGGCGGCAATTCCGCTCAAGGGCGGTTACGAGTCGTAGCAGAAGCAGCCCTGCGGGCAGTCCATCAGTTTACCAACAAGGATTTCCAGTTTGTTTTATCCGATGTGGTTCGAATCAGCCTTGCTGATCGGAACGCCATCGCGGTATCCATTCTCCATTTTACCGGGCAAGGCGAAGAATACCTGAGCGGTTCGGCCTTTGTCCACAACGATGAAAGTGTAACCGTGGTAAAAGCGACATTGAATGCGATAAACCGGAGACTGCCGACTTGCTGTGAAGACAGCACTGACCTTTAAACCTGTATAAAAAGCCAAAACATCATAATAAAACTAGCGAAGCGGATATAGCCTGCTCTATTAGCGAAAGGCAGAGAACAATATTGGAGGCTATATCTATGAAGAAAATTTGGGCATCTTTCGTAGCACTGTTGATGAGCTTGATTTCCCTGCTGCTTGCTGGCGGCGCATTGTTTTCAATCAAAGAGATAATCAAGAAATAAACTCTCAATTGGAATAAAACTCACACTCTTCATGATGTTTTGGCTTTTTTTAACCATTTAAGGAGACTTGCAGCATGAGCAAACGGTTGAAATTTGTTATTTCTCTACTAAGCTTATTGAGTTTTATTTTTATTGGTTATAGTATCCCCCGTCTGGAGATCAGAGAAATTCCTTATCTATTGTTCTGGATCTTTCTTGGAGCTCTTTTCGAGTCACTTCCCATCTATTACGCCAAAGGCCGGACAGTAAGCGTTACCTTTGCCATTACCCTGGCTGCCCAGCTAAGCCATGGTGTTTATTTCGCTGCTATTGTGGCTGCCTTTACTGCAATTCTGGCTATCTTCAAAGACAGCAAAGGTACCTATAAGCATTTATTCAATCTGCCAATCTCGGTCAGTCTGATCAATCTGTCAAACTATACCATCTCCATGTTTTTGGCAGGATGGTTTTATCACTACCTGGAGCGCATTTGGTCCTCCTTCTCCAGTATACCGGTTATGCCGATTGCAACCTTGGCGTATGTGATCTTGGTTTTTCTTTTAAACTCCCTTATCATGTCACTTTACACATCCCTGATGACCGACAACCCCTTTTTGAAGACATGGGTCAGTGGGACACTCTGGGCCTTGCCAAACTTTATTGCCATTGCTCCAATCGGATTTTTTATATATAAGATGTACTTTCTCCCCTCCGGAATCATATATATCATCATGTTACTCGGTCCATTGCTCCTGGCCAGGTATTCCTTCAAGCTGTATTTGGATTCCAAGGAGCAATACTACAACATTATCCAAACTCTGACTGCAGCCATCGAGGCAAAGGACAAATATACCGAAGGCCATTCCAGAAGAGTAGCGTATTATGTAGAGAAAATTGCTGAAAAAATGAAGCTGTCTCACAGGCGCATCGAGTCCTTAAAGGTGGCCGCCTTACTTCATGATATCGGGAAAATAGGCATAGAGGATTCCATTCTCCGAAAGCCGGGAAAACTGACAAGTGATGAATGGGAGAAAATCCAACAACACCCGCACATCGGCATACGAATTCTGGATGAGGTTGCCTTCACCAGCGAAATAAAGGATGCCATTCTTCATCATCATGAAAGATATTCCGGCGGCGGCTATCCCGATGCCCTGGATGGAAGCAGAGTATCGATAAATGCCTTTATTTTGGGAGCTGCAGACGCCTATGATGCCATGACTTCCACCCGCCCTTATCGAAAGGCCTTGTCCAGAAGGGAAGCCATTGACGTGCTCAAAAAAGAAAAAGGAAGCCAGTTTCATCCCAGAGTAGCGGACATTTTAATCTCCATCCTGGAAAAGGAAGAGAGAGACGAATTGTTGAATGAAACGGAAGCAGATGAAAAAAGTCCGGAATATATAGAGGGTTTGCAGTTTATGGAAGAAGCCGCCGTGATGGAAGAACCAAATGTAAGCTACAACAAACCGGATTGATTTGCTCATCGGATTATCCATTTTACCAGATTACCAAAGAAAGGTCTGAAATATGTTACTTGCAGCTACATTGGCAGCAGCTGTTATTCTCGGACTGATCCGGGGCGGCAGATTAACCAACTTAACAAGAGTAAAGCTGATGCACCCCTGGCTGGTCTTTTTATCCGTATTGCTGAGTGCACTGCTGCTGTTTTTGTCCATGTTTGATGTTGCTCTCATCCGTCCTCTTGTGATGGCTGCTCTTCTGTTACAATATTTGCTGCTGCTGCTGTTTATTTGGTACAACCGACATCTTCACTACACCTGGGTCATCGCTCTGGGCAGTTTTCTAAATGGCCTGGTTATCCTGTTAAACGGCGGCACCATGCCCCTGGCCGATTTGAGCTCTTATGTGGCATCTGATTCGGAATTGGCCAACCAGTTTTTAATCAGCGGAAATCTTCCTCTGTACCATATCGTTCATGAAAATACACTGCTGTGGTTTCTCGGTGATGTGATTCGAATCCCACATCCCTTTTCCAGCATGATCAGCATTGGAGATATTATTTTGTATGCCGGTGTCTTTCTTTTACTTCAACACCTGGTTGCCGGAACAGCACAGAAAAAAAAGCAGCCTCTATGAGGCTGCTGCATTTACCCTGCAGATTCAGTTGATATCAATTCGATGTTGCTTTTTGGCCTCTATCTCTGACTTGGGCAGCTCGATTACCAATACACCATTGTCAAACCTTGCCTTGATGTCTTGAGGCTGTACATTCTCAACCTGGAAGCTTCTGCTCATAGAGCTGGTTCTCCGCTCTTTGTGAATGTAGTTTTCTCTTTCCTCTTCGGTTATTTCATTTCTTTGCACACCAATGGTTAAAATATCATCCCGTAATTCAACATTGATTTCACTCTTGTCCACTCCGGGCAGTTCCGCTTCAATGACATAGTTCTTTTCATTGTCCTTGATGTCTACCTTCATTTGATGGTCGAATCCATAGAATGTCGGTCGAAAAGCACTCCTGAAGAAGTTGTCAAACCAGGAATCCAAATCAAACAAGTCCATTGACCTTCTTGTACCCAATGAGTTTCTTCTGTTAATCGGTGTTAATCCAAACATATTAAAACCTCCTGTATAAATGAATGTTCATGTAGTATTTACCTTGACTTTCTTTGACCTTGACTATATTATACCACAATTAAAGCTTATTACAACAGATTATTTTTGCTAGAACCGGCCATTATTCACATTTAAATGAGATTATCTCACCATACCTCCCCATTATTAACCATATCGCCTGATTTCTCATGTATTCCATTTTATTCGGGCGATATAAAGGAAATTGATTGGAAAAAGGAAGCCTATCGGCTTCCCTTCTATTTCAGCTTCTTCAGGTACTTGGAATTAACCGCACGTTCTTCAATATATCCGCAGCCTGAACACATATATTTGATGGTCGGAGTGGCACCGGACATACCGTCTTCCCGCCAGCCCACAAACATGCCCTCACTTTGACCCCTGATCATACTGTCTCCGCATCTTGGGCAGATTCTGCCTGCAATCATGTTGCTCTTCCCCCTTACCCTATCTACATGAATATCCGTTACTATATATATATTCCATGATATCGATAAGGTGCAATTGAAGAGCGAGCTTCATTATTTTTATTGCTACAAGACAACGTAATCCTTGACTTCACTACATTCTACCGTTGTAGATACCGTGTGTGCTGTTGAAGTTACCAATTCTAAAATGTACAATATCATACACTAGTATCATTACCAGCCTTTCACCTCACTCTGACTGTTGAACAAAGTCAACCAGAGCATCTACCGCTTGAGCTTCGTCTTCACCCTCAGCTGTAATGACTATTACAGAACCCTTTCCAGCACCAAGTGCCATTAATCCCAGAATACTTTTTGGGTCTGCACTCTTTCCGTTGTATGAAACTAAAAGCTTAGATGTAAACCTCTTTGATAATTGTACAAACTTGGCTGCAGGCCTTGCATGCAATCCACTTTCCAACTTGACCATTGTCTCTTTTGATATCATGCTTCTTTCTCCTAACTTAATTTCTTTTGGCTGAACCAAATATAATCGTTGGCTTCGCTTTATGCTGCAATCTACTTTTTTAATATCCTTTCAATATCAGATGCTGTATTAAGCTGCAAAACCCTTTCCGACATTCTTTTACACTCTTCGTAATTCAGGCTGCTTATGAGCTTACGTATCTTCAATATGGAGGATGAACTCATAGAAAATTTCTTTAACCCAAATCCCAAGAACAACGGAACCAAAGTCGGGTCTCCAGCAGCCTCCCCACACATACCGCACTCTATACCAGCCTTTTCAGCTGCACTTATTGTTGATGCAATAAGTTTAAGAACTGCAGGATGAAAGGTTGTATATACATCAGCTACATTTGGATTGCCTCTGTCGGCTGCCAGCGTATACTGAACAAGATCGTTGGTTCCGATTGAAAAGAAATCCACATGCTCTGCAAAGCAATCTGCCAATATCGCTGCCGCAGGAACTTCTACCATTATGCCCACAGACAGCTTCTTCCTGTGTGGGACCCCTGCTGCAGACAATTCTTCAGCCGCTTGTTCAAGAAGTATTTTGGCTCTTCTCAGCTCGTCAAGCGAGGATATCATAGGAAACATAATTTTTAGGTTGCCATAGACACCTGCTCTCAGCAACGCTTTAAGCTGTGTTTTAAATAGAGACGGGGTGTTAAGGCAGATTCGAATTGCCCTGTAGCCTAAAAAGGGATTTTCCTCCTGAGGTAGTGTCAGACCAGGAAAGCTTTTATCGCCGCCAGCATCCAAGGTTCTGAAAATGACAGGCTTGTCACCCATTTCTTCTAAGATTCTCTTATATGCCTCAAACTGTTCCTGCTCTGAGGGTAATTCTTTTCGCTCCATATACAGAAATTCGGTACGCACCAATCCTATGCCTTCAGCATCATTATCAATAGCTGTCTGTACGTCGCTTACTGTACCAATATTTGCTTCCAGTCTGACCTGTCTTCCATCGAGTGTAATACTCCGTCTGCCGGAATATTCACGCAGCTCGTTTTTTTGCTTAATATATTCATCCTTTCGCTTCTGATATTCTTCAACTTCTTGTTTATCAGGGTTAACAGCAATCTTACCAGTTTCGCCGTCCAAAACAATAAAATCGCCATCCTTAACATGTTCGAGCAAGCCAACAGCTCCAACAACAGCCGGCAGCTCCAATGTCCTGGCCAGTAAAGCGGTATGACTGGTCGTACCCCCGGATTGAGTTACAATCCCTTCAACCTTATCGAAATTTAGTTTTGCAGTATCGGAGGGAGCAAGGTCGTAGGATACAATTATCTTTTTTTCGCTATATAAGTTATCCTTCATGAACGGTTTTTGGATTCCTAAAATATTTGCCACAACCGAGTCGCGTAAATCTTCAGCATCTGCAGCCCGTGCCTGCATATATTCATTGTCCATTGAACGAAAAATATCCACTATAGAATTAAGAACATGAGCAACAGCCCTCACAGCATTTTCCGACTTTTCTCTAATTCTTTCAATAACAGGCATGACAAACCCGGCTTCATCCTCTAGTATTTCCTTATGCGCCATGAAAACCTCAGCTGCCTCGCCTGCACCATCTTTCATCATCTTGTCAAACAGGGCAGTCACTTCACAAATTGATTCATGCCGAGCAGATTGAAATTTTTTTATTTCGGCATCCACATCCTCTGGGATGGTATCCGGTATGCTTATTTCAAATTTTTGATAAATGACAGCATATCCCATAGCAAGACCCGGCGATGCCCCAATCCCTTTTATTTCCATTTTCATGCCTTTCCTGCGCTCCCAAAAACCTTCATAAAATGCATTGCCTTCTCTTTGTAACCCATGTATAAGGTGGGTAGTAAATTATATATCCTGTTTCCTGCCATGCCGTCTTTTTCGACTGCATTAAATGCACTTCTGTACAGGTCGTTCACAATATTTACCTTGCTGATTCCCAGTCTGCATGCTTTTGCAAGATTCTCATCACCTGAGCCTGAACCACCGTGGAGGGCAAGAGGTATACTGACTTTGCTTTCCAGCTCCTGCAACAATTCAAACTGCAGCTTTGGTTCACCTTTATAAGCACCGTGAGCGGTGCCAATTGAAACCGCAAGGCATTCAATACCCGATTCCTCAACAAAGCTCACAGCTTCTTCAGGCACCGTAAAAACCAGATCGAAATCAGCATCCGAGTCGTCTTCAAAACCAACACAGCCTAACTCAGCCTCAACTTCTATGTCAACTGCATGGGCAATTCTAACCAGTTCCTTCACCTGCGCAAGATTCTCCTTGTATGGAAGCGAGGATCGATCAACCATGATTGAATTAAAACCCGCTCGAATTCCAGCTATTGCGGACTCAAAGGTGGGCGTGTGATCCAGCATCGTTGCAATCGGTACTTTTGCCTGTAAAGCCAAATCGTTCAGGATTCTTCCAAAATAGTTTAAGTCCTTATTTCCGTTGTGCATACAAAGAATGATTATTGGAGACATCATTTCCTCAGCGGCATCTATACAAGCCCGCAGCGTCATCTCATCAGCTGCGCCAAGTGCAGGAACGCCATATGATCCCTTTTTTGCATACTTGAGTATTTCAGACATTTTTGTCAGCATTGTCTACTCCCTCTCCAGCCTAAAATTTAATGACTACGCGATACGATCCTGGAGTTACTGCCATTTCAAATGCTTCACTCCCCTGAGTATAATCATAAATACCCGATATTAACTTCTCTGGATTGATAAGATTCTTTGATAAAAGGTTTATAGCAGCTTCAAATGAGTGCACGCTCGGACTGACCGCACCTGTTATGATGGCTTCTGAGTGATGAAGCCAATTAGCACTTATCTGAATTGGAATGTCGGGGTGCTGCGAACTGTACATGACACAACGTCCAACATTTCCAGTCATCTGTACAGCTTGTTCAGCTACAGCTGCAATAGGTGTTGTGTTAAAAACAACTTCCGCGCCTCTGCCATGGGTCAACTCTTTGACTACCTGAACAGGGTCTTCTTTTAAAGGATCGATCACAACATCACAGCCAAGCTCTGCAGCCATTTTTCTACGATTCTCGTCGGGCTCACTCATTATGGTGCGTGCACCGCGCAGCTTTGACAGCATCAAGTGCAGCAAGCCCATGACTCCGCCGCCTATTATTACAACGTCATCGCCCAGCTTGGGATCACCATTTTCAATACTATTTACAACGCAGGCAATCGGCTCTGCAAACGTAGCTTTTTCAAAAGATATGTCATCAGGAAGCTTCCAGACCTGGGTCGTATCAGCGACAATGTATTCACCTAATCCGCCGATACCTGATATCCCTGGTTCTGTAACTGTTGACCTGTTTATTTCAACACAAAGATTCTCTTTCCCACGGCGGCAGTAATAACATGAGCCGCACTTATATAATACTCTTACAGCAACCTTGGTACCTATTTTGTAGCTCTCTGGATCGATTCCGCCTCCGATTTGATCGATCACTCCGGTAAACTCATGCCCTCCTACAAAGGGCAGAGGCATTTTTTTTGTTCCGTTGTATACTCTTTGCTCATAGGTGCATAATGCACAAGCTTTTACTTTTACAAGTATCTGCCCCTGCTTGGGCACAGGCTTTGTCATCTCAATAATATTGATTTCTTCCCTGCCTACAACAGCTACTGCTTTCATCATATCTCTCATTTCTATACCTTTCTTTCTGTTGAATTCAAGTAAATCAAGGCGAGGCGCTGGGTATCCAGCACCCCACCTTCCTATGATTCTGACTCCTGCTTAAAATACACCAATCAACCCACCGACTATTCCAATGGCAGCTACGATCAATATTACCTTCAGGGATGAAACCTTCTTCTTTAATAACCAATAACAGAACATTGTCAATGCAAGAGCAAGTATTCCCGGCATTATTTTATCAAACAGCTCAGTCTGCAAAACAAAAACATTGTCCGCAGATTGTGTTATTTGGATAGCTGTTTGAACGTTTACATAGTTGGCAACAAGCCCTCCAATAACGCCATTGCCAATAATCCCAGCCCCGGCAATAACCTTTTTCAGAGTTCCGCTTTCCATAAACTCAAGAATTTTTTCGCTGCCTTTCTCATATCCAAGCTTCATCAGCCAATACCCAACACCATAATAAATAGCAAAGAATACTATGGAATAAAGTATCGGAGCGGCTACACTTCCTTCAATCGCCATTCCCAGGAAGAATACTATGAGCAGTGGTATAGCAACACCTTGCCACAGAGGATCACCAATGCCGGCCAGAGGTCCCATCAAGCCGGTTTTAATCGAGGTAAAGGACTCATCATCCAAGTCTGCTCCTTGTGCCTTCTGCTCCTCCATAGCTGCTGTCAATCCAATAATTGCAGAACCAAAAGCATTTTCGGTATTGATGAATTGCACATGGCGCTTCATTGCCTTGCTTCTCTCTTCTGGATTGTCCTTGTAAAGTCTCTTGATTAAATGGGACATGGAATGCAGAAAGCCCACACCCTGCATTCGTTCATAATTGTAGCATGATTGGAAGTAATACATCCAGATGAGCCACGATTTGACCAAATCCTTTTTCGTCAAGAGCGACTCATTCTTTGGTTCCGCAGAAACAGCTTCCTCCACAAATTCCTTTTTTACTTCTTCAGCTTTTTCCTGAAGCTGCATGTAAATAATTGTTATGCAAAGGAAGAGTAAGCTGAGTGGTAGAATAGGAATATTGAAGTAGGCTGCGAGAAGGAATCCGAAGAAAAAGAAAATTCTGGCCTTGCCTTTGAATATGGCCAACAGGGTCAATGCAATACCGACAGCGGGAAGCATTCCACCGATGATACTGAGAATCCTCAACACATTTCCACCCAAAGCATTGATGAAACCTTGAATGTATGCTCCACCGAAGTACGCTGCAAGGAAACTCGGAAAGAATGTCAGAGCGAACTTAATCAGCTGTGGAAGCAAAACATTTGGAATCCAAACCTTGTCTGCCTTACCCTGTTCAGCCAGTTTATCAGCTAATGGAACAAAGGCTGTGCATATCGTCATGCTTCCAACCCAGAAAATCGCACCTACTAAGCCTAATGGAACAGCTATGGCGAGAGCGGCTTCCGTCTCTAAACCTCCTGTAATAGCCAAAGCAGTGCCTAAAATACCTGCTAATGACATATCACTGGGCATCGAGCCTCCAGCACTGATAAAACCGATGTACATCAGGTTAATCGTCGCACCAATAATCGTACCCTGCACCGGGTCTCCAAGAATTAGACCGACCACAAAGCCGCCTATCATCGGGCGATACAATATAGCATAGTTGCCCAATCCACCGAACGGCCATGGGCTGTTAGAAAGATAATATACCAGACCAATCAGTATCGCTTGAAAAATACTCACTTTGCACCCTCCTTTAAATTAATTTTTTTACATCTTCTGCCCTTTCTTCGGGAACAAGTTGGTAGAACATTTCAACCCCTCTTGCCAGGATTCTTCTGATGGTTTCAACTTCTTCCGGACTTGCAGAGACATTTCTATTAAATCGATTCCTCCCTTCCTTCGCTCCCATACCGCCGAGGATAACCTTATCCATCATCACGCCTCCATCAAGCAGTGCCTCAATGTATTCAGGCGCTTTAACCAGCAGGATGATGGTTTCTCCTTCTACGGCCTCTCCGCTCAGGTAATTAACTCCATCCTCTCTGGTTAATATTTGAACGGTTATATCCTGTGGAGCGGCAGCTCTGAGCAGCCTCTGCATAAAGGTGTTCTTCGTCAAGGGGTCATCCACGATTACAATGTTTGTGGCATTGGTATGCTTTACCCAGGATGTTACCACCTGACCATGTATCAATCTGTCGTCAATTCTGGCAAGTACAATATTCTTCATCATTCCATCTCCTCAAGAAATTTGTTGACGTGTATAATGGTATCCTTCTTTATCTCCATAACATTTTTGCAAATCTCTTCCACACTCATTTCCCCTCTTGACATCAAAATTTCTAACAGCAAGGGCAGGTTGATTCCAGTAATATGGTGAAATGAATTTTCCTGCATGAGAGCAGCAGCAGCGTTAAAGGGACTTCCCGAGAACATGTCAGTCAGCACAAGTACATCTTTATCCACCTGTACCTTCATCAACTCGTTTGCAACAGACTCTTGCAACTGATCAACACTATCACCCAAGTAAAAACCGAAGGTGGTGACATTGCTTTGCTGACCTAAAATGAGTTCAGCACTCTCAATCATTGCTTTCGCATAATCACCATGGGATATAAGTATTAAATGAGTCAAAATATCACCTCTCAAGTTTTTTCAATTATCAGGCTTGCCGTATTGCTGTCCGTAATCAGTATGTTGAAGAAACCCTGCCGAGCTGCAGTGATGATTCCCTCTACCTTGGCAGCTCCTCCAGCTAAGCAGACTACCTTTTTTATGTTCTTTAATTTCTTTACAGAAAAAAATGTCTGTTCATATGTTCCTCTGAAATCAAACAATGTGCCGTCCTGGTAAAAAAACTGACATAGGATATCGCCGAGGGTATTACTTCTTGCAATGGCTTCCTTATATTCTTTTGACACTTCACTGACCAAGAACTCGCCAACGTTAGGCGAAACACCTAACCCAATAATTGCTGCGTCAAGGCTTTTCCAGTATTGTTTAATCTTGTTAAACCGTTCAATCTCAATCTGAGCCAGTTGTGAATCCTTTTCCCTGATTGCCGGTATGTTTATATAATAGCTGTCCGCACCAAACTTCTCAGCAAAACGATCAACTATCGCATTTATTTGTAAAAACGGGTTGTTCTCCCCCGAAATTCCCACTAGAGGTACAAATGTTGCATCAATACTGTCACAATAAGGCAGCTGCAGAGATGTCTGATACATTGTATATCCCCATCCAACGCCTATGGTATGGCACCCTCTTAGCAATTTTGGAAGGTTTTGAGCGGCAGCTGTTGCAATATTCATCGAAATTTTCTTACTCAGATTTTTGGTTTCCATCGGGGCCTGTGCCACAATAACATCCTGTAAGCCTAATCTTTTTTTAAGGATCTTTGCTGTCTTTTCAACCTGAAGTTTTTCCGGCAAGGTTACATTAATTTCCACAATCCCGACCTGACGTGCCTTCTCAAGCAGCCTTGACACATGTGGACGAGACATATGTTCCTTCAATGCAATTTCACTCTGTGACATGTTGTCGATGTAATAGTATTTAGCGATGCGGTAAAGCATGGTGTAATCTGTGTTATCCTGCATTGTAATTCCCCATCTCAGTCGATTTTGACTTTTATTCAATACAAATCTGAAGGATTACAACATTATTATATGCCCACAAACAAACCGAATCAATATATTCGAATCAATATGTACATATGTACATGAAAAAGTTACATATTGATTATTTATTAACAAAGTCGTATTCAATCAGCATAAACCGATATGATCTTTCGTCATCTATCTTCCAAAATGTTCTTTCTTATGATACTATTTTTACGTTAGTTACATTTAAAATGGCCTTTATGGAGCTTTTTTATTTAGAGGAGTGCAGACGATGAAAGAATATGGCATAGGTATGATCGGTTTTGGATTTATGGGAAAAGCCCATACATATGGTTACAAAACCATTCCACTTTATTACGAAAACATTCCCTTTCGCACCAGACTGATGGGAGTGTGTACGGCTCATCAGAGAACAGCGGAAAAGGCAAGGGACTTAAACGGTTTTGCATTTGCAGCAACAGACCCGGATGAACTTTTCTCTCACAAAGATATTGATATGATTCATATCTGCACACCCAATGCTTTCCACAAGGAAACGGTGATCAAGGCACTAAAGGCAGGAAAGCATGTTTATTGCGAGAAACCCCTGACCACCAGTTATGCAGATGCCTTGGAGATCCTTGATGTATTGGACAGTCATTCCGATCTGGTAACCCAAATGACCTTCCAGAATCGTTTTTTCCCTGCCGTGATACGAGCAAAGCAGCTGATTTCAGAAGGCAGGCTGGGAAAGATTCTATCTTTTCATGCTGCCTATCTGCACTCCGGTTCCGTTGACCCGAATAAACCGATAGGATGGAAGCAGGACAGTGCACAGGGCGGCGGGGTGCTCTTTGACTTGGGTTCCCATGTACTGGATTTGATTTACTATTTAATCGGAGAATATCACAGCATTTTGGCAAGCAATACCATTCTGTATCCCCGCAGACCTGCACCGGATGGCAGCATGGTTGATATAACAGCCGAAGATCAGTCTTTGATGATTGTCAAAATGAAAAATCAAAGCAGCGGGACACTTGAAATATCCAAAATTGCAACCGGTACCAATGATGAACTGAGATTTGAGATTTATGGCGATAAGGGTGCGGTAAAATTCAATCTCATGGATCCCAGCTATCTTGACTTCTATGACAACACCAAGCCGGATCAACCCATCGGTGGAGAAAAAGGGTTTACCCGCATTGAAACCGTCCAGCGCTTCCCAGCACCAGGAGGCATGTTTGTGTCTCCCAAGGCATCCATCGGCTGGATTCGGGGACATGTCCACTCCCTATACAATTTCCTGACATGCGTCCACGAAGGTCGTCAGGCTGATCCATCCATAAGGGATGGAGCCTATATCCAATATGTGATGGAAAAAGCTCATGAATCAAATAAAAAAGCCTGCTGGATCACTCTATAGCCAGCAGGCACTCTATGACAAATTATACTCACTCTTCTTTACCGGCTGTGTTTATTTTCCTATCCTTGGTTTATAATTGATGATATAATGAATTTTATAAAGCCTAGGAGAGAGAAGGGATTTTATGGATTATAAAATCATAGCTGACAGCTGCTGTGATGTATCAGAGGAAATGAAAAAAGAAACCGGTGTGGAATTGGTTCCCTTAACTCTGCGAATTGACGATAAGGAATACGTTGATGACGATACCCTGGACATCAAGGCCTATTTGCAGGCCATGAAGGAAAGCAAAAATGCGCCGAAATCTTCCTGTCCCTCCATACAGGATTTTTTAAATCACTTCAAGGACAGTGATAATATTTTTGTGGTCACCGTTTCTTCCAAGCTGAGCGGTACCTATAACAGTGCCATGCAAGCCAAGTCCATTATTCTGGAGGAATTCAAAAACAAGTTTATTCATGTATTTGATTCCATGAGCGCTGTAGCGGGGGAAACTCTGGTTCATTTGAAGATCCATGAATCCTTGAAGAACAACCTGAAGCATACCGAAGTGGTAGAGAAGGTGACCAGTTACATCAAAGAAATGAAAACATTTTTCCTATTGGAAAACCTCGACAACCTGGCCAAATCAGGCAGGATGAACCCTCTTGTAGCAAAAGCGGCTAGCATCCTATCCATCAAGCCAATCATGGGAGACGACAATGGTACCATTCGTTTGGTAGACAAGGTTCGAGGCTATGAACGAGCCTTTCAACGCTTTGTGGAGATCATCGGCGAGGAAGGCAGCCACTTGGAAGAGAAAATTTTGGGGATCGCCCACTGCAATTGCATTCAGCGAGCCTTGAAATTCAAGGAACAGGTCATGAAGCGGTACTCCTTTAAGGATATCGTTGTAGTGGAAATGGGCGGTGTCAGTTCAACCTATGCCAATCAGGGTGGATTGGTCATTGCATTCTAGAAAGCTTGCAGGTAAAAAGCAGTCATTCCTTCAAAAGCTGTCGGAATAACTGCTTTTATTTTATGGAACTCTCCTGGCGTGAACAACAAATCGGGCATCGTCATATTCGTAGGTACAGGTAGACAAGGTTAAAATCTGATCCTCCTCTGAGAGGTCAATATCCTTATCAAAAATGGATCTGTCCTTTATCCTGTCCAGGAAATCAAGGTATTCCTTATCGGAAGAGAAGGTTGTTTGTATATAAGGAAAGTCGGCCTCTGTTATGTACACGGAAAATACTTCCCATTTCATTTCATCGAATAAGGTGTCAAACCGGATCAAACCATTTTCCTGAAAAAACTCCTGCTCTTTGTATTTTACCAGGTCCTTGAACATGGAACCATTTCGCATATGGTGACCATACAGAATGGTGTTCTTGCCTTTTCCCAGCTTGTCACTTCTGTAATCCATGAATATCGTACCCGCTCTGGCTGATTTTCCGTGAATATCCCGCCTGAGATAATAGTCATTGTCCCTGGCCTGCACAACAGGATAATCGATTACCGTGCCGGGTACGGAAATCCAGCCCACTACATCCTCGTTCATTTCAAGCAAGGACGTGTATCTTGCCATCGCCTCTTTTTTGCCTGGCGAGTTCTCTTGCTCCGGTGTACTCACCGGCTGGGCAGGTTTTTCCCCTTCTGACTCCTGCTGCCCTTCGAACTGCAGCTGTTCCTGATAAAGCTTTCGAACTTCATCATAAGTTGACTTGCTCTTAAAGGCTTCGTAATAGTAGGTAAAGATCTCATATGAAGAATAAAGAAAAACCCCAAGCAATACAACTATCAATACTTTACGCCATCTCATGCTTTTTGCCATCCTCTATCATTTGGAAATCAAAAATTTCTCTGAATAGTTTCATTATACATCTGTCTGGTTTGTTCAACAACCCTTCACCAAAACAGCTGTATGTTATTCCTATACCCCAACTGCTTCATTTGAACCTCTCGCCACGAAAGAATCATTTGTTTTTATTATTTTGTTATATATATGCAAATATACCGACTGTTCTCTGTCATGGCTGAATCCGTTCTATGATACAGGTTCTCTTATCCCTTGCCAAATATTGTGTCTATGGTACAATATAATACAGTATTTGGAATTACAATCCACCCCAATGAGTAATATTATACCAATGCAGGCAGTAGAGATGTTAACCAAGACGCTCACTACGCAGCAATACAAATGATAATAATAAAGCTATAGCAATATACACGAAAGGAATATGGCATGAAAATCGATTGTGTTTACTGCTTGGAACCAATCAATGAAAACGAACCAAAATGTCCGCATTGCGGAAAAGAGTTACACTACGATACACCAACACATCATATTACCCCGGGTACAATTCTGAATAACAAATATCTGATCGGTACTGCTCTTGGTCAAGGTGGTTTTGGAATCACCTACATAGGCAGAGATGTGAACTTGGATATCCGCGTGGCTGTTAAAGAATATTTTCCAAGCGGGTATGTGAATAGAAACAATACCGTTTCCATGTCGCTTCAGGAAAGTGCAACAAAAAGCAGGAAAGACTTTTTTGAAAAGGGCAAGGAATGATTTTTAAGCGAAGCAAGAATGCTGGCCCGTTTTTTAGGAGAACCAGGCATTGTTGGCGTACGAGATTTTTTCGAAGAAAACAACACAGCCTATATTGTCATGGAGTATCTCGATGGACAAACACTGAAGGACCATTTAAAGGAAAAGGGAACTCTTTCCCCTGAACAGACACTCCGCCTTCTCATGCCCGTTATGTTGTCTCTGAGATCGATACACAAGAATGGACTGATTCATAGGGATATAAGCCCGGACAATATCATGCTGATTGATGATCAAGCGAAGCTTCTTGACTTCGGTGCGACCCGCAATATTTCTACGGACGGACAAAAAAGTTTGTCTGTATTGCTTAAGCCCGGCTAAGCACCAGAAGAGCAGTATCGCAGTAAAGGCATGCAAGACCCGTGGACCGATGTTTATGCCTTATGTGCAACGATTTACAAATGCATTACCGGTATCACACCTGACGATTCTGCTCAGAGATTA
>DURK01000092.1 GCA_012837325.1 Clostridiales bacterium
AGCCTTGATGGGTGCAGTATTGCTGCCCGTAGCACTTTGCGTGAAATTGCCCGCGGTTGGAGCAGCCATGGCAATGAATTTATTTGGCCATGGAATCGCACTTTCTGGTGACTTTATTATTCAAGGGGCACCCAAATTAACAGCTGATGGCGCAGGCATTCCTGTCGGTGATGTCATCTCAGCTAGCGTTCCTTTGGTTATTGTCATGGGAGTGGTAACTACGATTACAGCCTTTTTACTCCTACGCCGTGATATGAAAAAAGGTACCATCACCATGGAGTCCAAACTCGATTTCAACAAAGAGCAAAACTCACAGTCCGAAAGCCAAGAGACTGAGAAAGCGGTTATTTCAAAGACAGCGAAAAGAATTTTCGCAATTTTAATTCCAGTACTCTTTGCTGCAGATCTGGTGGCCATGTATCTGCTTAAACTACAAGGTGGAGATGCCACTGCTCTGGTTGGAGGTACATCCCTTTTCATACTAATATTGATTGCTATGTTTGCTTACAAAAATAAGGGATTGGAGAAAATTACATCCCATTTTATCGAAGGTTTAAAATTTGGTTTTGAGATATTCGGTCCGGTTATCCCCATTGCCGCTTTCTTCTATTTGGGCGACTCGGCTTTCACTCATTTATATGGTGAGGTACTGCCGGCAGGCTCACACGGCTTGGTTAATGACTTGGGGATTGCACTGGCCAATACTGTCCCCCTTAACAATTCCATTGCTGCCATTACGTCTACGGTAGTAGGATCCATTACCGGTCTGGATGGTTCCGGATTTTCCGGAATATCACTAGCAGGTTCAGTGGCCAGATTATTTTCTACTGCACTAGGCAGCGGGACTGCTACATTAACTGCTTTGGGGCAGGTCGCGGCGATATGGGTCGGCGGAGGTACCATTATACCTTGGGCGGTAATCCCCGCAGCGGCAATCTGCGGAATCAGCCCCTTTGACCTTGTCAGACGGAATATGAAACCGGTGATCATTGGATTGGCTGTAACAACGATTGTAGCAATCTTTCTATTGTAAAATGGATAAATATCTGAATAGAAAGCCCTTCCTCTGCAGAAGGGCTTTCTCGCTGCATATTGCTTTGATTTTCACAGGTTCTGTTTTTCTTTGGACAATTGCTACATATTCCAATTGACATTGTACCATTTGTGATTTATATTGAATGTATAAACATTTCAACAATTCACAATTGTTTGTGGATTGTTAATAATTAAACAAGGAGGGTTCATTCATGACTGGTATTCCTCTCATTATTGCATTTGTAATTGCTATTGCACTCATGATTTTTGCTATTTCCAAACTCAAGATTCATCCATTTCTATCCATTATGGCAATTGCTCTGATCTTTGGTATTATCGCCGGGATCCCGCTTGCAGAGCTTCCCAATGTCATCGGCACTGGTTTCAGCAATACCTTTAAGAGTATCGGAATCGTCATAATTTTTGGTGCACTGATTGGTACATTGCTGGAGAAAACAGGTGCTGCTCTGAAAATGGCGGATGTAGTAGTACGATTGGTTGGGAAAAAAAGACCTGAGCTTGCCATGCTTTTGATGGGCTGGATTGTATCCATCCCGGTATTTTGCGACAGCGGGTTCGTTATCCTGAACCCCATTAGAAGAGCATTGGTCAAAAGAACGATGAGGTCTTCTGTGGCCAGTACAGTGGCACTTTCCATGGGTCTATATATTTCACACTGTTTTATCCCTCCCACACCAGGCCCGATTGCAGCTGCTAACACCTTATATGAGGGGCTTGGCCAGGAAGTCAACTTACTTCTTGTAATTGTTTTCGGTGTAATCGCTTCTATCCTACCTCTTATTGCGGCTTATTTGTTTGCTATCGCTGTTGGAAAAAGAGTTAAATCCCGAGAAGAATTAAATGCAGATGATGGCGAAATAGTACAGACCTATGAAGAACTGGTTGCCAGCTACGGCAAACTTCCCAATGCCTGGCTCTCCTTTGCCCCCATTGTTGTTCCCATCCTCCTGATGAGCCTTTCCTCTGCTTTCAACATGGCTCATCTTTCCGTTCCAATTATTACATTCCTGGGGACTCCAATTATCGCTATAGCTGTTGGCGCTCTGCTGGCACTCTCCCTGTTGAAAGCACAAAAACGCATGAAAGACTTTTATGAGATTACCAATGAAACTCTGAAGATCGTAGGTCCCATCCTGTTCATCACAGCAGCCGGCGGTGTGCTTGGTACTGTTATTGCTAACACCACCATGGTAGATTATATCAAAGAAAACTCGACCACTCTCTCATTGCTGGGCCTGATGTTCCCATTCCTGTTGTCAGCAATACTGAAGACAGCACAAGGCTCTTCCACTGTAGCAATAACCACTACCGCAGGAATCATTGCACCAATGCTGTCCACGATTGGTCTGGGTACCCCTGCCTTGGCTGCTCTTACTGTTATAGCAATCGGTGCTGGTGCTATGACGGTCTCGCATGCTAATGACAGCTACTTCTGGGTCGTCACCAATTTTGGTAATATGAAGGTAGAAGACGGCTACAAAACACAGACTTTGGGTACCTTGGTAGTAGGTATTGCCTCAATCATTAATGCATATATAATCTACTTCTTTGTCAGGTAACGGATGACAAAAACCTGCCACAACTATTTTAGTAAGTGGTTATCAGTTACAGGTTATTCTGTTATAATGAAGAAAAGCGCCAAGGCATATGCTTTGGCGCTTTTGTAAAAAATACTGAAAGAAGGATATACATAGGAAGGTGTGGTTTCATTGAGCTTAAAAAATGACGCCTACAAGATTATAGACTCTGCTATCACAGCAGCACTTCCCGGCACTGCTGTAAAAAAGGCGTTGCAGGGGCTGGATTTCTCAGGTGGAAAGTTATTGCTTGTAGCGATTGGAAAGGCAGCATGGTCCATGGCAAAAGCTGCATCCGATATACTGGGTGAAAGAGTCGATGACGGTGTTGTTATCACAAAGTATGATCATTCCAAAGGTGATATACCAAATATACGGATTTATGAGGCAGGTCATCCCATTCCTGATGACAACTCCTTTGCAGCAACAGAACAGGCTATCCAGTTGGTTTCCAATCTTACACCTGAAGATAAGGTTTTGTTTCTCATTTCCGGAGGCGGCTCTGCCTTGTTTGAAAAACCCCTTATACCGAAAGAACTGTTGGAACAATTGACCAAACAGCTATTGGCGTCTGGTGCCGACATTGTAGAGATGAATACCATCCGTAAGCGATTATCAGCGGTGAAGGGTGGAAAATTTGCCAAGTTATGTGAGCCTGCTCAGGTGTTTTCTGTGGTTTTGTCCGATATCATCGGTGACCCTCTGGATATGATCGCTTCCGGCCCTGCCTACCCAGATAGCTCCACCAGCGATCAAGCCCTTGAAATTATCAAAAAATATAACATTACCGTATCCGATGAAGTAGAGTCTTTATTGAGAATCGAAACACCAGATACCATTGCCAATGTTAAGACGATGATTACAGGCAGTGTGACACAGCTTTGTGCTGCTGCAGAACAAACATGTTTGGAACTTGGCTATGAACCTGTTGTGCTGACTGCCAGTCTCAGTTGTGAAGCGCGAGAGGCAGGAAGCTTCCTGGCTTCCATTGCACAGTATCATAATAACAGTCGGAAATCTCTGGCGTTTATTGCAGGCGGTGAAACGATTGTACACCTGAAAGGTTCGGGTAAAGGCGGGAGAAATCAGGAGCTGGCCTTAGCAGCTGCAGAAGGCATCTCCGATCTCACCAATACAGCCGTTTTTTCTATTGGTTCCGACGGTACCGACGGGCCTACCGATGCAGCGGGTGGTTATGTGGATACCAATACCAAAAAGATTCTCACAGAAAAAGGCATCGCTATTTTTGACGTCTTGGAAAATAACGATGCCTATCATGGGCTGAAAGAATGCGGCGGACTGATAATTACGGGTCCAACCGGCACCAATGTAAATGATCTCTCCGTGTTGCTGATAAAAAGGTAAAAAGCTGTTCTACTTGTTGCCGCCGCGCTTTTCAAAATCCTCTTCAATTACAGCCTTCCAATTTTCCGGTATATGGTGGTTGGTTCGCAAAGCGCTGACTGTCTCGCTTACCACGTGATAATTCAATGCAGTGCCTTTGCTGTCAGCATGGAAATTTACTGCCCTGTCAGCGTTTATGCCAAATTGTCTGGCCGTGCCCACTGCATCGATGTTTGCCCCGAGAAAAAGAAACTCCCAGCCATTTTCTTCTTTTTTTTGCTCGATCAGCTGACGCAGCTTTTCATAGCTGAATTCTCTGCTGGCATTTTCCATCCCGTCAGTGGTGATAACAAACATTACATGCTCCGCCCGCTCTTGCTCAATCGTATGGGTAAGAGCATTTTCAATTTTATGAATGGTTTTCCCAATTGCATCCAGTAGGGCAGTGCAGCCTCTTACATAGTATTCTTTTTCTGTAATAGGTTTGATTGCCTTCAGGCTAATCCGGTCATGAAGCAGCTCATAATCATCATCAAACAGCACCGTAGTAACCAACGCTTCACCGGACTCTTTCATCTGTTTTTCCAGCATGGCATTGTATCCGCCGATGGTATCTCCTTCCAGGCCGCCCATGGAACCACTTCTGTCTAATATGAATACCAGCTCTGTTAATCCCTTTTTCATCATTGCACACCTTCCATCGTTTTTATTATTTCATGACTTCAGGATAACATACGAAGGCAGAGATTTTGTCGCATGGCAGGAGACAAATTCCATTCCGGTCTGCGCAAAAGCTATACCCCCAGCAGCTTTTGATCAAAGACAAATAATGCTTCATTTATCTCAAATATATTGTAATTCCCCTCTCTGATAAAAAATTCGATAATAATATCGAATTTGCTGCTATGGGACAATGCATAGCCAGCGCTCATCAGTAAATCCTTTGTCTCATCCAGATTCAGCTTCAAGGCAATGGCAAAAGCCACTGCAGTAGTCTTGCTGGGCTTATAATGAATATCATTCCGGATCTTTGAGAATAATCTGCGGTCAACATTTGCTCTTTTATAGGTTTGTGCATCCGTCATGTCTCTTTCATCAATGAGCCTGAGCAGCCTCTGCGAGAAGGTTTCGTCCATCTGATCCAGCAAGTCCTCCAGCTTCCGCTCGCGTTTCACTGTTTGAGTATATGATTTCGCTGAAAAAAGCTCAGGATCATCCGGCTCTGAAATCCTTTCACTAACCACGAAGTCTTGTAAACGGCTGCTTTCCCGGTTGAAATAATGCCTCTTTATGTAGTTATCATCAATAAATTCCATAATGGAAGAAAACAATTTTTCAGACAACTGAAAAGAAGCCTTGTCATATACAACCAGATAAACCGTCATTTCATGCTCCAGTAAAAAGTCGCCAATGACCGAGACTGCGGTTTTCAAAGCCTGATCCTTGGGGTATCCGAATGCACCTGAGGAAATGAGAGGAAAGGCAATGCTGTCCAGCTCATACTCTTTTGCCAAGGCAAGTGAATTCCGGTAGCAGTCAGCCAGCAGCTTCTCCTCATTGCTGTTCCCTCCCTGCCAAACCGGTCCCACGGTATGAATAACATACCTGGCAGGAAGTTTATAGCCTTTGGTAATTTTAGCCTGTCCGGTTTTACAGCCCCCCAGGGAACGGCATTCATCAAGCAATCCGGAACCTGCCGCCCAGTGAATGGCCTCATCTACCCCGCCTCCCCCAAGCAGCGTTTGATTTGCTGCATTAACAATGGCGTCTGCATGTACCTTCGTGATATCGTTCCTGATTATTTTAAAAGGCATAAACTCCCCTCCTAGCTCTGACATGATTTAAGAAGAGGTATACTGTATCCGCTGTGAGTTACCTCTTTTTATGCGCTGCAGGTTGCTGCTGATTGTGGACCAGAGGTGTCCTGCTTGCGGATTTGCCTGCGGGCATAAAAGAAGATCGCAACCTGACCAAGTCCTGCCAATGCCCAGGTAATCGGGTAACATAAAAACAGCACTGCAGGTGTAGGATACCAGGCGAAAATGGTAACAAGCCAAACTATTCTCATAATACATGCACCTATCAAAGTGCTGAGCATAGGCAGCACGGAATAGCCCATGGCACGGGTCAAGCCCGGAAATACGTTCATTACACCACATGCAAAATACGCAGCCATCATGATTTTCATACGCTCCATGCCAAATTTGATTACTTTGGGATCAGAAGAATACATGCTCAGCAAGGGCCTGCCAAATAGTATCGTTGTGCCGCCAACAACAATCCAGGTTGCAAAAATAAGTACGGTGCAGATTTTGGCTATGGTATCAATTCTATCATACTTCCCTGCGCCCATATTTTGCCCCGTAAACGTGATGGCTGCATTATAATATGCATTCGTTGTGGTGGCAACAAAACCCTCCACGTTCGCAGAAGCTGAACTGGCTGCTACCATGGTGGAACCGAATGAGTTTACTGCAGATTGCACCATTACATTGGAAATCGAAAACAATAAGCCTTGAAGTCCTGCCGGCAGGCCGATTTTAACAAGCGGTTTTAACCTGTCCTTGTATATCCGCATCTGCCTTGGTATAAATCGTATTGCTCCATGACTTCTATAAAGACATATCAATATAAGAGCCGCAGACAAATATTGAGAAATTGTTGTAGCCCATGCTACGCCTGCAACTCCCATGCCGAAAACGATTACAAAGAACAGGTTCAATATTACATTTACAATACCTGCTATAAAAAGATAGTACATTGGACGCCGGCTGTCCCCGACTGCTCGCAGGATCGCTGCACCAAAATTATATACCATACTGGCAGGCATCCCAACAAAGTAGATCTTCATGTATAGTTCCGAAAGATCAATAATATCCAGCGGCGTACCCATTATTTCCAACAACGGTTTACAGAAAACAATGCCGGCAATCATGACGATTGCTCCGCTTATTATGCTGACTGCAATGGAGGTATGCACAGAACGACTCACATCCACCTGCCGGTTGGCACCATAATCCTGCGCAACGATGACGCTGGTCCCTACGGACAAACCCATGAAAAGAGTAACAATGAGATTGATAAGGGAACCTGTAGCTCCAACAGCAGCAAGGGCTTCCCTGCCTGAAAAACGGCCTACGACAATCATGTCGGCGGCATTAAAAACCAGTTGCAGTATATTCATCGCCATAATAGGCAGAGCAAACAACAGGATATTCCCAAACAGCGGTCCAGTGCTCATGTCTACATCGCGATTCTTAGAAAAGAACATTTGCAAACGCATCCTTAATATAAAAGTATGAACAGCTAATCTGCTTCTAAGCATGGCTCCTATGCCCCATATTGTTCTTAAATATATAAAAAAGACTCAGACATTTAAAATGACCGAGCCATGCTTTTTCAGATGACCTTCAAATACAATTGTACTATATACCATTCTCTTTGTAAAGAAAGAGGATCCACGCTGACAACAAAAGATCAACGCTGTTTCTCCTGACGATAGGCTGCAATATAAGGCAGATTTCGATACTTCTGCTCATAATCCAGTCCATAGCCGACCAAAAAGCTATCCGGCATGACAAAACAGCTGTAATCGATGTTAAGTGCAAGCAATCGTTCCTTCGGATTATCCAGCAGCGTACAGATTTTCAAACTGGCCGGGTTATAGGCCTCCAAGTGTTGACAAATATAGCTCAAGGTCAAACCTGTACCAACGATATCTTCAACCAGCAAAACATGCCTGTTTTTAATTGAAGTATCCAATTCCTTGTTAAAGCGTACAATTCCTGTTTTCTTTGTCATCTCTGGGTAGACGCCGATGGACAGGAAATCAATGGAAACAGGAATGGTCATATATCTTGTCAAATCAGCCAAAAAGTAAAAGCAACCTCTTAAAATACCGACTATAATCGGATCCTTCCCGGCATAATCTCGAGACAACATCTCTGCCATCTTCGCAACTTGAGCCTGAATCTGTTCTTCAGAAAATACGATCTTTTCAATTCCCTCTTCTTTCATTTTAAATCAGAACCCTTCTCTAATCCAAAGCGCTTCATCAAGGCATGAAAATCATTCTTGAACACAATGTTGATATTGATGCCTGGATACAGCTCTTTTAGTTTTCTCATCTTTTTCTTTTTATCTGAAACATATTTCTGATTCATGGTAGTCAACTCAATATATGTTTTGAAGTAAGGCAAATAAAAATCTGGTGAGAAAGCTTGTGTGATATTCCCCTCCGAATCCCATTCGATTGGAAATGTATGAGGTTCATATTCCCACTCCAGATTGTACATATCCAAAATCTTTGCGAATTCCTCTTCTGAAGCGTTTTGAAAAACCACAGGCTTTTTTAATTGCTCCTCCACGGTCTTTTCCGCTTCTTCAATAAAGGTATTTTTGTTTTCAAAGGCAAATCGCAGCAGGGAAACACTTTCATCAACACTCAGGAAGTCGGTGTTCAGGATAAGGTGATAATGGGAGAAATCAGATATATCTTGATTGTAGATCGTTGAAACATAGCGTTTGTGCCTTCGGTCAGTCAGTTCAAGCATACGCATGGCATCTTCCTGCCCTAAACGATGAATCTGTCTAAGACGTTTCAGCCGAACCTCCTTGGAAGCTGTTATCTTAACATGAAAAGCCTCAGGTTGTCGGGCAAAAATAATTTGTGCTCCGAGTCCAAAAACAACCACCGGTTGTGAAGAAACAACCTCCCTCAGCTTATGCTCCAAATAAGAGGCAAAAGTAATATTCATTCTTGTTTTGTTAAGGTAAAAACGCGGACTTTCAGAGAGCATGTGCAGCTCATGCTTATCTGCTATTTCAGGAAACCACTCGTTCATGACAACAGACCT
>DURK01000093.1 GCA_012837325.1 Clostridiales bacterium
GCCGGAGCTGAATTTAACCCTGGACAGGTCGATATGGGAAGAGGCTCCCGCGGCAGCCGGGAACAGCAGGACAGCCAGAGCAAGCAGCAAGCAGCAGTACTTCTTCATCCCTGCGGCACCTCCCCGTTCAGAATGTCGGCTATCCTGGCCAGGCCTTCATGCTCCGGGTCTACGTACAGGCCTTCATTGACATAGAAGAAGGTTCGATCCATATCATCCATATACAGGCTCATCAGGGCACAACCAACAAAGTTATCCCCGTCAAAGGGATTGACAGCCAGAGCAGCCTTGTAGTGCCGGAGCGCACTGCGGTAATTCGTTTGATCCTCCTCCAGCACCTCCCTGGCCAGGGTACGCAAATACTTGTCGCTGTAGTTGAATTCACTTCGGGGATAAGGGTTTCTTTCCGCCTGATAGACAGCAAAAATTTTGTCTTCCCATTCGATGAGCTTCTTTTTTAAGGACTTCAGCTGTTTGACGGACAGGGTCAGCAGAACGGACAGGGACTCATCTGTCTGCGATGAGAAAGCAGGATTTACCAGTGCTTTTTCATAACATTTCCGGGCATCTTCGTTTTTGTCCTGCACATTGTATACCAGGCCTTCAAAATAATAGGGATACGGCGAAGCGTAGTTCATGGCTGCAATCTCATCCCAATTGTCCATGCGCTGCCCGGTCACCTGCTCCAGCGTTTCGCCTTCCCCATTCAAATAAAGCAGGCAGTCTATGCAATACCGCATGGAAGAAATCGAAGCAGCGGCCCAGCCATAGGCATAATCCGCTTGAATCTGCAAGCCAAGCTCGGTATATTCATTGCCCTGCTCATAAAACTTTGCAAAGCCGTCTATATAAGCTTCCGGTATTTTTTCCAATTCTGACTGTTTGGAGGAACAAGCGGTTGTCACCATCATCAGGAGGATGGAAATGAGGACAAGTATGAAGCAAAGTCCAATCCGTCTGCCTGATTTGCCAAGCTGCATTTCCCCACCTCCGTTAGTCCGCTGGGATCTCAGTCTGAACCCGGCCGGTAAAGGTGTCCACATTAAGCCGGATGGCTTTATTCTCAAAATGGTAAAACTCTGCATACCCATCCTCTCCCAAGGGAGCTACCCACTGTGCATCTGCTCCGTTTCCGGAAGGATAGATGCTGTCTGATTCACTATCGTACTTCTCCTGCTTATCAGCCAGCTTTGTGTATCGGTATGCAATCAACTGATTGTCCTGCCAGGTGATCAATCCGCGTTCCTTTTGAGTCTGCAGGGCATAAAGGTTATTTCCCAGGGGAACAAATTCCAGAAACTCGGTTACTTCGCCTTCCGTTTTTTCGATCATACGCAGGCTGCCCACAGCGGGATCATATATTCCATGAATCTCATAGACTTCATCGTTTCGGCTTTTCTTTCCGATGATCGAATAATCATGAGCAGCGTTACGGGTGACTTGGGTGTCATACATGCCAAGCATTTCCGTTACAACCACGATTGCCTGCAGCTGGGCTTCATCTTCGCAGAAGGTGGAGGTCATGGCAAACGGGATGGAGTTGAACTGAAGCGGAAAAATCCCGTCCAGGTTGTTTTTCGTTAAGGACTGATCCAATAAAGTATTCATGGATTTACTGATCGCATCCACCAGTTCAAAAGCACCTTTGTAGTCCGATGTGGCTGCAGAGATCTCCTCCACATTCGTCCAGTTTTCCTGTACCTGGGCTTTGGCATCCATAATGGCTTCCAATTCTGCCTGGAGGGACGGATCTTCTATGATTCCCTTCACCGCATCCGCGGAAGTGACAAAACGGCCATTTACAATCGCTGCACCATACCCGCCTTCATTGATCATATCCGCATAGGCCTGTGCTTCATCCGGCGATGCCAGCTCCAGAAAAAGACTCAGTTTGCTGCCCATAACAAGATTAAACCCATCAACAAGCGCATCGCCAATCAGGCTGCCTATCATTTCCACCTGAATGTCTTCCATTTCGGCAATCTCGTATCCTGCATCCTTTGCTCTTTCCTTCAACTCATCCAGGGATGCTATGGTACCCTCGGGCAGATTTGAAGAGCTTGGGGACTCTCCTTGCTGGTTCGGGGTTGGTTCAGCCCCGCCCTGGTTGTCTTCACCATTCGAATCAGAGGGTGCATTGATTTCCCTTTTTCCGCTGGTTCC
>DURK01000009.1 GCA_012837325.1 Clostridiales bacterium
CCTAACCGGGCACCGGGAGAAGCTTGCAGCCGTCCGGCCTTTTGATGCCGGGCAGGCAGCCCGGCTTATTGATCAGGTGGAAAGGTGGCAGGCTGTCTTTCGACCGCAATGGGACAGGGGGTTTGTCTATGCAGCCGACGAGTTCTATGTGCTGGCTGGCAGGGAATTTCCATCCCTGGAGTACTATGATGAATTCCCTCAGGTGGAAAATGGAGTCGGCCTGACCCTTCAGTTCAGGAATGAATTTGATGAAGCCCTGGCCGACCGAACCGATCAAAAGAGGAATGAAGCCAACTCGAACAGGGCAGGCAAAGATGCAAGCGGGAACAGTACAGGTAAGAGCCTGCGGCAAACCATTGTTACCGGCAGGTCGGCATATCAAATCATAAAGGACATGGCTGACAGGGTAAACGATGAATTCCACACCGATATCCAGGTGCTTGGGGTGACAAACCGTTTCTTTGGAAACAGCGTGACCGTAGCCGGCCTGGTGACCGGCAGCGATATCATGACGGATATTGAGGGAAAGGACCTGGGTGAACGCCTGCTGATTCCGGAAGTCATGCTGCGCAAAGGGCAGGATGTATTCCTGGATGATGTGTCGGTTTCCCAGCTGGCTGAACATGCCGGTGTACCGGTATCTGCGGTGCCCGTCCGGGGCGATGCATTTTTGGATGCTTTATTAAATGGTAAAGATTTGGAGGTGATGAAATGCCAAAACCCATCGTAGCTGTAGTAGGCAGACCCAATGTGGGGAAATCCACCTTGTTCAATCAGCTGGCAGGAAAGCGGATTGCGATTGTGGAGGATACACCCGGGGTGACCAGGGATCGGCTGTATGCCGATACGGAATGGTTGAACTACAAATTTACCATGATCGATACCGGGGGCATCGAGCCGGGCAGCCGTGACGAGCTGCTCCAGCAGATCCGGTATCAGGCGGAAATCGCCATCGATACGGCGGATGTCATACTGTTTCTGACCGATGGCAAGGAAGGCATTACCTCCACCGACCGTGATGTAGCCGATATGCTGCGGAAATCCGAGAAGCCCGTTGTGCTGGCAGTCAATAAGATCGACAGGCCGGAGGATGAAGACAGCCTTTATGAGTTCTACAACCTGGCTCTCGGCGATCCCATTTCCATATCCGCTTCTCACAAAAGGGGAATCGGAGACCTGCTGGATGAAATTGTAAGGCATTTCAAGCCGGAGGATATGGAAGAGGAAGACGAGGATGTCATCAAAATAGCCGTAGTGGGCAAACCCAATGCAGGCAAATCCTCTCTGGTAAACAAGCTGCTCGGGGAGGAGAGGGTGATTGTCAGCGAGATACCCGGCACCACCCGGGATGCCATAGACACGCCCTTGGAGATAAATGGACAGAAATACATCATTATTGATACAGCGGGAATCCGCAGGAAAAGCCGAATCGACAATACGTTGGAACGCTACAGCGTGGTTCGGGCCCTCAGTGCGATCCGCAGGTGTGACATTGCTCTGATTGTGATCGACTCCACCCAGGAGGTAACGGAGCAGGATACCAAAATCGCCGGTCTGGTTCATGAAGAGGGAAAGGGTTCCATTTTGGTCATGAACAAATGGGACGTTATTGAAAAGAACACCAGCACCATGAGCAAGTATCGAAAGCGTTTGATGGAAGATTTGAGCTATATGACCTATGCCCCCAGTGTGTTTGTTTCAGCAAAAACCGGGCAGCGGGTTGACCGCATCATGGAGCTGGTCAGCTTTGTCTACAGCCAGTACACCTTCCGGATCTCCACCGGCGTTCTCAACGACTGCCTGGCCGATGCCATTGCAGTAAACGAACCGCCCTCCGACAAGGGCAGACGCCTGAAGATATTGTACGGGACCCAGGTATCCGTTAAACCGCCGACCTTTGTATTGTTTGTCAATGATCCGGAGCTGATGCATTATTCCTACAAGCGATACCTGGAAAACTATTTCCGAAAAACCTTCGGTCTGGAGGGTACACCCCTGCACATCATTGTACGGGAGAAGACCAAATAGGGGGAAACACATGACAGTTGTTTTGAAATATCTGCTGGCCTGCGCGGCCGGTTATTTTATAGGAAATCTTGCTCCATCCTACTTTCTTGGAAAGCTCTTGAGGAAAATCGATATCCGGGAGCACGGCAGCGGGAATGCGGGCGCAACCAATACCTTCCGGGTGCTGGGCACCAGTGCGGGGGTCATTGTATTTATCTGCGACATCCTGAAGGGAGTGCTGGCTGTTTACATCGGTCTTTGGCTGACAGGCAGCAGTCTGGGCGGCATGCTGACAGGCGGGTTTGCCGTTGCCGGGCATAACTGGCCGGTTGTCCTCAGCTTCAAGGGCGGGAAAGGCATTGCCAGCTCCTTTGGGCTGATATTGGTACTGTTCCCGGCAATCGGTCTGATTCTGTTTTTTATCGCACTCATCGTGGTTCTCCTCTCCAGGTATGTTTCGATGGGCTCCATCAGCGCAGCGATTCTGTTTCCCATCCTGCTGGCTGTCTTCGGCCAGCCCTGGGAGCTATGCTTCATCGCTCTTCTCCTGGCTGGAATGGCCGTACTCCGCCATAGGGAAAACATCCAGCGCTTGCGTCAGGGGACGGAAAACCAGGTATCCTTTTTAAAAAAGAGAGGCAGGTGAGGATCATTCCAAATACAATAGCTGTAATCGGAGCAGGAAGCTGGGGGACAGCGCTGGCGGTTCTTCTGGCAAAGAATGGTCATCAGGTAAACCTGTGGGTTTATGAAAGAGAAGATTATCAAGCCATCCGGAAGGAAAGAGAAAACACCAGGTATCTGCCCGGGGTTCCCATTCCTTCCAATGTGGATGTTTATTCTGATTTAAAGCAGGCTGTGCAGGACCGGAAACTGATTCTGCTGGCGGTTCCAGCCCAGGCTGTCAGGGAAAACGCCCGGAATATTTCCCCTTTTACCGGTGAGAATCCCATCATCATCAATGCAGCAAAGGGCCTGGAGGAAAAAACCCATAAGCGGCTTTCCCAGGTGATTGGGGAAGAGATTCCCCACGCCCGCATCGTCGTCCTTTCCGGGCCCAGTCATGCAGAAGAGGTGGGGAGGGATATCCCCACAACGGTGGCGTGCAGCTCGGAGGACATGGCAGCGGCCGAGCAGGTTCAGGATTTGTTTATGAACCCCAGCTTTCGGGTGTATACCAACCCGGATTTGATCGGTGTGGAAACCGGCGGAGCGCTGAAAAATATCATTGCCCTGGCAGCAGGCATCAGCGACGGGCTGGGCTACGGCGACAACACCAAAGCGGCCCTGATGACCCGTGGTGTCTATGAAATCGCCAGGCTGGGCCAGGCCTTGGGCGCATCTGCCTTAACCTTTGCCGGCCTGACAGGAATCGGAGACCTGATTGTAACCTGCACCAGCATGCACAGCCGCAACCGGAGAGCGGGAATTTTGATCGGCCAGGGCAGGGCCGTAAAAGAAGCCCTTTCAGAAATCGGCATGGTGGTGGAAGGGGCAGCAACCTGTAAGGCTGCCTATGAGCTGGCTCAGAGCCTGAATGTGGAAATGCCGATTACCGAGCAGCTCTACCGGATATTATATGAAGGAAAAGAGGCTGCAGCGGCGGTGAACGAGCTGATGCTGCGGGACAAAACCCATGAAAGCGAGAAACTGGAAATCATGTAAGCCGGAAATCAATCCGGCTTGTTTTTTTCAGCTACAACTTGTCATATTCACTCCCTGCCTTCCATATATATGAAGTATGAGTCAGAGCACTTAATCGAATTCCTGGAAAGGGGAGGGAATATGGATGGAAAAGTTTGACCTGTACCGGGATATTGCCGAACGCACCGACGGAGATATATACATAGGCGTGGTGGGGCCGGTTCGAACGGGAAAATCCACATTGATCAAGCGGATCATGGATTTACTGGTTCTTCCCAATATCGAAAATGAATTCAAGAGGGAACGGTCCCGGGATGAAATGCCTCAAAGCGGTGCGGGACGCACCATCATGACTACGCAGCCCAAGTTTGTTCCCAATGAAGCGGTACAGATTTCTTTAAAGGAAAATGCCAATCTGAATATACGCATGGTGGATTGTGTGGGCTATCTGGTCAAGGGTGCCATGGGGCATATGGAAGGGGAAGTGCCGAGAATGGTACGGTCTCCCTGGTTTGATTACGATATCCCATTTGAAGAGGCTGCCGAAATCGGTACCCGAAAGGTCATAACCGATCATTCCACAATCGGGCTGGTGGTTACCACTGACGGCAGTATAACGGAGATTCCCCGTTCCAATTATGTGGAGGCGGAGGAGCGGGTCATCCGGGAGCTGAAGGAGCTGAACAAGCCCTTTATCATGGTGCTGAACACCAAAACACCGGATGAAGAAGAAACCATGAAGCTGAGAAGCGCTCTGGAAGAAAAATACGATGTGCCTGTGCTGGCCCTGGATGTGCTGAATCTTGGTGAGGAGGACATCCACACCATACTCAGCCATGCCTTGTTTGAATTCCCCATCACCGAAATCAGGGTGGATGTTCCGAAATGGGTATTGAGCCTGGAGGAGGATCACTGGTTGATTCAATATGTGATGGATGCGGCCAGGACGGCATCGGAGGAGGTGCTTCGCATCCGGGACGTGGATACCTTCGGGAAAACCCTGGAGGAATCCGAGTTCATGGAACGCCCCAAAATTGACAACATCGAGCTGGGCACCGGTAATGTGCTGATCCGCATGGATGCCAAATCAGGCTTGTTCTACAAGGTGCTGGGCGAGGAATGCGGATATGAGATAAAAGGGGATTACCAGATGATCGGTCTGATGAAGGAGCTGGCTCATGCCAAAGGGGAGTATGACCGGATAGCGCAAGCCCTGAGAGACGTCAGGGAAACCGGTTATGGAATGGTGCCGCCCACCATGGATGAGCTGTCCCTGGAAGAGCCGGAAATCGTCAAGCAGGGCGGCCGCTTCGGTGTTCGTCTGAGAGCCAGTGCACCTTCCCTGCATTTAATCCGCGCCGACATCGAAACCGAGGTATCTCCCATAGTGGGTACGGAAAAGCAGAGCGAGGAGCTGATTCGGTATCTGCTGGATGAGTTTGAGGGCGATCCGTCCAAGTTGTGGGCTTCCAATATCTTTGGCAAGTCCCTTCATGAACTGGTTACCGAGGGACTATCCAACAAGCTGACCAGAATGCCGGAGGACGCCCAGTTCAAGATACAGGAAACGCTGCAGAGAATCATCAACGAGGGCAGCGGTGGTTTGATCTGCATCATTCTCTAAAGCTGCAATTTTTACATAATTGGTTTTATTGTTCAGACAGGGAGCGAACCGTCTCTTGGGGAATCGAGCTCCCTGTTTTTTTCTTTTCAAGAACGTACAGGCGGATGGCTGCGGCTGCCAGGATAAAGAGCAATGCATAGCCAAGGCTCAACCCTGCCTGAAATCCTGCCCCATCAGCTAAAAGCCCGACCAGCCAGGGAATAATCATGGCACCCAATGACATGGCAGTTGAAAGCGTACCGGTTATGGTACCGGTTGAAGACGGAAAGAGCCTGTTTGCATAGGCCAGGGCAGTAGGGAACAGGCCGGAGAAGAAGAATCCGGACAGGAATACGCCGATGGAAATCAGGACCGGCTGCGAAAAGTAGATGCCCAAGGGGTAGAACAACAGGCTGCCGAGTGAGCAGACCAGAATCGTGAGCGAAAAGCCAACCCGATCCGAAAAATACCCGCATAGGAATCTCCCGAGGGTAAGGCCGATGTAGAAAATCGTTACCATGCTGGAGCCGAGGATGGCAGAAAACTGCATTTCATTCAGATGGGTATTGATCCATCCCACCAGGCTGGTTGCAGAGCCATTGTAAATAAAGCTGACCAGAAACAAGAGGAGAAAAACCGGATGAAAAAGAAAGGACCTGACCGGTATTTCCTTGATCCCGGCTGCTGCTGCTTTCTTTTCTGTGTCCGGCGATGACAGGCTTAAAACGAACAGGAGGTACAGGATCCAAAGAACGGCTGATCCATAGAATGCCAGTCTCCATCCAAACTGCCATGTCAGAACCAGACCGACTGCAACCGGCCCGATCAGCGAACCCAGGCCGTATATTCCGTGCAAGGCGTTCATGGCAGCCCCCTGCCGGGTACCGCTTACCTCCACCACAATGATATTTAATAATGTATTCAGAAAACCGCCTGCAATTCCATTCAAAACGAAGAAGAGCAGGGCCAGATACCAGCTGCTTGTCGCAGCAATGGCTGCCATTGTGAGGCCTAGAACCAAGCAGCCAAGCACAATCAATGGTTTTTTTCCAAGGATATCAGCCAGGATTCCTCCAATCAACACACCGAAAAAGAGTCCGCCGGCTTGAGCTGTAAAGACTGCACCTGCTGTTCCGAGGGAAATGCTGAAGTCTTTAATCATAAAGGGAAGGGAAGGGGATAGTACAACCGAGATGAGACCAATGAGGAAATACCCAACGTAACTGGCTGTAAGCCAAAGTCGCTTGTTCATAACAGATTCCTTTCAAAATTTGTTATCAAATCAGGATACTCACTTTTTTGTTTTATCAATGATCTTGATCAGCACTATATCATATTTTTTATAAATGTTCCATTTATTTCTTTTGCAAGCAATATTTCCCCCTTTTGCCCTTTCAACCCATGACAAAATTTTATCAATAAGGAATTGAATCCTTGTAAACATTGGGGAAAAATAGTATAATGCTTATGATTATGACATGATTTCGGAAACTCATATCACTTATGAGGCACCAATTGGTGAAAAAAGATATACAGGAGGATAAGTGGATGAATCATATTGACCAGTTAACCATCAATTCCATACGCATTCTGTCTGCAGAAGGCGTTGAAAAGGCAAAATCCGGCCATCCCGGCCTGCCCATGGGCGCAGCTCCCATGGCTTATACTCTTTGGGCAAAGGCTATGAAGCACAACCCAGCCGACCCGAACTGGGTAGACAGAGACCGCTTCATACTCTCCGCCGGCCATGGATCCATGCTGATCTATTCCCTGCTTCACCTGTTCGGCTATGGCTTGACCATGGACGATCTGAAGGATTTCAGGCAATGGGGCAGCAAAACTCCGGGTCATCCGGAATACGGCCATACAATCGGCGTAGAAACCACCACCGGGCCTTTGGGTCAGGGAATTTCCAACGGTGTGGGCATGGCTATGGCAGAAGCCCATCTGGCTGCGAAATTCAACAGACCGGATCATAAGCTCGTGGACCATTATACATATGTGCTTACCGGCGACGGCTGCCTGATGGAGGGCATCGCAAGTGAAGCGGCTTCCCTGGCCGGCACCCTCAAGCTGGGTAAGCTCATTGTGCTGTATGACTCCAACTCCATTACCATCGAAGGCAGCACCGATCTTGCCTTTACCGAAGACGTCGGAAAGCGCTTTGAAGCCTATAACTGGCAGGTACTGAAGGTAGAGGACGGCAATGATGTGGATGCCATCGCCGCTACACTGGAAGAGGCGAAAAAGGAAACCGAAAAGCCCACCATCATTGAGATCAGAACCGAAATCGGATACGGCTCCCCGAAACAGGGCATGGCCTCTGCTCATGGTGAACCTCTGGGAGCAGGCAACCTGCTGGCTGCGAAAGAGTTCCTGAAATACAATACCGAAGGCTCCTTCTATGTTCCTCAGGAAGTGCGTGAGCATATGAAAGGCATTATGGAGCAAGGCAAAAAGGCCCAGGAAGAGTGGGATGCACTCTGGCAGTCCTATGAAAAGGAATATCCTGAGCTGGCCGCAGAATGGAAAGCCTGGCACAACCCCGAGCTGCAGGTGGACCTCCTGAATGATGAGTCCTACTGGCATTTTGAAGGGGCCACCGCTACCCGTTCCTCTTCAGGTGATGTACTGAACCGGCTTGCCAAGGTCATTCCCAACCTGATCGGAGGCTCGGCAGACCTTGCTCCTTCCAACAAATCCGTTATGAAAGACAGGGGAGTCTTTTCTGCGAAGGATTATTCCGGGTCCAACGTACACTTTGGTATTCGCGAGCATGCCATGGCAGCGATCGCCAACGGTATGAGCGTTCATGGCGGATTGAAGCCCTATGTAGCCACCTTCTTTGTATTCACTGACTACATGAAGGGGGCCATGCGCCTGTCCGCTCTGATGAACCAGCCGGTACTCTACATCCTGACCCATGACAGCATCGGCGTCGGCGAAGACGGGCCGACTCATCAGCCCATCGAGCATCTGGCCTCCCTTCGAAGCATACCCAACTTTACCGTCATCCGGCCTGCAGATTCCCGGGAGACCGCTGCTGCATACCTTTCTGCACTGACCAGGCTGAACAGCCCGACTGCACTTGTTTTAACAAGGCAGAATCTGCCGCTGCTTGACGGAACAGGCCCCAATGCATTAAAGGGCGCTTATATCCTGTCCGACTCGGAAAAGGAAACCCCGGATATCATCCTGATGGCCACCGGCTCCGAAGTTCAATTGATTTTTGAAGCACAGAAGGTTCTGAAGGAAAAAGGCATTGATGCAAGAGTGGTCAGCATGCCTTCCTGGGAGATCTTTGAGGAACAGTCTGATGAATACAAAGAGAGCGTACTGCCCAAAAACGTAACTGCAAGGCTGGCAGTGGAAGCTGCATCCTCCTTCGGCTGGCACAAATATGTCGGCCTGGATGGAGATACCGTCACCCGGGACGACTTTGGCGCATCCGCTCCCGCTGACATTCTCTTTAAGGAGTTTGGCTTTACAGTGGAAAATGTAGTTGAGAAAGCATTAAAGGTACTGGGCAGATAACCGATCATTCATGTAAATGAATGAGGGATAAAGTGGAACACGATTCAACTAGGTATATTGAGGATATCATCCTGAAGCTCGGATGATATCCTTTTTTTGCGTATTTTATGCGTATTTATCTCATAAAGTTTTCGAAAAATCCTCCAATAGCACAGGTACAAAAAGCGAACATATGTTTGACAAAAGGCGTTTGGATATGATATATTCATACCAGCAATTGGAGTCAAGGCTGAGCCATGATCCAAGCCCTGAAAGGACATATGCGATGGAGCTCAAAGACAAGGTTGACATTCTGGCCTCCGCAGCCAAATATGATGTGTCCTGCTCTTCAAGCGGCAGCAACCGGCAGGGGGAAAAAGGCGGGTTGGGCAATGCCCATCTTGCCGGCATCTGTCACAGCTGGTCCGACGACGGCCGCTGCATTTCTCTTTTAAAGATTCTCATGACCAACAAATGCATTTACGATTGCAAGTATTGTGAAAACCGGGTATCAAATGACACCCCAAGGGCTCAGCTGACAACCGATGAGCTGGTTTACCTCACCATCAGCTTTTACAGACGCAACTACATAGAAGGCTTGTTTCTAAGCTCAGGCGTAGTGAAAAGCCCTGATTATACCATGGAGCTGATGATCGAGGCTGTAAAAAGACTGCGTTACCAGCACCGCTTTCACGGGTACATCCACCTGAAGGCCATTCCCGGCTGTGACCGGCGATTGCTGGTGGAAGCCGGCATGCTGGTGGACAGGATGAGCCTGAACATTGAAGTCCCAACCAGCGAAAGCCTGAAGCTGCTGGCGCCGCAGAAAAACAGGGAAGCCCTGGTCGGGCCCATGCGCTATATGAAGGATCGCATTTTGGAGGAGCGGGAAAACTACAAAACCTTTCGAGCTGCAAATAAGTTCATACCAGCCGGGCAGACCACCCAGATGTTGGTAGGGGCCTCTCCGGAAAACGATTTGCGCATTCTCACCCTTTCTGAAGGATTGTACCGGATCTTCCGGATGAAACGGGTCTATTATTCTGCCTTTGTTCCCGTGGCGCACCATCCCATGCTGCCTGCCATAGACAAACCGCCTCTGCTTCGGGAGCACAGGCTGTATCAGGCCGACTGGCTGCTTCGCTTTTACGGCTTTTCCGCCGGAGAGCTGCTGGATACGGAGCATCCCGATCTGGACTCCCTGGTCGACCCCAAGTCCGACTGGGCGGTGCGAAACTATCATTTGTTCCCGGTGGAGATTAACACGGCCGACTATGAAATGCTGCTGCGCATACCGGGCATCGGGATCAAATCCGCAGAGAAGATCATTCGGGCCAGGCGGATCCGGGCTTTGGATTACGACAGCCTGAAGAAAATCGGCGTGGTGTTAAAGCGTGCCAGGCATTTCATAACCTGTAAGGGCAAATTCCATGGCAGACCATTTAAAAAGGATTATCA
>DURK01000094.1 GCA_012837325.1 Clostridiales bacterium
GATCAGGATTTATGTATCAGTTGCGGGCTGTGCATCAGCATAGCTGAGGAAGTGTTCTTCTGGAATGATGATGACAAGGCGGAGGCGATTGATGAAGAGGTTCCTGAAGAACTGGAGGAATCAGTCAAAGAGGCTATTGAGAGTTGTCCTACCGAGGCGATTTCAGAGGTTTAACTGCAGGGGCAGGAGTGAAGTCACAACATTTACCAACCTGGACAGATAAAGAAACAAATAGAATTAGCTGCAAAAGAACAAGAAGATGTGTTTTTGCAGCTAATTCTATTTAATATGATGTCTGAAAGCATTAAAACTGTATTTTCTTGTCCAGGTAGGTTGTCAATTCATCGATAGGAAGCCTGACTTGTTCCATGGTATCCCGATCTCTAACTGTTACCGCTTGATCCTCCAGGGTATCAAAATCTACGGTAATGCAATACGGCGTGCCAATTTCGTCTTCCCTGCGATAGCGTTTGCCAATGCTGCCGGTTTCATCATAATCCACATTGAATCTGACTGCCAGCTTTTGATACAGCTCCTGGGCAGGTTCCTTCAGCTTTTTACTCAGGGGAAGTACAGCAGCCTGGAAAGGAGCCAGTACAGGGTGCAGCTTCATAACCACCCGGGTGTCTCCTCCTTCCAGCTCCTCCTCCGTATATGCTTCACTGAGGAAAGCAAGAACTACCCGATCCGCACCAAGCGAGGGTTCCACGCAATAGGGGATATACTGCTCATTGGTGGCGGGATCCAGATAATTGAAGTTTTCACCGGAATGCTGGGCATGTTGCTTTAAGTCAAAATCCGTACGGTTGGCAATTCCCCACAGCTCTCCCCAGCCAAAGGGAAACAGGTAGTCAATATCGGTGGTGGCTTTGCTGTAATGGGAAAGCTCTTCTTTTGCATGATCCCGCATCTTAATATGCTCTTTGGCAATACCCAAATCCAGCAGCCATTTTCTGCAAAAACCTCTCCAATACTCGAACCATTCCATATCCTCACCGGGCTTACAGAAGAACTCCAGTTCCATTTGCTCGAATTCCCTGGTTCGGAATATAAAATTACCCGGGGTAATTTCATTTCGGAATGATTTACCGATCTGCCCGATGCCAAAGGGCAGCTTCTTGCGAGAAGTGCGTTGCACATTCCTGTAGTTGACGAAAATTCCCTGGGCTGTTTCCGGACGAAGATAGAGTTCGGATTGGGAATCCTCCGTAACCCCCTGGAAGGTTTTGAACATCAAGTTGAATTGGCGGATGGAAGTAAAGTTGGACTTGCCGCATTCCGGACAGGTTAGATTGTTTTGCTGAATAAACCCTTCCATCTTTTCATTGGACCATCCGTCCACTGCCTCTGCTGTCTCACCTTGCTGAGCAAGATAATCCTCAATCAAATTGTCTGCACGGAAACGAGCTTTACATTCTCTGCAGTCCATGAGCGGGTCATTGAAGCCGCCAACATGACCGGAAGCCACCCAGGTCTGAGGATTCATCAGAATTGCGGCATCCATGCCTACATTGTATGGGCTTTCCTGAATAAATTTTTTCCACCATGCCCGTTTTACATTGTTTTTCAACTCAACCCCCAGGGGGCCGTAATCCCAGCTGTTGGCCAAGCCGCCGTATATCTCCGATCCCGGGAAAATAAAGCCTCTGCCCTTGCACAGGGCGACCAGTTTTTCCATTTTGTTTTCGATTGCCATTACCAGTCTCCTTTCATGAAAAATGAGTTAAAACAAAAAAGCCTTCCGTCCCGGCAAAGGGACGAAAGACTTGTCTTCCGCGGTTCCACCCTTTTTGATTCCTGACTTCAGGAATCCTCTTTTTTTCAAAATCGGCTCCAGGACGCCTTCGTATCCGCATGCTGTCGGGCTCACACCATTTCCCGGCTCGCTGGTGGCAGAAGCTGGATACTACTCTTTCCTGTCATAACCATCAATCTTAACCATTATTATGACTCAAATCAGGAAGAATTGTCAAGCAAAACTTGCCCTTTTTTAGAATATCATGTACAATATACCTAATTATTTTTTATCCAGCAATAACGGATCAGGTGGCTGGTTATCATCAGGCCAAATGGTTAAAGGATAAAGCTTTTACTGGCTGAGCGATATGATTTCGATACAAAGAAGGAGAAGCAAATGGTTGAAAAGGAATTCATCATTGAAAATGAGGCCGGACTACATGCCAGACCAGCTGCAATGCTGATCAAGGAAGCAAGCAGATTTCAATCCGATATCTTGGTTATTCGGGGCAATAAAACAGGCAATGCAAAAAGCCTGCTGTCCATATTGGCATTGGGTGTTTTCAAAGGTACCAGGGTTACGGTACGCATCGACGGTTCTGACGAAATTGCAGCCATGTATAAAATCAGCAAGCTTATAGAAAGCAACTTTTCTGAAGAAAGTTAAAACCCTTTTTCTTTCTTTTTTTCTGTTTAATCTCTTCTCTTTTTTATTTTCTGACTGCATCCAATCAAATGCATGGAATGAAACCAATTTCTTGGCAATAACCTATATATAGTTGACTTTTCAGGAGGCGGCATGCATGTGGAAGTCCTGGCACTCCATGATAAGTACTGGTGAAAATCTAATGATCAGGCCAGCGTATCCCTCAGATGCAGCTGCGTTTGTAGATACCCTTGAGGAGGTATCCAAAGAAGGCATTTACCTGCTGCATGAACATGCGTCCCGCACCGTATCCGAACAGGAAAGGATTATTCAATATCTGGACAGATCTCGAAACCTGATAGCGGTAGCTGCTTTGGATAACCGAATCGTAGGCGGAATTGGCATCTTTGTTGGAGGCAGCTCACCCAAGTCCCAGTTTTTTTGCAATTTGGGTATTCATCTTATAAAAAGTGCCAGAGCAAGAGGGATTGGTTCCAAGCTGATGACTTACGGGATCAGTTGGGCGGAGCAAAAGAACTACCACAAAATTTGTCTCAGCGTTTTTTCTACCAATGTGCGAGCGATCTCCTTGTATAAAAAGCTTGGGTTTGTTGTAGAAGGGCGGAGGCGGGAGCAATACTACTTCATGAACCAATGGGTTGATGAAGTATTAATGGCCAAATTTCTATAAATTCAGCTTAACAACCGGGGGTACATTTGTGTTTGATTTCAGTTTTATTATTTTGCTATTCATAAATGGTTTGATTGCTATTTTACTATTTGTATTTTCCTTGGTTTATTTTTTTTCCGAAGCAAGACGTGAAACCAGAGGAATTGGAAGAATAACCCTTTTGATCTCCTTTCTAATCTGTTTGATGGGCATTGCAAATGCTTTTATGATGCGTTTTGCGGTGGAATTTCCGAAAATAGGAGGATTTGATCTGAACTCCACCTATTATTTTATCAGCAACCTCATAACGGCTGTCATATCCTTGTTTACCTATATCCTTTATCTGAGAGCTGGACAGCAGTTGTCCTACACAAGTGAAATGCCGGGAAGTATGCTGCTTGGGAAGCAAAGGACTTCCGGAGGGCTGAGCTGGAAGACACTGCTGATTCCCATTCCTTTTCTTATTATATGGACATTTCTCTGGTTTGGCCTGGTTCCCCCTGAACCCACAGAGTTGGCCCTGGCGTCCTCCCCGGAGGGAGAAAAACTGATGGTATACATCTATACCTTTTTTACTGCGTCCATTCTGGCGCCGGTTACCGAGGAAATATTGTATCGACACTTCGTTATGGCACTGTTGGCAAGGTGGTTTGGAAGCAGCAAAACCGCTCTGGTGCTGAACCTCTTTATCAGCTCGTTGATTTTTGCAATCGCCCATGCCGGTGTGGTGACTTCAGATTGGATTAAAGTCGTACAGATTCTGCCTGTCGGCATGGTATTTGGCTGGATAAACCTGAAAAAGGGTGTGGAACACTCTATTATTTCTCATTCCTTATTTAACACCCTTATTATTCCGATATCCATTTTGATGGAATACGTGACTGGTATATAAAACATGCCCGCTGCACCTGAGCTGCGTAAGGTATGAAATGCAAACATTGGGGAAGGATTAAGACAATGTAATCATTCCCCAAAGAGGTGCAGAAATGATGAAAACCGGAGACTTAATCAAGGAGTACACCTTGGAGGCCAACTTAAAATTGAATGATCAGTACAATGGAACCAAGGAGGCAATCCGTCTGATTGCAGAGGAAAAGGCAGGTATTTTTATTATGAAAGGCGATGTCGGTTTGCGGATGGAAGAAAAGCAATTGTTGATCGACATCATTGCCGGAAGCATGATGCAAAGCTTTTCCCTGGGATACGGAGTGGGAAAAGTGGAAGGAAGAACAAAAAAACCGGTCTATCTCTAAAGCGAAAATCGATTTAACAGGCACATTGTAAGACCTTCCAATTCTATGGTATGATTAGATAAGAGCGTAGCATACTTGCATACGGGGGATAAATATATGGGGGCTAGGAATTTTAAAAAAGATTTGACAGTTTTTTTTGTTGTACTCTTGTTATCTGCGCTTATCTACAGTAACGTCCAATGGTATGACTCTTATATTTACCGTATTTTCCGTATGGATGACTTCTTGAATTTACATATCGGTTTGGAAGGCTTAAGCATTGTCATGTCCTTCTGTATATTTTTTATATCCTACTATACGATTGCCGGGGTTAAGAACCTCAGAACGATTGTTTTTATGTGCACTTTTTTGTCTGTTGGCATTCTGGATACCATGCACACTTTTACCTATGATGGGATGCCGGGCTTCTTCACCGAGGCATCCATTTTGACTGCCACTTCCTTCTGGATTGCTGCTAGGATGACAGCTGCACTGGGATTGCTGATAGCAGGTTTGATTAAGCACAATCGCAAAATAAAGCTGCATCGATATTTTTTTGTTGCAGGATCTCTTCTTTTCAGCGGCCTGGTGATCTATATTGTTACACGGTATCAGGATTATTTTCCTCCTCTCTTTATGGAAGGAGTCGGATTGACTTCTTTTAAAATCAGCCTGGAGTATGTTATTATTCTTTTGCAGCTGATCAGTATGTTCTTATTCTTTCGGATCTATAACAGTGGAGAGGAGACAGATGAATATAAATCTATTATTTTGTCATTGCTGCTGAGCATTTTCAGCGAAATGGCCTTTACCCTGTATTCAAATGTATACGACACATATAATCTGTTAGGACATCTCTATAAGATCTTTGCCTATTATCTGATTTTCAAGGCAAAATTCGTGTTGAACGTACAAAAGCCCTATTTGACCCTGCATGAAACCGATCGGCGATTGGCAGAATATGCGGATAATCTGGAGCAATTGGTAGAAAAACGAACGGCCGAGATCACGGCAGCCAATGAAAAGCTGCTGAAGGATATGGATTATGCACGAAATATTCAAAGCGCACTGCTGCCTCCCTCCCTTCCAAAAATTGATGAGGTGGAGTTTGCAGCCAGATATCTGCCCTGTGAAAAGATTGGAGGAGACTTTTACAACATATTCCGTTTGGATGAGGACAATATTGGTTTGCTGATTGGCGATGTTGCAGGCCACGGTGTTTCTGCTGCCATGATCACTGTTTTCATTAACCAGAACATTCATGTTAAAAGGGAACTGGAGGATGGGCGGATACGGATTCTTACGCCCAAACAAGTTTTAACCAATCTCTTTTATGTATACAATCGAATGAATTTTCCAGAGGAAATCTACACCGTCTTATTTTACGGTATTTACAATTTGAAAAATCGGGAGTTCACCTACAGCTCTGCAGGAATGAATACCCACCCGCTGATTTTACAAAAGGATGGCTCAGTAAAATCTGTTGCCATTGAGGGACTGCCCATTTGTAAACTGGGTGGAATTGTCAGTCCGTCCTATGAGAGCCAAACCCTGCAATTGGATGAGGGAGACAGCCTTTTACTCTATACCGACGGACTGATCGAGGTGGACAGAAAAAAACCGGAGCGCTTTAAGGAAACCAATCTGGTAGAGTATATTCGTGGACTAAAGAGCACAACACCTTCCGAAACAGTTGATTACATGTTCGAGCTGTATAGTGCGATATTAGGTGATAACAGTATGATCGATGACGTTACCGTATTGGTAATGAAGATTCTGGAAGAGTAGAGGGATTCAACTTACTTATTGTAGTGAATTTTTAAAACAATGAAAAAAAGGAGAAATGAAGATGAGTCGAACAGTGAAGTGGATAACAAGAACAGCTATTCTTTTAGCGCTTACGGTAGTGTTTCAATCCTTACGGGTGCTTCTGCCGTTTATACCTGTCAATATCAGCCAATATATCATAGGCTCTCTGGTTAATCTTTGTTTAATTGTGGCGGCAGTTGTGGTTGGCATCAAAAGCGGGCTGGTGATTGCTGTTGTTGCGCCGATTATTGCCCTGGTCCAAGGCTTTACTCCTTTTCCGGTTTTAGCTGTTCCCATTGCATTGGGCAATCTGGTTTTGGTAATCGCAGCAGCTCTTTTATATAAAAGAAATACCCTGCTGGCATTTGCCGCAGGGGCAGTTCTAAAATTTCTGACCTTGTATGTTGGAGTGATTATGATAGTTGTGCCTTTCTTCCTGCCAAAGGATGCACCGGCAAAAATGACAGCTGCTCTTTCGGTTCAGTTCAGTTGGCCGCAGCTGGTCACGGCATGCATTGGGGGCATTTTGGCAGCTCTTGTTTTACCCGTATTGAACAAAACAATCAAAGAGTCTCAATAAAAAGAACTTGCTGCTTTTTTAATCCTTGCCGGTGTCCTCTTGCTGTGCCTCCTCCGGTTGAGATAGCAGCTGAGCCATTTTCATTATCATATCCATGGATTCCTTCTGTTCATCATTCAGCATGGGGGCAAAGGAATCCATTATTTTCTTTTCCTTTTTCTCACCTTGCTTCATTATATCTGCCGAAGCCATGGCATCGATCATTTTCATTACCTGTACCGTCTTGTCAGCTTTATCTTTTTGTTCCTGTGGAAGAATTGGGCGGATCACCTTTAAAAACTCGCCTGCAGATTCAATAGGTGACAGCTTTTGGTCACCTGCCAGTTCCCTGTTGTTTTGATAAAGGGCTAGATTGCGTTGCACTTTATTTGTTACATCATAGAAATTCAGCACCCAATCCAACTGTTTTCTATTGTTTGAATGGATGTATGGTTTGATTGCTTTCAATGCCCCTATTTTTCTGTCTGTCGGATTGGAAGGAATCTGCATCAAAGAAACCTGATTCTGATTGTGATAGGTATGATTCATGACACCCTTTACAAGCTGTATCGCTTCCATGACACCGGCTGCTGTGTATACCACATCTTGTCCCTTTTCATTCAGATATGGGCCGATTGCTTTTAACATATCAATGCTTTGAGGCTGATTGTAAACCTCCAATGCCTCCAATCCCTTTATCTTTGATCCAAACAGAAACCAACCGGCAAACAGCAGGAGCAAAACCTCAGGATGAAAAGCAGATCTCCTTTCTGTGCCGCGGCCTTTTGTATGGACAGGCGTTAAAGGATGGTTTTCCGGCAGAGGCGATTTATTTGACCTGCTTGATTTTTTACCGCTTTTGACTGGTACATGCACAGCGGCTTTGCTTTGAATTTGATGGACTGGTGTATTGTGCCTTTTCTCCGGTGGCTTCCGGTGATCATCCATTTTCAACGATTCGATGTATTGGCGGGGCAGTTCCGCATCGGGAAATAAATCCCGTCTGGGTACAAATTTCCATGGTTCTTTCTTTTCCCAGGTTGGGCGCGTTTTACTCTGTATCATTGTACTCCTCCTCACAATGATATAAAAGCGGCTTTCAATTATATGTATATTGCCGTTTCCTATTCTATAATACGCAGCGTTGCCAACTATGTGCACCAAAATGGGAAGCGGATTGTGTCAATTGCCTGAGAAGCGAATAGGATGGTAAAGAAAGGTGATCCGGAGGAGGGATGACATGGAATTTAATACGCAGGACATGAAAAAGATGACTCAGATAGCCAAAAAAATGCAGGGAAAGCCTGAAGATCAGGTAATTCAGGAGCTGGCCGGGATGATTCGCAGCGGTCAGGGCGGTTTGACTCCTCAAAAGGCGGAACAAATGTTTCAGATGATCATGCCGATGCTGACCCAGGAGCAAAGACAAAAAATTCAAAAGCTATTGATGGAACTCCGGGATTAATTTTGCCTCCCCCCTTTAACAGTTTCCCTTGTATATACATAAGATATACAAGGCGAGATAGAAAGGGGGGATATCCTTGAAGATTCTATCGGGGATGATACTATTGCCTTTGGTGCTGACCAAAAGCAGCAGAGGCAGAGAAAAGATAGACAGCAGATTGTTGAAGAAGACCAGAACCCTTGGTGAAGTCGAAATCCCGGCTATTATCTTTTCCAGGGAAGATAAAAGGAGGGTATGCAGGAAATTTTTAGAGAGCAAGGGGGTAAAAATAAAGTACGAGCTGCCCTTAATCAATGCATATGCCGTAGACATAGACAGCGATAAGCTGGAAGATACTGCAAGATCGGATATGATCGAATATATATCCGACGATGTCAAGATGACCTCACTTTTAAACGTAGCCGCCCAGGAGGTGGGGGCAAGGATAGCAAATGATACCGGTTTTACGGGAAAGGGAATTGGGATTGCTATCCTGGATACCGGCATCTATCCGCACCAGGACTTTACAAGGCCGCGGAATCGGATTGTCGCCTTTCGCGACTTCGTGAATAACAGGCAGAATCCTTATGATGACAACGGACATGGCACCTTTGTTGCCGGTGTTGCCGCAGGAAACGGAACCAGCTCCGGCGGCAAATACAAGGGGGTTGCACCGGAAGCTTCCTTGATAGGTGTTAAAGTGATGGATGAAGATGGATCTGGAAATTCATCCGATATCATTGCAGGCATGCAATGGGTTGCCGATCATCATCAGGAGTATCATATCAGGATCATGTCGCTTTCACTTGGCGCAAAACCATCCGACTCCCGGTTCGATCCTCTTGCGGCGGCGGTTAAGGCAGTTTGGAAGAAGGGCATAGTCGTCATAGCGGCAGCAGGCAATTCAGGCCCGAAACAAAGCACCATTGCTACCCCGGGAATCAGCCCCGTAATTTTGACCGTTGGTGCAGTGGATGACAAACGGACACCGGATTACAAGGATGACACGATTGCTGATTTTTCCAGCCGGGGTCCTGCCAAAGGAAGACAGGTAAAACCCGATTTGGTTGCTCCCGGCGTCAGTATAACGGCTGCCAAAA
>DURK01000095.1 GCA_012837325.1 Clostridiales bacterium
AAATGATCCGGCTGTTGAGCGGATTGCCACACCGCGAATGGCCTTGACCGCAGCAGAATACCTTGCCTTTACAAAAGGAATGCATGTATTGGTTATCTTAACCGACATCACCAACTACGCAGATGCTCTGCGTGAGGTATCTGCTGCCCGGAAGGAGGTACCGGGCAGGAGAGGGTATCCCGGTTATATGTATACCGATCTGGCTTCCATTTATGAAAGGGCAGGAAGGCAAAAGGGTCTGCCAGGCTCGATTACCATGATTCCCATTTTAACCATGCCTGAGGATGACAAAACACATCCTATTCCAGACTTAACGGGTTATATAACCGAAGGACAGATTATTCTCAGCCGTGAGTTATACCGAAAGGGTGTTACTCCGCCAATTGATGTTCTGCCTTCTTTATCCCGTCTGAAGGATAAAGGGATAGGAGAAGGGAAAACAAGGTCAGATCACGCCAATACCATGAACCAGTTGTTTGCTGCTTATGCCCGTGGTAAAGAGGCAAAGGAGTTAATGGTTATTCTTGGTGAGGCAGCATTGACGGCTATCGATAAGCTGTATGCAAAATTTGCTGATGAGTTTGAGCAGAAATATGTATCCCAGGGCTATGAAATGAATCGCAGCATAGAGGAAACCTTGGATCTTGGATGGGATCTTCTCCGAATTCTACCCCGAAGTGAGCTGAAGCGAATTCAGGATGTCTACCTCGATGAGTACTACGAAATGAGGGAGGAGTAACCGTGGCTGCCAAGCATGTGAACCCGACACGAATGGAGCTGACCAACCTGAAGCGAAAGCTGGTAACTGCTATCCGGGGACACAAGCTCTTAAAGGACAAACGGGATGAACTAATGCGTCAGTTTCTGGAGTTGGTGCAGGAAAACAGACAGCTGAGAGAACGGGTGGAGAGGGGTATTGCCTCTGCCAATAAAAACTTTGCTCTGGCAAGGGCTGTCATGCAGGACGAAGTCCTGAAAACGGCTTTCCTGGCTCCTAAGCAGGAGGTATATTTGGAGGTCAGCGAAAAAAATGTTATGAGTGTGGAGATACCCACCTTTGAATATAAAACCCGCACATCCGACCCCAATGATATTTATTCCTATGGATATGCCTTCACATCAGGTGACTTAGACAGTGCTGTCAAGTCGCTGGCAGATATACTCCCTGATATGCTGGAGCTTGCAGAGAAAGAGAAGGCCTGTCAGATGATGGCTGCAGAGATCGAAAAGACCCGCCGCAGGGTTAATGCACTGGAGCATGTCATGATTCCCGAAACCCGGGAGCAGATAAAGTACATAACCATGAAGCTGGATGAGAATGAACGCAGTACTCAAGTGCGCTTGATGAAGGTGAAGGATATGATGCTGGAACAGGCTCATCAGTACAGCAAACGCTATGCAAAAGGATGAAAAACCTAAAGCTGAAAACAAAGGAAATAGAAAAGCTTGCCGTGAGGCAAGCTTTCTTAATGATAACAATAGAATATATCGATGTGCATGCTGCCTAGTTTCGTTTTCTGCCTTATTCAAGGTTACCGGCTTACATAATCGAGGGGGTTGGTATGGGATCCGTTCTTGCGAACCTCAAAATGAAGATGATTTCCGGTAGAAGTACCGGTGCTGCCAATCCGCAGGACCGTATCACCTTGCTTAACCTGTTGACCTACAGATACTGTCGTAGATTTGCCATGAGCATATAAGGTTGTGATTCCGCCTCCATGGTCTATGATTACCGTATTTCCATAACCACCATAATACTGGGAAAGTATGACCGTTCCATCGGCGACGGCAACTGCAGGCTGATTTCCAATATTGCGGCCGCCTCCTGAAATATCGATGCCTGTATGCATCTTTTTATACTTATATATAGGGTGTACCCTCATTCCATAGTAGGAAGAGATATGTGTAAAGCCGGGAACAGGCCAAATCATTCCACTGCTGCTGTTTTTACTGCCATTCCCACTGCTTCCACCACGATTGGCGGCTTTCTTTGCTTCTTCGGCTTTGGTCAGCTCACGAATCTTTTTCTCCAATGCCTTGGAGTCTCTCTCCATCTGATCCAGTTCTTTGAGTATACGGGCTTCCTCTTCACTAAGCTGATTAATCAAAGCTTCCTTTTCATTCTGGGCATTTAAAATTGCTTGCTTCTGCTTTGCAATTTGCTTTTTACTGGCTTGAATCTCTTGTTCCTTTTTCTCCAAGGCGGCTTTTTTCTCTTCAATCGTGAGTTTATGCTCCTGGATTACCTTTTCCTGCTCTTCACAGTCCAGTTTTCGTTCTTCCACCTCGTCACGGTATTGCTGCATGCTGTCAAAAACCTGGTTATCATAGTTGACCATTTGCATGATCATATCTATGCGATTAAGAAGGTCATTCAGGCTTTTGGATTCCAGCAACAGCTCGAGATAAGAAGCAGAACTATTCATATACATGGCTCTGAGGCGCGATGCATTTAGTTCTTCCTGCTTGTTGGCTTCCGCGATGGCCTGTTGCAGCTTTTCTTTCAGCGATTCCAGCTTTTTCTGAGTTGACAGCAATTCTTCCTCGGCTTGCTGCAATTCACCCTTTACTTCTTCCAACTCCATTTGAGTTTGATTCAGACGGTTCTCAACGGCAGCAAGCTCCTGCTCCTTGCTGGTAAGATCCATTTCAAGTTGATTCAGCTGATTACGGACACTTTCTTTCTCGTCTTTGACTTCATTTAGTTCCTGTTTGGTTTCTTTCATGTCATCGGATATGGAATCCAGGTTTTTCTTGGCATCACTAAGACTGGATGCAAAAACAGATGTGGACATGAACAAAACCAGTAGAAATGCAAGAATTGAAACAAACCGTTTTTTCAACCGAATCACCCCGTAGCAAACTTGAAGAGAATATGACAGAAATATTAAATCTTTTTCTCTTTTTTGTCATTATATAATATATATGTCGATTTGTATAGTGATATTTGTGATTTGTTTGAATATATATGGATTTTGTATATAACATTGAAATAGTAAATCTGGATTTGTGGAATCCGTTGATATACCAAAGAGATCTCATTATAATTAAGATGTGTTTGATGGTGTTTGCGACAACGGAAAAACGAGGTGAAAAAATGCGTCATGACAGGCAAAAGCTTGGCAGATGGGGAGAAGATAAGGCTTGCAGCTATTTCATTTCAAATGGATATAAAATATTACAAAGAAATTACAGATGTCGATTTGGCGAAATCGACATGATTGTACAAAAGGCAGATCAGCTAATTTTTGCAGAGGTAAAAACCAGAACAAGCACAGTATACGGTTATCCATCCGAGGCGGTAAATCACCGGAAACAATTAAAATATGAAAAATCGGCCTTGTGTTTCTTGAAGGAAACAGGCTGGAAACAAGCCTCCTATCGTTTTGACATTATAGAGGTCATGGTTCACTATAATAACACATTTTCCATTAACCATATAGAGAATGCCTTTTCAGCTGGCACAGGCAGATACTATTACTAAAGAAATACAGCAGAGCTTATTGTGCAAAATTGAATACCTGTGCCATAAAGGGTGATGTAGCATTTCATTCAATACGCCCATACTATGTATCATAATCAATGGATAAGGTGGGGTTTCAATGAATATGAGAATAGATTTCGTACGTCAGTCCCTTGCATTGCATCTATTTTTCGGTCGTATCATGAAGGAGCATTCCTTTTTTCTGCAGCTGAGCTTTATGCCGAGGGATGCAGGCTACACACAGCAGGCAGATGCATTCAGGTTGAGCTATGATGGGCTGCTGCGGGAAGCCGTCTCCCTTTCCAATGGTGTAGTGAGCCCTGAAGTTCTTCAATCCGGAGAAGTTGTTACACCGTATACGATAAATGCTGAAATGCTCACTACTTTCTATACGGGCATCCAGATACCGACAGATCTGACACAAGCTGAGACGGAGTTGATGAGCGGCAATGGGACAGTTGTCAATCCAGCTCTGGAACACAGAGTTGCTCAATTGAACCAAAGGGCGATAGATCTGACTGGCTCCCTGATTCAGTTCAAAGCCGCGGTACTGTCGAATGTGCTATCGTGCAAAATGTTCACCGTCAATTATCCTCTGCTAATCGAACACATCATGCGGGAAGCAAGGTTGTACGTGAGAATGCTTCAAAGACTTCAGAACAGGGAAATTGCAGATCTTCAAAGGGAAGCACTGGAGCAGGAGGCTTTCTGGAACAGGATTATGGCAGAGCACTCGAAATTTATCCGGGGACTGCTGGATCCTACTGAAAATGAGCTGTTCATCACAGCCAACAACTTCGGAAATGAATTTGACCAATTGACAGCAGAAGCCTTGGCTGCCATGGAAATGACCATACCGCCGGATAAGGTTACGGAAGACAGCCTGAGGGCAACACTTCGAATACGTGAGTTTAAAGCGCAAGGAACTCTGGGTCTGCTTGAATGCAAAATCAGATCCATCATCATCCCGCTGCTTGGTGATCATGTTCTCCGTGAAGCAAATCGCTACTTGAGACTATTGAAAATGTTTAGCAGAATCAACACCTAATTCTGCAGAAAAAAAGCATCCATGCACCACAAATACCAAAGTCTGCAGTTTCAACAAGCTGCAGGCTTTGGTATTTCCTGACAGCTGTTTCCGGCTGCATGCCCTTCACTGTCTCTGTTGATCAGGTGCGGAAAAGCTGTGTCAGCATGAACTCCAGCTTTACAGCATCTGTTTTGGAGTTGAAAGGGTAGCGCCAACTGCCGTAGCAAACTCAGCATTACTGGGCATATGATAGTTTACCTTGTGCAGTCTGTGTAAGGTTTTAAAAATAATATGGGATTGAGGTACATTGGTAAGATTTCCTGTTAAAACAACGTCGCTGGTTTGGTGAATCCGGGATGCAAATACAGCAAACATTCCTATGGTTTGAAATACCAGATTGATGATGCCCAGAGCAATATCTTCTTTGGAAGCCAGATCGCTTATTTTTCCAAAATTCGAGGCAGTGATTTCGGGAGGAAGGGTTTCCATTTTGTCTTTGGTAATGTCGCTGATGTTCAGATCAACATTTGCTAAATTACCTCCCTTGGCCATCGCCACCAGATCTTCAAAATGGCGAACATTCAACATTTTGTTCGATAAACCCAACAGTGTGCCGCCGCCCACACCTGTACCACCTATGTGTTTTTCTCCGCTTTGATCGGCTATGATAAAGGCGGTTCCTGTTCCCATGCTGACAATGATGGCACGGGGCAATCCGGTCAAAAACAAACCGCCTTTACCTATAGCATGAAATTCATCAACCTTTCCGGTAGGAATGCCGTATAAGGCCTCAGAGATTTGGGAGGAGCCCACTCCTGTAATCATAATACGCTCAATACGGTTAAGCAGCAGCTTATTTGTACTTAAAAACTTTCCAAAAGCCCCATAGATGGAAGCGACAGGGTCATTTGCTTTGACCAGCATCGGGCTGAAAATTTCATTGCCTTGTAGACCAACAATTTTTGTGGTGCTGCCACCAACATCTATACCAACTACGATTGACATAATCAAACCCCTTCATTTTATTTATTCACCTGTAGATACTTGAAACAGGGAGCGGAAGAAAGTGATGATTGCCCTCCAGATAATCTCAAAGAAACCTGCTTTTTCAACATCCTGTGCTGTACTGATTGGGGTGGAGGCCAACAATTCACCGTCCAGAAGGAAATCTGCCTTTCCCACTTTCTTGTCTGATTCTACCGGTGCTTGGATCATCTCTTCGTCCATAGAAAGATTCACCTTGATTTCCTCTTTTCTGTCTCTCTGTATCACTATCTTTATGGTTTCATCAGCTTTCAGAGGAACAGTCAGCTCTTTACCGTTCTTTACCTCTCCTTGTCCCATATCATCGCCGGCTTTTACCACTTCTGACAGTTCAAAATTTTGATAACCGTAATCCAGCAATTCCCTGGAAGCAGCCAATCTTTCATCCTCATCATTGGTTTTCAGAACAACCGATATCAACCGCATTCCATTTTGCTTTGCCGTTCCGACCAGACAATAGCCGGCTTCCTCGGTCCAACCGGTTTTCAAGCCGTCTGCACCGGGATAGATACCAAGGAGAGGGTTGCGGTTCAGCTGTTTGATTTCATTAAAGGTGAATTCCGTTATGGACTCGATTTCCAGTATTTTCGGATGGCTGATTATGAGTTCTCTTGCCAATGTTGCGATATCCCTGGCACTCATATAATGACCTTGCGCAGGCAGTCCATTGGGGTTCTGATATTGGGTATTGGACAAGCCAAGCTCTTGTGCGCGTTTGTTCATTTCCCGAACAAATGCCTCTACCGATCCGTTCAGGTGCTCTGCCAATGCAATACACCCATCATTGGCAGAAACGACGGAGATGCCGGTCATGATGTCTTCCAACCGAACCTGGGTATCCACTTCCAGGAACATGATAGAACCTTCTTCCTTCCAGGCACGCTCGGAAATAGTGACCATATCATCCCAGGAAGCATCCCCTCTTTCCAGTGCTTCAAACCCCAGCAGCAGGGTCATGATCTTGGTTATGCTGGCTGGAGGGAGCGCTTCATCCGCATTTTTCTCATACAGGACTTTGCCGGTTGAAGCTTCCATCAGGATTGCTGCTTTTGCTATGGAATCGAACTGGGATGAGGCAGGGTCATCGGTGTCTGTTGGATTTGTACTCGTATCCTGTTCTGTATCCTGGCCTGTATCTGTATCCGGGTCGCTGTTTTCAATTTCAGTTTCTTCCTGGACGGAGGCAAAGGCAGGGGCGGTCAAAGCTATACTTGAAGCGAATAATATGGCAGCCAGCAAAAGCAGTAAAAAGCTTTTTATGATCGTTGCCTTTTTCAATTTTCCCATTTTCTTCATCTGTTCACAGCCCTCCATATCATGCTAATTATTATATGTAAGAAATTGGCCTTCATACGATGTCTAATAATCAACCTGACATGTGCCAACCAATCCCGTTTTCCACATAATATCATACCACCACATAGATGTGAAAACAAACCATAAACGAAATTAGTGAATTTTTTTGACCTATTTTTCCGAATAAGGATGTTGTGGTGGAAGTTCATTTTGTAATACCATTTGAAAGCGGCGGATAATCGAGGGATTATCCGCCACTGTATTGTACCGATGCTTGCACTTGAAAATGCATTTGTTACTGCCTGTATCGAATTAAGGCACGGGATATTGCACCGCCGATTATCATTGTTGCAATCGCTTCCACAAGGCCGTTGGTGACGAAAATGGTCCCCATTAAGAGGAGGAGACCGGTCAGATTGCCTTGAAAATCCTTGAAGTATTCTGTATTGCCAAATAATAGAACCAACGCCGATAAAAACAATATCGTATTCAAAAGTGCGGCAGAAAGGCTGGCAGCCCCGTAGGAAATCGCCTTTGTTCTTTGCTTTTGATATAGTTTCTGAAAGATCAAGCCGGTCAGCCATCCCATAAGAATTCGCGGAACCATGGTGAGAATGAAGGTGTAGAAAGGGTTGATAGTCATCAGTGCCGACCCAAAGGGGCTCAAACCCAACAAAGCATGAATAAAGCTTGTGGCTCCGAAAACAACACCCATGATGGCCCCTGCCAAAGGACCAAGAATGATTGCCCCCACAGCTACTGGAATCGGCATAAATGTTATCTCAATGATTCCAATCTTTAGGTAGCCCAAGGGAGTGAATGTCAAGATCAGCATAATTGCTGCAAGTATGGCCAATAGTACCATCTTGACTGTGCGAGCCGATACATTGTTGTTCATGGTCATATCTCCTTCGCTGTTGCCCCTTACTTATGGTTTCAGGGTGCAACGCATTATATTTATAAAAGCAGCAGATTGCTTTTACATCAATTTATTTTTTACGGTTTCGCTTGTATATTAAAAACAAGCCCTCGAGAACCAGGTTTGGTGCATAGGTCATTTCATGCCTGCAAAAAGGTATGATATCATTTGCCAGGCTGCCTGTAGCGATGATGGTGATATCTGTGGTGTTAAACTCTGTGCAGAGTCGATCAATCAGCCCATCGAACATACTAGCTGTGCCATAAACAATACCCGAATTCATGGAATCAACCGTATTGGTACCAAGCAAAGCTTTTGGTGCATCAAGGGAAATGAAGGGGAGCTCAGCAGTGCTTGTCGATAAAGCATCAAGAGAAGTTCGAACGCCGGGAAGAATGATCACTCCACACAACTCGCCTCTTGCGTTTACAGCAGTAAAGGTAGTGGCTGTATCCAAGTCTATGACTACAAAAGGGGCTTTATAGAAAGCAGAAGCTGCAACTGTATTTGCCACCAGGTCAGAGCCCAGCTGAGAGTGGTGATCAATTTTTATGTCAAGTCCGGTCTTGATACCTGGCCCCACCAATAAGGGCTTGCAGCCCAGCAGATTTTCCACTGCATCTCGAGAAGTATTTGTCAGAGGAGGAATACGGACGAAATAATGGCGCCTGCCGCGGAATCTGGCTTAATGCGGTGCAAGCTGAAGATATTTTGAAGCAGGATATGGTATTCGTCCTCACTCCTGCATTTGTCTGCAGAAATATCCGATCGAAACATCATCTTTCCATTTCCATCAAAGGCAGCAAGTGTGATACCTGAGTTGCTTAAATCAGCTGCAAACACCATAGCATTCTCATCCTTTACGTGCCATAGTCCAATAGTTATAATATTTCAATATTATATTATGATATAAATAAACTGTCAAAAAGTTATTCAACCATTTGAAGCTCTCCTGCCATCTGTATAATGGCAAAATATTAAATTCACGGTTTCACTTATACCTGATTTGTAGTACAATAAGTAAGATTTGTTATTTAATTTACAAAAAAGAAATGGAAGGTATTTTCCGATGGAGGACATGTTCATGAGCAGCTCAATGGAAGGTCTGGTTTTGCCAAAAGGATATCGATCCCCGCTTGATTTAAGGCAAACCGTTACAGCCATTAAACAGATAAAGGATTTTTTTGAAAACAGGCTCGCAAGAGAATTGAATTTAATCCGGGTTTCCGCACCTCTTTTTGTCAGGCCAGAGTCCGGTTTGAACGATAATCTCAATGGTGTAGAGAGACCGGTTTCCTTTGACGTAAAGGGGATTGATGGGAATAAGGTGGAAATAGTCCATTCCTTGGCCAAGTGGAAGAGGTTTGCTTTAAAACGCTATGGTTTTGGTCATCAGGAAGGGCTTTACACCGATATGAATGCCATCCGCAGGGATGAAGATTTAAGCAATCTGCATTCTATTTATGTCGACCAGTGGGATTGGGAAAAAATAATTTTAAAGGAAGAAAGAAATGAAGAAACCCTGAAAACAATCGTAAACAGCATTTTTAAGGTTTTCAAGGATTCCGAGTGTTTTATCTTGAAAAAGTATCCTGAGTTAGACAGCCTGCTGCCGGAGAAAATCTATTTTATTACCACCCAGGAGTTGGAAGACCGTTATCCCCATCTCAGCCCAAAGCAAAGAGAGGATGCCATAACCAGAGAAAAGAAGGCTGTATTTCTCATGAAAATCGGCGGGCGATTAAAATCAGGGCTTCCTCATGACGGGAGGGCACCAGACTATGATGACTGGGAATTGAACGGTGACATTCTTTTCTGGTATCCGCTTCTAAACCGGGCTTTTGAAGTATCCTCTATGGGCATAAGGGTAGATGAGGATGCACTGCTGAGGCAGCTGAAGCTGGCCGATTGCGAAGAAAGAAAAAACCTGCTGTTTCATCAGGAGCTGCTGAACGGCCGCTTGCCCTACACAGTAGGAGGCGGAATCGGGCAATCCAGAATTTGTATGTTCCTCCTGAACAAGGCTCATATTGGAGAGGTGCAATCCTCCGTTTGGCCGGATGAGATGCATCTTTTATGCAAGCAATCCAATATTGTGCTGCTGTAGCTGCTGTAACAAGCTAATGATCCTGTTGTTTATGAATATCGATTTTGGGAAGCGGTTTTTGAGCAGGTCCTTCGATAACCTTCCCGTCGCAGGTAAAGCGGGAGCCGTGGCAGGGGCAGTCCCAGGAATGCTCTGCAGGGTTCCATTTCAGTTCGCAGCCCATGTGGGTACAAGTGGTATCTACAATATGCAACTGCTCCTGCATATCTCGATATACTCCACTTTTTTTGCCGTCTATTTCCAATACCTTGGCTTCGCCGGGCTGAAGCTCAATCTTATCGGAAGCTGCGGTCAGTTTACCCTTAACCAGATGTTTTGCTACATTGGCATTTTCCGTGATCAATTTTCCGGCTGATGCACCCAGTTTGAAGCGGGAAGGCAGAAAGACTTCAGCCCACTCGTTTTCATTTCCAAGGATATAATCCCTTAGTATCATAGCGGCAGCTGTGCCATTGGTCATACCCCATTTTCGAAAACCCGTGGCAATATAAATTCCTGGATCTTTTGAATTCAGAGGTCCGATATAGGGAACCTGATCCATTGTAGTGTAGTCCTGTGTAGACCAGCGATAAAGAACTTCCTTAACTTGAAACGTGTTGTTGGCAGCATCCAGCAAATTTCGATAATGTATGCGGGTGTCTTCACTCTGGCCTGTCTTATGGTGCTCTCCACCAATTATGATCAGCTGCTCACCGCAGTCCATAGGATGCGACCGCCAGGAACGGCCGGGGTCTTCGGCTGTTATATACATTCCGCCCGGATAGGAATCCGATATGGTTACCCCAAGGGCATAGGAGCGTTCAGGATAGATACGAGCAAAATACATACCATTCCCATCATAAAAAGGGTAGTGAGTCGCAACAATGACATTGGGAGCCTTTACATAAAAGCCTGTATCCGTAGAAACAGCATAGTCAGCTCCGGACTTTGTATGGATGTCAACCGCTCGGGTATTTTCAAATAAAAAACTGCCCATTCCTGGGATTTGTGAAGCCAGTGCCTGCAAATACTTCAACGGATGGAACTGGGCCTGATTGTCAAAACGCAATGCGGCCTTTACCTGGAAAGGAAGCGGGATTTCATCCATAAAAGCAGCAGGGAAGCCCAGGCTGAGAGCTGTTTCATATTCATTCTGTATTTGCAGAATCGTGCTTTCTTCTTGCGTGTAAACGTAGGCGGGCTGCCAGGAAAAATTACATTCTATGTTGTTCTGCTGAATGATGGTGTCAATGGCTGCAATAGCTGCTTGATTTGCCTTGGCATATTGTTCTGCGCTTTTTTGATCCATCTTGCCCTTTATAACACTGTAAATAATGTCATGCTGTGCAGTAACTTTTGCTGTGGTATGTCCAGTGGTACCGTGAAGAATTTTACTTGCTTCCAGAAGAATTACCTTAAGGCCGCTTTGTTTCAGTAAAAAAGCGCAAGTAATTCCAACAATGCCGCCGCCGACAATGACCACATCCGCATCCAGGTTTCCAGCTAATTGCTCATAGTCGGGAAAATCTACAGATGCCATCCAGTAGGATTGCGGTGGGATGGAAAATCCGTTTCCCCATTGCTGTGTTTGCATAACCGACCTCCTGTATATGATTCAACGTTATTTTGTCTAATATCAAAACGCTAACATCTTAAACGTAGCGTTTCTTATATGCTAAAACTGCTGATTACTCAATTACAATGACAGCTCCATTGGCAGGTTCCAGCCAATTATAAAGAAACTCGGCATGGCTGGAAAAGTTTCTGACACACATATGGGAACGCGGAAATGTGCCTATGGTATGCAGGTATTCCTTTATACCCGGATCAACTTGCTCTCCTCCTTCCTCCTGATAAGCTACCGGCACTCCATGGATATAAGCACCTCCGCAAAAGCGGGTTGCAAAAGGGGCATAACCGGCAATTTCATTGGAGCCATCCTTAAGATATTGAAAGCGCTCCTTTTTCTCCAGCGTCTTGTAAAACCCCAATGGGGTTTCAAATGAACTCTGACCCCTCAGGCCGGTGGTAGCCAGAGTATAGGAAACCATCCGGATTTCCTTGTCAGACAGCTCAAATGCGGCTTGATTTTGTTGACTGCGATCCACTACAATGGCTTGTGTGAGTTGATTTAAAGCATCGTTGACATCGATATAGTTTTTCGGAACAAACAGCTCCTGATTGAAAGAATCTACCCTTACACGATAAAATTCACCGGTTTCATCCAATAATCGAACCAGCATTCCATCAGGTACATATCGGAATTCTGCCTGCGTATCAGCTTGTAAATAGCCAGGTGCACTTTGATAAATACGCATTCCATACTCATCCGTCGCACCTTCGCCCTTGGCAGGGGGGGCACCGTTGGCATTTTTGTAGTTGCTGATATGGTTCAGCTTGCCCTGGGCTACCTGTTGCTGCAGGCTTCTCAGAGCTTCCAGCATCTTTTCAAACTGAAAGGTGCGCGTAGTACCTGAAGATGAATGGATATATCCGGTGACGATATGATCGTTATGTTTACAGGACACCTTGTACCATATATCAGAATCCTTCCATGATTCTCCTGTTACCTGCTGGTGAAGTGCAAGCTTTTCGCTGTTAACGGCAGTACAAACCACTTTATCATTGGGGTTCGGGTTCTCATAAATGTCAACCTCGTTTTCGCTTGTCACTAGGAAATAATCATAGGTAAGCTTATATTTCTCATATTGAACAGCATAAGTGATATCTGCCGGCAGCTGTTTTTCATACAGCATCACAATATTGTTTTCCGGACTTTCACTTTTGGCCTCGGCCAGCTGAGCAATTTCTTTCTGGTCTACAGCAGTATTGATTTGTGTCATCATTAAGGACTCTGCCTGGCGGGTAATGGCTTCGTCATCGCTGATGTCAAAACCATTGATGTTTTCCTCTACTGCTTCCTCATCAGTTTTGGATAAATTGTCTGTTGTTTCCGGTTGCTGAGTCGGTTCCGGCTTAGGTGACGAATTGTTTTGCTCCAGACGATTTTCGTTCTGCGGCCATGGCATCGGGGAATGTTCCGGCGGCACATTCCGCTGGTAGGAGCAAGTGGTGAAGAGTAAAAGAGAAATTGTGGTCAATAATAGTAAAACACTTTTTCGCATAGCACGTCCCTCCTCTCATATATTTCTTCCAAAATCAGAAGAAATATACATGGAAAAACAACTCCAGCGAAAACGAGGCAATCGGTGAAAGGGGATATAAATGCAGAGTGGAAGCGGAAAGCTTGTTTCAGAACGTGTTTTTGGATTACATATATTTATATGATTTTTTTTAAATAAGGGGAAGTAATGAATGAGCTCAAACAAGAAAGTGATAATACATTATCTGTTCCATAGTGGGTTTACTGTGGAATACGGCGACTATTTTCTGGTGTTTGATTACTATCCACCTCCCGACGGAACCTTGATACCTGAATTTTCCGAAAAGGACATCGCAGATAAGGTTACAGGATATAGCTATCCTTTTGTTTTTATCAGCCACAGCCATCATGATCATTTCAGTCCAGAGGTATTTGACTGGAAAAAATACAACCCTTCACTCACCTATATAATGAGTGATGATGTGCAGCAGGCAGATTACGATAATTACAAGCATCTTGGAGTTGACTATGTTTACATGTCCCCTTATGATAATGTGGAAAAGAATGGGTTGGCTGTTTCCACCTTTGGCTCAACCGATATCGGCGTATCTTTTTTATTGACGGTTGGTAAGCTTCAAATTTTCCATGCAGGGGATTTAAACTGGTGGCATTGGGCAGATGAATCAACGAAGCAGGAACTAGCGGATGAAGAGAGAAAGTTTAAAGCAGAAGCAGCCAGGATAGAAGGAGAAAGAATTGATATCCTCTTCTTTCCCGTAGACCCTCGTCTGGGCGAGCATTACTTTATAGGAGGCGCATACATGCTGGAAACCCTCCAGCCCCGTTTGTTTGTTCCCATGCATTTTGGAGAAGATAATCTTATTACTCATCGGTTTGCAGACAGAATGAGATCCACAGGTGTGCCTGTTGCTGAGATTACCCACAAAGGACAGAAATTTGAATACGATTTGTAAACCATACCTTCCTGAAGGTTTATTTATATCAGGATCAAAAGGAGGAAACCATTATGAAATTTACCTTTGCACACAACAACTTAAATGTATTGAACCTGGAAAAAAGCCTGAATTTCTACAAAAGAGCTCTGGGTTTAACCGAAATTCGCAGAAAGGAAGCTTCTGACGGCAGCTTTGTCCTGGTTTTTCTAGGAGATGGAGAGACGGATCATGCGCTAGAACTGACCTGGCTTAGGGATTGGGAGAAGCCTTATGATCTGGGTGACAACGAGTTTCACTTGGCTTTTGTGGTGGATGATTATGAGGCAGCCCATTCCCTTCATGCAGAGATGGGCTGTATCTGTTATGAGAACCCCGGTATGGGTATTTATTTTATAGAAGATCCGGACGGATATTGGCTGGAGATCGTACCTAAGAGATAGGTTTGAATCATCTCTTGCGTAACTCCATGGTTTTTGCAGACTTCAGCATAAAAGCGGCCGCTGTCCCGAATCGTTCTTTTCTGGGTATCATAATCCACATGTACCAAACCGAAACGGGCTGATTCACCCTCTGCCCACTCAAAATTGTCCATGAGTGTCCAATGATAATACCTTTCTATTGGTAATCCCTCATTGCACAACCTGGCAATTACCTGAAGATGATCATAAAGATAACGGGCACGGAAGTGATCCTCATTGTCGCAGGTTCCGTTCTCTGTAATCCAAATGGGTACCCGGTACTGTTTATAAATTCTTTTACACAGTCTGCTCAATCCTTCAGGATAGATTTCCCAATCCAGATTGTTTCTGGGAGTGTCCGGCATGACCAGGTTCTGAAAGCCCTTGAAACGAACACCGTCTCTTGTATAGTAGTTCAGGCCGAAAAAGTCCAGATACCTGCTTTTCCCCAAAGGACTTCCTATCCCGAATGGAACCCTGAGGCGGCCATCTGCCATGGACTTGGTAAGGGCATTCTGAAATAGGCGGTCCATTATCCCAGCAGCCAGATGATCCAATGGATTTTGTTTGTTGTATGGATCGAATATTCTCATGTGGCTTGCCACGCCTACCATGGTTTTTCCGGACCAGCCTTTTTCATTCCTTATTGAATGAATGAGATGGTAAGCTGAAATATGACATAAAGCCATGTGTTTCATCACCTTCAGTGTCAGCCCGACACTTTTCTTGGCAGGCGGCCAGACACCAAAGAAATATCCTTGCACTGCATAT
>DURK01000096.1 GCA_012837325.1 Clostridiales bacterium
ATACAAGGCCCCAATGATCAGGGCAGCAATGAAGGAAGGAAACAGCTTGTTCCTTGCAGGGTATAGGGCTGCAAACAACAAGATTCCCAAAATCGCAAATTCTGTAAAATGCGCTCCCTTTCGCACCAGCAGGTGCAGATCGGATTGTGGTATATCCAAATTGAGAAAGCGTACGATGGTATCCAATAGATCGCTGAACCACCCGCTCATCTGTGCAGACTCCTTCCCGGGCTGATGGGAAAAATAGAAAATCACGCCCATCCATAAGAGCGGCGGAATCCACAGTGCTTTTTTGTGTTTCATTTTCTGTTGTCTTTCATTCATTTCAAATTGCTGCGTTATTTCATGCTGCTTTTTAAGCATACCGATTGACTGTTTCGCACATGATATCATATTTCTCCAGCATATCCTGAGCCAGCTTAATCTGGCATCTTGCACGATCCAGATTGTGATCAGGCCGGTGCAGCCGGAAATACTTGTCCCCGTTCAAATGATCGGCCAGAAAACGGGAGGCCAGCTCAATGGTAATCACAATGGCACCAAGAGCCATGGTTTCTACTTCCTTTGGTGTCAGAAAGCCCTGACAAGCAGTCATAAACCCTCTGGTAAATTCCTCGTAATGCTCCATGTTCAAGCCAACCTTGGACAAATCCCTCTCATCCTCAACTGCGGTATTGGCTGCAAAACGGATTGCATCCCCAAAATCATAAGCAGCCAGGCCGGGCATAACTGTATCCAGATCAATCACGCACAATGGCTCCAGGGTGTCCCGGTCCATCAAAATGTTGTTGTATTTTGTGTCATTATGGGTGACGCGAAGAGGAAGCTCGCCCTTTTCCAGCAGATCCACCAGGGTGGAGGCCAGCTCCCTGTACTTCTCAAAGAAGGCAATCTCCTCTTTGACATCCTTCGCCCTGATCATCGGATCCAGGGACACGATTTCAAAGAAGGCATCCAGTCGTTTTTTGGTGTTGTGGAAATCCGGTATGGTTACATACAGCTTTTCCATGGGCAGATCGGAAAGCAGCTGTTGAAATCTTCCGAAGGCATACCCTGCACTATACAAAACTCTGCTGTCCTCTGCATAATCGAAAGCAACGGAGTTTTTTACATAGTAGCATACCCTCCAGTAATCTCCGTTTACCACCGTATAGTTCTTCTGATGTTTGTTGTCCAAAAATGTGATGATATCGCAATCATCATCGCTGATTTTCGGCCGGGTATGAAGGGAAATCTCCTTAATATTCCGCATGACCTTTGCCGGTTCCTTAAATACATACTCATTGATTCTTTGAAAAATATATTCCTTCTCCGTGTTTTGATCAATCCGAAGCAATACACGATAGGTGTCATTAATGTGACCGTTTACACATTGGGTAAACGCTTTCATCGATCCGGGAAGATCGTAATGATCACTTACCTCTTTCAAAGTCTGAATGATATTAATATCCATCCTGAATTGTCCCCTTTCCTACCTCCGTGCGATTCCTGATTCTGCTTAAGCTGACAATTAATCCTCCACATCAAAATGCTCCAGCCGGCTTTTCCTTCTGGGCGGCCTGGAATCCCCATGCTTTACCATGATCATGGTACAAAGGGATAAGAGAGAAAATACAACCGCATAGGGAAACAGCGTTCGATAAGATATGTTCTCCAGCAGGAAGCCCGAGAAAATCGGCGTAAACACCTGAGCTGCCATGGAGAAGGTATAATAATATCCCGTATACTTGCCTACATCCCCGCTGCGGCTCATTTCAACAACCATGGGATAAGAGTTTACATTGATGGCAGACCATCCGATTCCGGTAAATGCAAAGACCACATTGATCCAGGGAGAATATTGAGCAAACAAAAAACCACATAGGTAGGATGCCGACATCATTAGAATTCCGATTACGATGGTCTTCTTTCTGCCTATGGCGCTGGCTATCATGCCGATTGGGATATAGCTGACAATGGCCGCTGCTCCGGCAACCATCAGGGAATCGGCAAAGTCTCCACCCTTCAGGCCCCATACTTCCCCTGCATATCTGGAATAAGCGGTGGTGACCGCATTATAGGCAGTAAACCATAAAAAGATGGAAGCCAGCAGGAATAGAAGGCTCTTTCTCACGTCCGCCGGCAGAGGGCCTGTTTTTGCCCGCTGTTCCTGACCGGTTGCCGCCTCTTCTGCTGGGTCCTGCTCAGCCAGCTCAGCAGCCAGCTTTTTTTCACGAATGGTAATGATTAAAATCACAACAGCAACGACCATTAAAAGAGCCACCAGGGCAAACACCAGAGTGTAATCCGGATTGTCTTCCTTTTTCACCAGCAGCTTGATGATGGCCAATGCAAAAATATAGCCTACTGCCCCCATCAGATTGATCACAGCGTTGGCTTTGCTTCGAAGGGGCTTGGGCGTCAAATCCGGCATCAAGGCTACCGCCGGCGAACGATAGGTTCCCATGGCCAGCAGGGTCAGGCCCAGGGATATGAAAAACAGCAGAAAATTCGAAGCCTGATCTGCACGGGGGATGAGCATCATGAAAACGACGGCAAAAAATGTCCCTATGACGATGAATGGTGTTCTTTTACCGAATCGGGTGTCCACCTTGTCTGAAAAGGCACCAAACAGCGGAAGCAAGAACAAGGCAAGAATATTGTCAATCGCCATAATGGATCCGGTAATGGTTTCTCCCAGTCCAAAGGTGTTTTTCAGCATCAAGGGAACCAAACTGTCATAGAGCTGCCAGAATGCAGAAATCGAAAGAAATGCAAAACCGATGAAAAATGTACGTTTATAATTCAGTCTCACATGCCTACCCCCTTGTATTTTTTTCCCTAACCAGATGACCTGTTTCCTGCTGCTCTATATGTATGAATATTGGCAACAGCCATATCTGGCCGTATAAAAAAAGTATACCCAATTAACGGGTATAGTGCAAGCAAAAAAGCCCCCTTAAGGAGGCATTCACACAGGGATAGCCGAAAAGTCAAAAGCTTTGCAGATACCTATTTATGAAACTCAATCGCCACAGAGCCCTCCTCGGCATCATAGTCAAAGTTCAATATGCTGTCATCCTTGAAAGCAGCAAACTGAATATGATCGCTTTCCAGATCGAGCTCGGCATCAAAACTGAAGTAAACCGCTCTCAACTCGCCATTTGTTCACTTGGAATCATATGTTTTTGTTTTTACCCCTATTCTCAGGGATGGGTTCGGACTGCATTGAATACTCGGGATCTATCCAGTGCCTTCAGTAAGGCATAAGCGATTACTGCATCAGCACCATGATGAAGCATGGTGCCTACACCGGTGACTATAAAGAGGTGGAATGCATCAAAAGGGACGAAGGGCAGCACAACCAGCACTTCCAGCAGCCCGTGAAGGGGTGCAGTAATTGCTGCAACCTTTTTATAGGACACGTCTCGCTGAATCAAAGCGGAACCAGCTAAGGCCACAAAAACATGCATGAAGGCCCTCGCTCCGATTATGGGACCCAGAGTCAGTAAAAAGCCCAAAGCAGAACCAAGACCTACCATAACTGCTGCCCAGGGACCCAAAAACATGGAAAGAAACATGGGAACATGAGAGCCAAGCGTAGCGGAAAAGGGCGGAATATATACCTTAAAAACGACAACAAAGGGTATGAGAATGGCCAGTGCTGTCAGCAAGGCCGTAACTGTAAACTTTTTTGTATTGATTGTGGTGTTCATTGCAAAACAGCCTCCTGAATCATCAATTACCTTAATCATAACAGGTGTATATACACCTGTCAATGCAAAAACCCGATTCCTATCACAAAATCGGGTTTTTCATTTCATTCGTTTCAAATTGTGAAAAACGGTTCTCACATCTTTGCTTCTCAGTCTACGGATTTTTCGCGTTCACGGAAAAGCAAGGTTATGCAATACAAACCAGCCAGGCCGACCAGACCATAAACAATACGGCTGAGTACTGCATCCTGTCCTCCAAATAAGGATGCCACCAGATCAAACTGGAATAAGGCAATCAAACCCCAATTAATGGCACCGATGATGACAAGTACAAGAGACAGTCTATCCATTGCTTCACTTCCTTTCGCCTTTTTTTGCTTCATAATGCTATTATTAGCAAAAAGCGAAGGAATATCCGGGACTAGCTCCGAAACAGATATTTTTCCTTGTTGAACATCCAGGCCGCCAGCATCAGCGAAAGGATGACATAAACCAGAGATGTTCCAAGACCGATTCCCAGGTAGGTGTAATTGATGACACCGCCCAGGCTCATTTTAAGGGAAGCGATGGCATTCAACAGCGGTACGCAAAACATATAAAGCTTTAAATCAT
>DURK01000097.1 GCA_012837325.1 Clostridiales bacterium
AATATTAAGCCCTTCATATTGATCCTCCAGTGTGTCAATCTGACGGCCTATTGAATCTGACACAGCCGCAGTTGAGGCAGTACTTTGTTTTTGGAAGGTCAATAAAATACCTACATTACCATTTACTTTAGTATAGATATCCGATGTATTATCTGTAAGTTCAATATATGCAATGTCAAGAAGCCTGATATCCCCTATAGGATCCATGCTTAATACAAGCATATCTTCAATTTCTTCACGTGAACCAAAAGATTCACCAACCTTCACTAGATGTTGTTGATTGCCTTCTTTAATATAACCGGCAGGCATATCAAAGTTTTGAGCCATAAGGATATTTGATAAAAGATCCTGTGTAAGAACTTTATTTAGATCTGCTCCTTCCAGTGCCTGCTCCCTGGCTTTATCAAACTCTTCCATGCCTTCCTCAAGCTCTGCTTCCCCCTGCTCCAGCTGCACTTGAGCCTTTGCCAGCTCAACAGCCATGGTAATTTTGCCTGACTCCAGCTGTTCCATTGCTGCCCTTGCCTGATCCAGACCGCTTTCCAGTTGGGGTTTCATAGCTGCCAGGGTCATCTGGCGAATATTGATATTCTGAAGCTCCATATCAATGGCAATTAATCTTGCCTGGACTTTTGCTGCGTTGCCTAACAGCTCTGCCATTTCCTCCTGAGAAAGATTTAGTATTTCCTCAGGCAGCCTGTTTTCTATTCGCTGTCTGATGATTAGATAAATTTCAGAGGGCAGGCTGGAAATGTCCGTGGAAAAAAACTGCTTCAATTGGTCATAAAATTCCGCCATCTCCAGTTGGGAAAGCTCCAATAGTTCTGGGGGCAAGCTGTCTCTTATCTGTTCCATAATGGATTGAAACAATTCAGGGGATAAGCCTTCTAAGCCCATGGGAAAAAGACTCTCAAGCAGCCGATACAACTCATGTACTTCACTTTGGGAAAGATCCGGTACATCGAAGGGCAATCTGTTTTTGATTTCCTGCATAAGGGCATCAAATATTTCAGAGGGTAAGTCTTCCAAATCCACTGAAAAAAGCTCTTCAAAATTCTGGTTTGCATCGATAACCTGTTCAATGGTTTCCTTTTCTTTCTCAAATGCCTGTTTTTGTGCCTCCAGTTTGGCCTCCTCCGCCAATAGAGCATTAAGGTTTGCAATGGCATTATCAAGCTCTGCACTGGATTTCGCAATTTGGTTTTTTTGGCCCGGCGACTCTCGCTCAAGAGCTTCCCGGCCTTTTGCAATTTCCTGCTTTGCCTCCTCCAATGCTTCCCGATTCTCATCCAGCTGCTTTTCAATATCTGCTTGAATCTGACTGTTTAAATCAGCAATCTTTTCCTCATTCAATAAAATCTCAAGCTGTTTTTCTATAAGGCCGCTGGCATTGACAGAAGCAACCCCATCCAATCTTTCAAAAGCAGGCACGATGATATCTTCGGTAAATTCGGATAATTCACCTATGTCCATACCTTCCCGATCAACACTGGCTACAACGATGGGCAGCATATCCGGGCTGATTTGTAATAATATTGGTGTTCCCACCTGATCTTCGAACATAGCAGAAACGGTATCAATGCTTCCTGATAGTTCTATCATAGCACTGTCCATATTGGTGTTCTGTATATATTCTAGAATTATGGTGCTGGAATTTTCACTGGATATTGAGCTGATGTTTTTAAGACCACTGGAGGTGCTCAATACAGACTCCAATGGCCTGGTAACCATTTGCTCTACTTTTTCCGGACTGGCACCCGGATAAGCTGTTATAACTACCACATAAGGCAGTTCCATAGCTGGAAGCAAATCCGTAGCCATATTGTTATAAGAAATGATACCTAATA
>DURK01000098.1 GCA_012837325.1 Clostridiales bacterium
ACCCCTATATTGGTAAAGATCGCAGCCTTTGGGCGGGCAATGGCAGCCAGTCGGCGGATTTCACCAAAGCCGCTCATTCCCATTTCCAGTACAGCGATCTGATGATGAGCTTCCAGACCAAACAAGGTCATTGGGAGTCCGATTTCATTGTTAAAGTTCCCCTGGGTCTTCAGTACGCTGTATTTCCGGGAAAGAACATTGGCAACCATGTCCTTGGTTGTGGTCTTTCCCGTGCTGCCGGTAACGGCAATGACCGGAATGGAGAAGGATTTCAGGTGCCAGGCAGCCAGATCCTGCAGGGCTGCCAGGGTATTCCCTGTTACAATTGTATGTACCCCTTCCGGTAAAAATTTATGAAGATTGTGTATCAAAACTGCGGCGGCTCCTTTATCAGCTGCCTGCTGCAGATAGTCGTGCCCGTCAAAGCGCTCCCCCTCCAGGGCAACAAAGAGGTTCCCCGGCTGTATGGTGCGCGTATCCGTTGAAACACCGTTGATGACGGATGCACTGCCTTCCCGGATGATACGCCCCCGGACTGCATCCGCTGCCTCATGTACGGACAGAGGTTTCATCAAACCTTCTCCCTTCCAAGAATCTCTGCCACGATTTCCTTTTCATTAAAATCAAAGGTCTGTCCCTTAACCAGCTGATAGGTTTCGTGACCCTTTCCGGCCAGTATTATCACATCACTTTCTCTTGCATTTGTCAATGCAAATTGGATGGCCTCTCTCCGGTTTTCGATTACCTGATAAGGGCAGCGGGTTTTGTTGATGCCGGGCAGGATATCACGAATAATATCCATGGGCTCTTCGCTGCGGGGGTTGTCGGAGGTAACGATGCAGAAATCCGAATACTTCCCTGCCACTTCCCCCATCAAAGGACGTTTCGCTGCGTCCCGATCCCCTCCGCAGCCAAACAGGGTTACCAGTCTGCCATTGGTCAGCTCCCTGGCGGTCTTTAAGATGTTTTCCAGACCGTCAGGGGTATGGGCATAGTCCAGTATCACCGAATAAGGTGTTCCGGTATTGAGCAGTTCAAACCTCCCGGGCACGCCGTCGATGCTGTTAAGGCCGGATTGAATGTCTGCAAGGGAAACTCCGGCTGCATAGCAGGAAGCAGCAGCAGCCAGGGCATTGTAAACGCTGAAGATCCCCGGAATTCCCAGGTTGATGGAAATTTTCGCTCCCAGGATATGAAGGTTGAAGACAACCCCTTTTTCGGTTATTTCAATATCCCGAGCAAAGATGTCGGCAGGCTTGTAAATTCCATAGGTAAAGGCCTGGCATTTCAGCCCGTCCAATATGATGCGTCCGCTTTCATCATCCACATTGATCACAGCCAGACGGCAGTGTTCAAACAGCCTGGCCTTGGCTTCCCGGTACTTCTCCAGGGTGCCGTGAAAGTCCAGGTGATCCTGGGTCAGATTGGTGAAAACCCCAACCTCGAAAATACATCCGTTCACCCGCTCCAGCTCCAGCGAATGGGAGGATACCTCCATCACTGCCGCATCCACATCCTCCTGCAGCATGGCTGCCAGCAGCTTCTGCAGATCAGCGGATTCCGGAGTCGTCATTTCTGCGGGAATCATCCGGTTTCCGATCATATTGGTAATGGTTCCGATCAAACCGGTTTTCCTGCCCGCCTGCTCCAAAATGGATTTGATCATATAGGTGGTGGTGGTTTTTCCATTTGTGCCTGTCACCCCAAACAGGATCAAATTCCCGGAGGGGTTCCCGTAAAAGGCTGCCGATACGGGGCCCATCGCACTTCTTGGGGACTCCACATAGACCTTGGTGATGCCCGCAGGCAGCTCCACGTCCCGGCGCAGCAAAACAGCTGCCGCTCCTTTTTCCGCTGCTGCGGCAGCAAAATCGTGACCATCCGCACGGA
>DURK01000099.1 GCA_012837325.1 Clostridiales bacterium
AGCAGGCTGATTGAAGGCGAAAACAGGGCGGAACTGATTCGAACCATACGCTTTAAGATTCTGGCAGCGATTGATGAGAGAATTCCTTCCTTTGTTCCGGGAGCGATTAAACAGGCCATCCTGACCCGGATAAGGGATATTCTTACCCAGGAGATCCAAAGCTTTGTAGACCATTCCATGGGAGAAATGATCGAGGACGCTGTACAGAAGATTGACATCAGCAATCTGGTGGAGGAGCGCATCAAGGCCCTGGAGCTGGAGGAGGTCGAGCGGCTGACTCTGGAGGTTGCCAGCCGGGAGCTCAAGTACATCGAATACCTGGGAGGGGTTCTTGGAGGCGTGATCGGGCTGGTGCAGGGGCTGTTGCTGCTTTTGCTGAGAAATATTTCTTGACATTTCGTGCCAGGGCGGATTATAATGATTGCTAATAAACAGCAGAATACGTTGAAATGCGATGAAGAGGACGAGTAAACCAAAGCCCCGTCACCAGAGAGGGAAGGCCGCAGGCTGAAAGCATTCCCGGGCAGGATTGGTTGAAAACCAGCCTTGGAGCGTTCCGGCAGGATGCCGTTATCATCCATACGAGTTGGGCAGAGTTTTTTGCCAACAAGGGTGGAACCGCGAGTAGTGCTCTCGTCCCTTTACGGGATGAGGGCTTTTTTATTTTGTATGATTGTGGCATCGTTATACTTTAACCAGTATGAAAGGAGAGCAAAGAATGAAAATCCGATTAAAAGACAATTCCGTTAAGGAATATCCGGAAGGCATGTCGGTGCTGGACATCGCCAGAGACATCAGCCCGGGCCTGGCCCGCGCTGCCATGGCGGGCGAGGTGAATGGCAGCACCGTCGATGTCAGAAAGGAAATCCACCAGGATTCCGATTTGAATATATTAACCTTTGATGACCTGGATGGAAGAAAGGCATTTTGGCATACCTCCTCCCATATTCTGGCTCAGGCGGTAAAGCGCCTGTTTCCGGAAGCCAAGCTTGCCATCGGGCCGGCCATTGACAATGGCTTTTACTACGACTTTGAGGTGGATCGCCCTTTTAGCACCGAGGATCTGGAAACCATTGAAAAGGAAATGACCAAGATCGTAAAGGAAAACCTGGAGCTCAACCGCTTTGAACTGCCCCGGGAGGAAGCCCTCCGCTTTGTAGAGGAGCAGGGGGAAAGCTACAAGGTAGAGCTGATCAGCGATCTGCCGGAGGATGCTGTGATTTCCTTCTACCGCCAGGGTGAGTTTACCGATTTGTGTGCCGGCCCTCATGTTCTGTCCACCGGCGCAGTGAAGGCCATTAAGCTGCTGAATGTGGCAGGAGCCTACTGGAGAGGCAGCGAAAAGAACAAGATGCTGCAGCGCATATATGGTGTGACCTTTCCGAAGAGAAGCCAGCTGGAGGAATACCTGGAGCGGCTGGAGGAGGCTAAGAAGCGGGATCACCGCAAGCTGGGCAGGGAGCTGGATCTGTTCAGCCTGCAGGAAGAAGGCCCGGGCTTCCCCTTCTTCCATCCCAAGGGCATGGTGATTCGAAACCTCCTGGAGGATTACTGGCGGAAGGAGCATATCAAGCACGGCTATCAGGAGATCAAAACCCCCATTATCCTGAACCGGGATCTTTGGATTCGTTCCGGACACTGGGATCACTATCAGGACAACATGTATTTTACAAAAATCGATGATATGGATTATGCAGTCAAGCCTATGAACTGCCCGGGAAGCATGATCGTATACAACAGGAAAATATACAGCTACCGTGATCTGCCCCTTCGGGTAGGCGAGCTGGGGCTGGTACACCGCCATGAATTATCCGGTGCGCTTCACGGCCTGATGCGGGTGCGCTGCTTTACCCAGGACGATGCCCATATCTTCATGCTGCCGGAACAAATCAAGGATGAAATCATCGGCGTCATCGATATGGTAGATGATTTTTACAACCTGTTCGGCTTCAAGTATCATGTTGAGCTGTCCACCCGGCCGGAGGACTCCATGGGCAGCGAGGAAGACTGGGATAAGGCGATCAATGCCCTGCGGGAAGCCTTGGAGGAGAAGGGCATGCCCTATAAGATAAACGAAGGGGACGGCGCTTTCTACGGGCCGAAGATTGACTTCCACCTGGAGGACTGTCTGGGACGAACCTGGCAGTGCGGTACCATTCAGCTGGATTTCCAGATGCCCGAGCGCTTTGATTTGACCTATGCCGGCTCCGACGGAGAAAAGCACAGGCCGGTTATGATTCATCGGGTGATATTCGGCAGCATTGAGCGATTCATCGCCATTCTGATCGAGCATTTTGCCGGAGCCTTCCCGACCTGGCTGGCACCGGTACAGGTGAAGGTTATGTCCATTACCGACCGCTCCAACGAGTACATCTCCCGAATCATGGATGATTTTCTGGACAGTGATATCCGGGCGGAAAGCGATCTGCGAAATGAGAAGATCGGCTACAAGATCCGGGAAGCACGTATGGAAAGAATACCCTATATGCTGATTATCGGCGACAAGGAGCTGGAGAACGGCACGGTAGCGGTGCGCTCCAGAAAAGGGGATCTGGGCACCATGGGCCTTAATGAGTTCAAGACCATGCTGCTGAAGGAAATAAAAGACAAAGCCCTGTAAAGAACAGGGATGAAGGTTTGAAGACCGCCGGGAAATGCAGTGTATGCAATTTCCGGCGGTCTTTATTTATAAGTTTTTACATATAAATCGTAATACAAGGAAGAGAGAATTCGCGTATCAAAACGAAGTTAGATGAAAAATATTTATTGACAACGTTTTTTGGGCTGATTATAATTTTCTTATGCTCTAAATTCTGTAGAAAACGGTAATGATCAATTCTTTTTTATATACCTATATGAAAAGTGAAAGATATGAACAATGCAATGCTTTAGTCATATGTAAGATGGTTATAAATTATTACGGACAAAGAACTCGAGTCCTTGAGATGAACCAGTGTATATCTGCAATGGAAGTTACGACACTAATGTGACTGGTCATTCAAGCAAGCCAGCCAGTTGCGTTAAGTATGTAAGCAGTATCTATACTGCTTACAAATACATTTATGAGGAGGACAACAAAGTGAAAAGAAAAAGGATTCTAGGGTTTATTCTTGTACTTGCTCTGGTCGCAGCTTTATTTGCCGGCTGCACGCAGGATGCACCTGCAGACAACAACGGAAACGGCAATACACCAGATGGTACAACAGCTGACAAGCAGCATACCTATTACTATGTTGGCGTTAATCACAACCATCCCTACTGGTACGATGTTCACCAGGGCTTTGAATTCGCTGCGGAAAAGGTCGGAGCCAAGGTAGTGAAGTATGGACCGGACGGCTGGGATCCGGCTGCCCAGGCCCAGGCTATGGAACAGGCTATAACCAAACAACCCGATGGAATCATCACAGCCATATTTGATGCCTCCATCCTGCCGGCGGTTGAAAAGGCTGCTGCTGCAGGGATTCCGGTTATTGCCATTGAATCCACCATGGACAACGCCAATGTTGTTTCATTTATCGGCCTTGACAACTACAGATCAGGTGAAGAGACCGCTGCCAAGCTCATTGAAGAGGGCGGGGATTCCGGAAAGGTTGTGGTCATGGGAAACTGGGGCGCAGCCAATACCGATCAGAAGCTGAGCGGCTTTGAAACTTATCTGGCAGCCAACTCCAACTGGGAGGTCATCGCCAAGCTGGATGACAAGGCTGTTACCGAAACGGCCATTGAGCAGGCGAAAACCGCCTTCAACAACTATCCTGAAATGACTGCCATTGTGGGTCTGGATTCCAGCTCTGGTGCAGGGATCGGCGGCGCAATGGAAGAATTGAACCTGGAACCGGGTTCCTATGTGGTTGTCGTACATGACAGAGAGGTAACCACACTCGACTACATTAAGAAGGGCTATATTAACTGCACACTGGTAAACAAAACCGCTTCCATGCCCTATCAGGCCCTGATTATGCTTGAGGCCATCACAAAGGGCGATATGATGAATATTCCGGTTAGCGCCGATAATGCGGCATCGGATGTCAACCCGATTCCCGAAACCATTTACAATGGTACGGTGTTTGTCACAAAGGACAATGTTGAGAACTTTATTGTGGAAAACATGACACCATACGATTCAGATTTATACGAATAATTGTATTCAAAGCAGTTGGGCTGTGTCAGGCTGTCAGTCTGGCACAGCCATTTTATAGCATACAGGCTGGAGGTTTTGCTTATGAATCCAAATGATGTTGTGTTGGAAATCAATCACATTTCGAAAAGTTTTGGAGTGGTACAGGCCTTGAAGGACGTCTCGTTCTCCGTTAAACGAGGCGAGATCCATACCCTGCTGGGCGAAAACGGAGCTGGTAAATCCACCCTGATCAAAATATTGACAGGGGAACATACACCGGATTCCGGGCATGTTGTCATAAACGGTGAAAAGATCACCCAGTATCATCCGATCATTTCACGGGAGCATGGCATATCAGTCGTTCATCAGGAGCTGTCCATTTTTGAAAATCTGACGGTTTATGAGAATATCTATCCTTTTCCACTGGATAACAAAAAGGATGGGATCATTGATCGAAAAGAGTTGATCAAAAGGGCTGAGGAAAGCATCAAGCGCTTTGATGTGGACATCTCCCCCACGGCTAAGATGCGGGATTTGCGTTTGTCCAACCAGCAGATGGTTGAAATACTGCGGGCCTTAAGCAGCAAGGCGCAGATTGTTCTGCTGGATGAACCCACATCGGGGCTTAACACACAGGAAACCATGACCTTCATGCGCATATTAAAGCAGCTGCGCGATGAAGGGATCACCATCATCTATATTTCTCATCGAATCTCCGAGGTGATGGAAATCAGCGACCGGATCACTGTGCTGCGCGACGGCCAGTATATCTGCACCTTGGAAAACAACGAAGAGCTGACAGAAAACATACTCATCAGCAACATGGTAGGAAGGGACTTCAGCAAGAGCATTTATTCAAAAAAAATATCAACCATCCCCAAGGATGCGCCTGTCATTTATGAAGCAAGGAACATAAACCGAAAAAATGCGGTGGAAGACGTTTCATTCAGCGTGAGAAAGGGAGAAATACTGGGTATATTCGGGCTGGAAGGATCCGGCACCTATGAATTGTCCCGTATACTATTCGGCCTGAATGAAAGGGACAGCGGAGAGATCTATTTCAAGGGGGAGAAGATCCATCATATCGATCCCGTGTCCCTGATAGAGAGAGGGATGGTGTACTTCAGCAACAACCGGAAGGATGCAGGCATCTTTTTTGAGATGTCAATCGCAGACAACATCGCAGCCCCGGTACTGAAAAAGCTTGTAAAATACGGCATGCTCAACAATTACATGATATCCAGGCATGCCGACCAATATATCAAGGAATTTTCCGTCACCTTGAACTCCATTTACGATAAACCCTTGAGCTTATCCGGTGGAAACCAGCAAAAGGTCATGCTGTCCATCGGGCTGGGTACCGACCCTGAGTTGATCATTGCCAACGATCCCACAAGAGGCATCGATGTGGGTGCCAAGGTGGAGATTCTGAATTACTTAAATCATCTATCGGAGCAAGGGGTCACCATTATCTGCTTCAGCTCCGACCTGCCGGAGCTGATCACGCTTTCAGACCGCATCTTGATCATGAACACCTCCAGGCTGGCTGGAATCGTTGACTGTGATGACATCAGTGAACAGAGCGTTATGCAGTATGCCGCTCTGGTTCAATCTTGAGAGGGGTGGCACTGTGGATAAGCAATTGTACGAACGCAAAAGATTCAAGCCAAGTGATTATACGGTATTTTTACTGATTGCAGCAATTTTTTTGCTCCTGACCTTCACATCCGATACCTTTTTGACCTATAACAATTTGTATTCCCTGTTATATGGGGTCTCCATTCAGTTTTTTGCCGTAATCGGCTTCACATTTCTGCTGATTTTAGGGGAAATCGACCTTGCCGTCGGCTCCATGTATGGCTTGTCAGGCACCATGGCAGGGGTGCTGATGGTTCTGGGGAAGTGGAATTTTCTTCCCTCCGTCCTGTTAACCTTGGTGCTCTGTACTGCCTTTGGGGCAGGTGTGGGCTTGCTGGTGACAAAGCTGAGGCTGAATTCCATGATGGTGACCCTGGGCACCATGTCCCTTCTGAAGGGCTTGACTGCCGTATTATTCAATATGATGACTGCCAATATCTATGGGGAAGCCTACCGCAATTTTGCCAAATTTCGAATCATGGGCATCAACTGGACGATTCTCGCCATGGTGCTGATTGTGCTGGTATTCGAAGTGCTGCTGCAAAAGGCTCCTTCCTTCAAGCAGCTTTATTATGTCGGCCATAACGAGGAAACAGCCAAGCTGTATGGCATCAAGACCAATAAACTGAAGGTGCTGTCCTTTGCAGCATGTGCCTTAACGGCTGCACTAGGCGGCATCATTGCCACCTCCCGGATTACCCACTCGGACATTCTGACCGGCTCCGGGCTGGAGTTCAGTCTGATTACAGCCTGCGTGGTGGGCGGAGCAAGTCTGGCAGGAGGCAGGGGCGGCATGCTGAAATCCGCTGCGGGCATGCTTTTTATTGCCTTGCTCACAAACGGAATGATCATCTACCGGATCGAGCCCAACCTGCAGCAGGTGGTCATAGGAATCATACTGGTCATTGCTGTATCCATCGATGTATGGATAAACAAGTACAAGTACAAGCCCTTTAAGCTGCTAAGGAGATGAAGCCATGGTTAAAAAAGCATTCAACTATTTACGAAATCAGGACTATTTTTTCAGTCTTCTCATATGCCTTGCATTCGCGATTGCTTTAGCTGTTTTCAGCCCTTATTTTCTGGTTCGCAACAACCTGGATTCCCTGCAAACGACCATCGCCCCCAACTCCATCATCGCGATTGGGATGATGCTGCTCATCATTCTTGGCATGTTTGATCTGTCCGTTGGCTCCGTAATGGGTATGTCGGGCATTGTGGCCGGCTATGTACTGAGCCGGACTGCCCTGGTGCAGGCATTGGGAGAGCCGCTGGTCGTGCTGCTGGCTGTATTGGCCGGTCTGGCAGTTGGCCTGGTAGTAGGCCTGATCAACGGGGTATTGGTTGCCAAGGCAAAGATCATTCCCCTGATCACGACCATTGGTACCATGTATATCGTTCGCGGCTTTGCTGAAATGATCATGACGAGTGAAACGGGTTATTCCCTCATTGGTTTCCCCAAGGCATTTATTGACTTTGGACGAACAAAGTTTTTGGGTCTGTATTTGATGACCTGGGTTTGCCTGATTCTGCTGGCAGTCTTCGGGCTGGTATTGACCAAAACGCATATCGGGCGCAAGCTCTACTATATCGGCGGCAATCGAAGCAGCGCCTTGTCACTGGGTATGAATGTTGATAAGATTACCATCATATGCTTTATGATATCAGGCCTTTTGTCCTCGATAGCAGGGATTCTGTCGGTATCGAGGTTTGAATCGGCCAGCCGTTACCTGGGTGTCAACCTGCAGATGGACATTCTGATCGCCTGTATTATCGGGGGCGGCTCGTTTCTTGGGGGCAAGGGCGATATGTGGGGGGTATTCTTTGGTACCGCCTTTGTTGCACTGCTTCAGAACGGCTTCAACCTGTTTGAAATCAACCCGCTGCTCAAAAGCGTCGTCATCGGCGCGGTATTGGCCATCGTGGTAGCTGTTGACGGATATCTTTACCTGCAGAAGAAGAGGGCTTTGGGAAAGGTGTAGAGGTGTTTTTGCGGTTGAAATCCATAATAAAATTTTGTTGACACAGGCAAACAATGTGTGATATCCTTATTGAGCATACAAGTAGAAGCTATCCACTTCTCACCTTCCGGCCGACAGCCAGGCAAGGTCAAGCAGCGATATCATATTCGATGCGTATTTTTTGGAGTGGGTAGAAGTTACCCGCTCCTTTGTTTTTTTAAAACAGGTAGGAGCATGCACCAGCCGGCACAACCGGCTGCCAAATATACCGGAGGTGAACGAATATTAGTAATAAGGAATTCTCCATTAATGAACAAATCAGGGCAAGGGAAGTCAGAGTGGTTGACAGTGGAGGAGAGCAGCTGGGCGTCATGCCCCTTCGCCAGGCTCTGGAAATCGCTGATCAAAAACAACTGGATCTCGTATTGATCGCCCCGAACGCCAATCCCCCCGTGTGCAAGATCATGGACTTCGGGAAGTATCGTTTTGAAGTTGCCAAAAAGGAAAAGGAAGCGCGCAAAAAGCAGCATATCATCGACGTCAAGGAAGTCCGTTTGTCTGCCTCAATCGAAGAACACGACATGGGCGTGAAGGCCAAGCATGCTGACAAGTTTTTGCGTTCCGGCGACAAGGTTAAGGTAAGCATTCGTTTCCGGGGGCGGGAAATGGCCCATCGGGAAATCGGCTTTCAGGTTATGGAGAAATTCAATAACATGCTGACTGCAGAAATGGTGGTTGAACGAAAACCAAGAGTGGAAGGCAGAAGCATGATCATGATTTTAGCACCAAAAGAGTAGCTGAAGGGAGGAAACAAGATGCCAAAAATGAAAACCCATCGTGGAGCGGCCAAGAGATTCAGCCTGACCAAGTCCGGTAAGGTTAAAAGGGCAAAGGCCTATAAGAGTCATATCCTGACCAAGAAGAGTTCAAAGAGAAAGAGAAATCTTCGCAAGGGCACATACATTGCTGCCCAGGAAGAGAAGAACATCAGGGAATTGATTCCCTATAAATAATACAGAAGGAGGTTGTCGCAAATGGCAAGAATGAAAAAGGCAGTCAATGCCAAGAAAAAGCATAAGAAGATACTGAAGCTTGCCAAGGGCTATTACGGTGCAAGCAGCAAGCGGTTTCGCGCAGCCAATCAAGCCGTGATCAAAGCCCAGACCTATGCATATACAGGAAGAAAACTGAGAAAGAGAGATTTCAGGAAGCTCTGGATTGCAAGAATCAACGCTGCTGCCCGTCTCAACGGCTTAAGCTACAGCAGATTTATCAGCGGCTTGAAAAAAGCCGATATTCAGGTGGACAGAAAGATCCTGGCCGATATGGCGGTAAACGATGCAGCCGGCTTTGCACAGCTGGTAAGCGTCGCCAGAGAACAACTGAATGCATAATACAAAAGGCCTCCGAATCCGGCGGCCTTTTTTGTCAGGAGAATTTCATGGAGCGATTTGAGAACAGTACGGGTAAGGTTCAGCAGGTGATCACCAGTTCATCCAATGAGACCGTCAAGCATGTGAGAAGCCTGCTTGGGAAAAAGCACCGCGACAAAAGCAGGCAATTCATAGCGGAAGGGGAGAAGATCGTTTCAGAGGCCCTGTCCTCTTCCTGGCAGACGGAACTCCTGGTTTTCTCGGAAAGCTATTCCGGTTCTTTGTTAAACCGGGGGAGGGAGCTGGGCATTCGCTGTCTTGTGGTTAAGGATTCCCTGTTTCAATCCCTGTCCGATACCCAGACCCCTCAGGGGGTGCTGGCGGTCATACAGCAGAGGGATTTCCATTTGCAAAACATCATTGCACAAGAGTCCGGCTTTGTGGTAATATTGGACGGAGTAAAGGATCCGGGCAATCTGGGAACCATTATCAGGACGGTGGATGCTGCCGGTGCAGGCGGCGTCATTCTGATTCACGATTGTGTGGATGCCTGCAATCCGAAAGCCGTTCGCGCCACCATGGGCTCAATTTTCCGTGTTCCCCTTTATCGTGAAGGCAGCGCGGATGAGCTGTTCGATAACCTGGTCCGGGCAGGCTGGCATATTGCCGCCAGCGACCTAAAGGGCACGGATGCTTTTGAATGGCAGGGGGGCTTTGACAAAACCGCATTGGTCATTGGAAGCGAGTCTCACGGCGTCAGTGAAACGGCAAGGAGCAGGGCTCACAGCCTGATTAGCATCCCGATGGCAGGCGGGACCGAATCCCTGAATGCCTCGGTGGCAGCAGGAATCCTGATTTACGAAATTTTCCGAAAAGGGAGGGAAATGGACGGGTAGTCCCTTGAACAGGTTTTTTACCTATGCTATAATTTATGTAAAATAACCTGTAAAGGAGTCTGCTTCCATGATATCCGAGTTTTTTTGGAGAATCTTTGAAACCACAGGTTCGGTAGCAGCATATATCCTATACAAGCATATGGTTTTGACAAAATAAAGGCGATGACGGAGAAGAGTAGATTCACGTCGGGTTTTGCCAGAGAGGGAATGCCATCGGCTGCAAGCGTTCCTCCCAATCCGGAATCGAAGTTCGCTCCCGAGCTGCAGTTCTGAAGGATAAGTAGGTTCTGCCGGGCATTTGTCCGTTAAAACAAACAAGGTTTCATTGGAAATGAAATTGGGTGGTACCACGTGGTTAACAGCCTTCGTCCCATGTACAAATGGGGTGAAGGTTTTTTTAATGAATTACGCGTATTTACATAGGATGGAAACGCAGAGACGCAAAGGAGATGTTACAAGCAATGAGGGAAAAGCTGGAGCAAATAAGGGCCAAGGCCATGGAAGCCATGGAGGGCCTGCATGATCTGACCCAACTGGAAGAGTTTCGCGTAAAAACACTGGGCAAAAAGGGCGAATTAACGCTGGTGCTTCGGGAAATGGGCAGCCTTCCGGCTGAGGAAAGGCCGGTTATGGGTCAGCTGGCCAATGAAATCCGCTCTACCCTGGAAAGGGAGCTGAGCAGGAAAACCGCTGAGCTGAAGGAGGCGGAGCTGGAAAAACGCCTGGAGTCGGAAACCATCGATGTGACCATTCCCGGGAAACGGCCTGCTTTGGGCGGCCTGCATCCTCTGACCATCGTACTCAATGAGCTGGAGGAGATCTTTCTGGGCATGGGCTTTGATGTGGCGGAAGGCCCGGAAGTGGAATACGACCTTTATAATTTTGAATATCTGAATATACCCCAAAATCACCCCGCCAGAGATGTACAGGATACCTTTTACATCAACGACAACATCCTGCTGCGCACTCATACCTCTCCGGTTCAGATTCGAACCATGCTGAAGCAGAAGCCCCCTGTCAAAATCATCTGCCCCGGCAGGGTATACCGTTCGGATGCGGTGGATGCCACCCATTCCCCCATTTTCCATCAGATTGAGGGCCTGGTGGTGGATAAGAACATTACCATGGGCGATCTGAAAGGGGTATTGGATGTCTTTGCCAAGCAGGTATTTGGCTCCGAAACCCGGACCAGGTTCCGGCCCCATCACTTCCCCTTTACCGAGCCCAGCGCGGAGGTGGATGTGTCCTGCGCCATCTGCCATGGTGAGGGCTGCCGGGTATGCTCCCATACCGGATGGATTGAAATCCTGGGTGCGGGAATGGTTCACCCCAAGGTGCTCCGGTATTGCGGCATTGACCCGGAGGTATACAGCGGCTTTGCCTTTGGCATGGGCCTGGATCGAATTACCAATCTGAAATATGGAATTGACGATATCCGCCTCTTGTTTGAAAATGATATCCGGTTTCTGAAACAGTTCTAGGAGGGAAAAGAGATGTTACTGCCGATTGATTGGGTTAAGGATTATGTTGAAATAGATTTGGACAGCAGGGAGCTGGCTGAAAGGTTAACCATGACCGGTTCCAATGCAGAAGAGGTGATCATCCTCCGCGGGGATGTTTCCAATGTGGTGGTGGGAAAGATTCTTTCGCTGGAGGCCCATCCCAATGCCGACAAGCTGCTTGTCAGCAAGGTGGATGTAGGAGAAGAGATCGTACAGATCGTTACCGGTGCCGACAATGTCGCACCCGGACAGTTGATTCCCGTGGCCCTGCATGGTGCCAAGCTGCCCGGCGGGGTGACCATCAAACGCGGCAAGCTGCGAGGGGTGGAATCCCAGGGCATGATGTGCTCCGGGGAGGAGCTGGAGCTGAAGGACAGCGATTATCCCGGTGCGGAGGTTGACGGCATCCTGATTCTTAAGGAAGACTACCCCCTTGGCATGGATATCAAGGAGGCTTTGGAGCTGGGCGGTGATGTTATTGATTTTGAAATCACGTCCAATCGTCCGGACTGCCTCAGTGTAGTGGGCATGGCCAGAGAGATTGCAGTTACAACCGGAAAGACCTGGTACATGCCGGAGATCACCGTTGCCCCCGGCACAGGCAGCATCGAAGACGAGCTTGAGGTCACAGTGGAGGATGCGAATCTCTGCCCCAGGTATCTGGCAAGGGTGGTCAAGGACATCAAGATCGAGCCCTCTCCCCGCTGGTTGCGCCGCCGCCTGGCTGCAGCAGGAGTACGCCCCATCAACAACATCGTGGACATTACCAACTATGTTATGCTGGAGCTGGGGCAGCCCATGCATGCCTTTGATCTGGACAAGGTGGAGGGCAGAAAGATTATCGTGCGCCCCGCCCGCCCGGGTGAGACCCTGATTACCCTGGATGAGAAGCCCAGAGCGCTGACGACCGATATGCTGGTTATTGCGGACGAAAACAAACCCATTGCCCTGGCAGGGGTGATGGGCGGTGCCAATTCCGAAATTACCGATGAGACCAGGCAGATTGTGTTTGAAAGTGCCTTGTTCAATGGTGCCAGTGTGCGCAGTACATCCAAGGCCTTGGGCCTGCGAAGTGAATCCTCCAGCCGCTTTGAAAAAGGCCTGGATATCAATATGGCTTATACCGCAGTGGAACGCGCCGTACAGCTGGTACAGGAGCTTGGCGCAGGCACCGTGGTGGAAGGCCGCCTTGATGTGCTGGGCGCTTCCACCCAAAGCAGGATGCTGACCATAAGGTGGAATCAAATCAATCAGCTGCTTGGCTTGAATCTGGCTGCAGAGCAGATGGCCGGTATTCTTACTGACCTTGGCCTGGAAGTATCCGTAGAAGGCGAAATGATGACAGCTGTCATTCCAACCTACCGGAATGATATTGAGGGAATGGCGGATCTGGCGGAAGAGGTGGCCCGCATTTACGGATATGACCGCATTCCCTTAACCTTGATGGAAGGGTCTGCTGCAAAAGGAGCCAGGACGGAAAACCAGAAGCTGATCAGCCGGATCAAGAACGAGCTGACCGGTATGGGTATGTATGAAGCCGTTACCTATTCCTTTACCAGCCCCAATGTGTATCAGTCCATCGGCATAACCGATGCCTCCGATTATCCTGCAGCGGTTCGGATCGCCAACCCCTTGGGGGAGGATCAAAGCATCATGCGCACCACCATCCTGCCGCAAATACTGGAGGTTTTGTCCCATAACTACAACCGCAGGATTGAAAGCTGCAGCGTATTCGAGATCAACCCCGTATTTCTTCCCAAGGCCCTGCCCTTAACCGAGCTTCCCGATGAGGTGCTGACCCTGGCAATGGGAGAGTATGGCAGCAATGCGGATTTTTATGCCCTGAAGGGGAAAATCGAAGCCCTTGCCTCCCTTTTGGGACTGGACAATCAATTGACCTTCCAGGCCGCCAGGCACTCTGCCTTGCATCCCGGAAGAACAGCAGAAGTGCTGCTGGACGGAAAGGCCATCGGCGTGCTTGGCCAGATCCATCCCAAAACAGCGGAAAACTATGAGACCGATGCCAAAGCGGTTCTGGCAGAGCTGAATCTTCAGGCCCTGCTGGATCAGGCGGAAACCGGCAGACAGTATCAGCCCCTGCCCCGGTACCCCGCAGTAACCCGCGACCTGGCTTTCATCGTTGAAAAGAAGGTGCTTGCAGCACAAATCCTGAAGGTGATCCAAAAGGGCGGCGGCAGCATTCTGGAGGACGTATCCCTGTTTGATATTTATGAAGGCAGCCAGATACCCGAAGGCTGCAAGAGCATGGCATACGCTCTTTCCTATCGGGCCTCTGACCGCACCTTGAAGGATGACGAGGTGAACAAAGCCCATCAGAAAATCGTTGCCCTGCTTGAATCGGAATTGGGAGCCAGGCTTCGGTGAGATTGTCAAGACAATTTCGACAAAGGTGTTGTATAAAACTGGAAGGTAGTGTATAATTGTATCAGAATATATCATATTTTAGATATAGGGGTTGTTCATAGATGGTGCAAAAGACGAAGGCCATTGTCAGGATAGCCGGCAGAGAATATACAATCCGGGGCACGGAAACCGAGGAATACATCCATTCCGTGGCCATCCATGTAAACCGCAGGATGGAGGAAATCCTGAAAGCCCAGCCCGGGCTCAGTACAGCCATGGCGTCGGTTCTTACAGCGCTGAATCTGGGAGACGAGGTTTTAAAGCTCAGGCAGGAGATTGAGACCCTAAAGGCCCGGGTGGAGGAACTGGAGGAATCAGCCACAAAGCCCGAAGCGGTGCCTGTTCTCCAATCCAATGCCGGCCCAAACCCCAAGCCCCCCAATATCTATGACGTTTCCCGCAAAGGAAAGCGGTAAATTTGATTGTACACCATTAAAATTTCAGATAGAAACCAGAACCTTTAGTGCTGATGATCAATCAGCACTTTTTCTTGCCCGGTTATCGTTTCTTTTTGCGCTGCAAATAGTATAATAGGAAGCGAAGGATGTGAAGGGAATGCGAAAACAGATACCTGAGCTGCTGTCTCCTGCGGGCAGCTGGGAAGCCCTGGTGGCTACCGTTCAAAATGGGGCAGACGCGGTTTATATGGGCGGCACAAAGTTCAATGCCCGCAGGCTGGCGGATAACTTTGACAACGAAGGCCTGCGAAAGGCCGTGGAATATGCACACCTTTATGGTGTTCGGGTTTATATTACCGTCAATATTCTGATCAAGGAAAGAGAGCTGGAGGAGCTCAAATCCTTTCTGCCTGAGCTGGAGCAGTACAGGGTAGACGGTGTCATCGTGCAGGATCTTGGTGCTGCAAGGTACATCGCCCAGCATCATCCCAGCCTTTCCCTCCATGCCAGCACCCAGATGACCATTCATCAGCTGGAAGGCGTGCAGGTGCTTGAGGAAATGGGCTTTGACCGGGTCGTTCCCGCCCGGGAATGCACCCTGGAGGAACTAAAGCACATGTCCGACAACAGCAGCCTGGAGCTGGAAACCTTCATCCATGGTGCCCTGTGTGTCTCCTATTCCGGCCAGTGCTTGATGAGCAGTCTGCTGGGCGGGCGAAGCGGAAACCGCGGCATGTGTGCGCAGCCCTGCCGTCTGGCTTACACCTTGGATAAGAAAACCGATCAAGATGCGCTGTCTGCTTATCATATCAGCATGAAGGATCTGTCCACCCTTGATTTTCTGGATGAGATTCTGGCAGCAGGGGTGACCAGCCTGAAAATAGAAGGAAGAATGAAACGTGCAGAATACGTTGCTGTCGTAACACGAGCCTATCGCAAGGCGCTGGACAGCATCCTGAAAACCGGGCACTACAAGCCGGATCAGGCAGCCATGCGGGAGCTGGAGCAAATTTTCAATCGAGGCGGCTTTACCAGAGGTTACTACTACGGAACCGATCACAGCGATCTCTATGCAAAGGACAAGCCCAACCACTGGGGAATTTATCTGGGAAAGGTAAGGAAAGTGGAAAAGGGGTTGATCTGGATTGCCCTGGAGGAGGATATCGAGCCCGGTGACGGAATCGAGCTTTGGACAGACAAGCCCGGCAACAGAGGGCAGATTGTAGACCGCCTGCTGATCAGCGGCAGGCCTGCAGATCGCGGCCGAAAAGGGCAGCTGGCGGCAATCCCGTCTTCCATCCGTCCGGAAAAGGGGACCAGGGTTTATCGGACATCAAGGGCGGCTCAGCTGAAGACGGCGCAGGAATCCTTTCAAAACCAGTACAGGAGGAAGATCCCGGTTTCAGCCCATGCAGTGATCCGGATTGGGAGCTGTCCCGTGCTGAGCTTTCGTGATGAGAACGGTACGGAAGGATTGGCGGTTGGAGATTATGAAGTGCAGGCAGCTGTGAAAAGGGCCTTGGATGAGCATACCATTCAGGAGCAGCTGGGCAGACTGGGAGACACCCCCTTTGAAATCACATCCCTGAAGCTGGATTGGGATGATCAGGTCTTCCTGCCTGTATCGGTTTTAAATCAGCTTCGCAGGGACGCGGCGGATGACCTGATGCAGAAACGAATTGCCTATTATGATAAAAGGGCGGTTTCCATGAAAAAGCCTGTGTTCCATGGAAGGGAAAATCCGGAACCATTGGAAGCTGTGCCTGCGCTGCAGAGCCGCCTCTCAAGGGAAACCATGCTGAACGGGTATGCGGATCGGCTGGATTATCAGCCCGGGGATTTGAAGGGGCTGGACATTCTATCCTTCGCACCGGCATCCTTTTCCTTTGAGCTGAATTCTCTAAGGGAGCAGGTAGAGGCCATACAGCAATCAGGCATCCAGGTCCGCCTGGTGCTGCCTGCCATAACGAGAATGGCTGACATGACCTGGCTGCGCAGTCTGCCTGATGCCTTCTGGACCTTGTTTGATGACTACCAGATCGGAAACCTGGGCCAGCTTAAGCTGCTAAAGGAGAAGGGGATTGACAAGTGCTTCGGCAGTCATACCTTGAACGCAGCCAACACGCTGACCATGGCGCAGCTTTCCGACCTGGGCCTGAAGGGCGTCACCCTTTCGCCGGAGTTAACAACCATGGAAATTCGTGATATAATGAATCAGACTTCCCTCTCGTGGGAAATTCTGGTATATGGGCTGCTTGTGCTGATGACATTGGAGTACTGTCCCCAATCCGATACCCAGTCCGCTACCAGGCTGGATGGAAAAGGCAGCTGCCATTCATGCAGCTTCATGGGGACGCATACGCTGACCGACCGAAAGGGCTATACCTTCCCGGTACGGAAAAAGCGGATATCGCGCTGCTACAGTGAGCTTCTAAACAGTCAGCCTGTTTTCCTGGCTGACAACATGCAGCCCCTTCACAGGCTGTCTGCCCCTTACTGGGGCTTGCTGCTGGAAGGTCTTTCCCCCGGGGAATGCAGATCTGTCATTCAATGCTATCGCTATGCGCTGGATCATCCGGGCAGCAGCCTGCCTGAGGATCTGGCAGCTTATGCACAAGCCGTCAAGGAGAAGGGCTTCACCAAAGGACATTTCTTTCGCGGGGTAGAATAAAAAGGCAATGAGATAAGTTGCTTTTTATAGAGAAAAAACAATGTACAGAGCAGAAACAATGTATCGAGCAGAAGAAATGTATAGCAGAAGCAATGTATAGAGCAGAAATAATATATAAAACAGAAACAATGGATTGGATGCAATCGAACTGATTGAGGAGACATGATGGACGAAAAAACCCTGAGAGTTTTGGAATACAACAAGATCATCGAAAGGCTGGCGAGCTTTGCCCGATCGGACCTGGGCAGGGAGCAGGCCCTTGCTTTAAAGCCCATTTCAGATCCGGATCACATAGCAGAATGGCAGGAGGAGACGTCGGAAGCGGAGTCCATCCTTGCCGTAGAAGGAAGCGGTTTTTTAACTTCCTTTCCCGATGTCAGGCAGGGTGTGCGCAAGGCGGAAATCGGGTCGGTGCTCAGCCCCAGAGAGCTGCTGCAGATTGCTCAGGTGCTGGCCCTGGTAAGCTCGGTTAAAACCAGGATGAATGAGCACAAGGCCAGGACGGAGCTCCGGTTGATTCCCGCCCTGATCGAGAGCCTGAAGACCCAGCGTATTTTACTGGATCGGATTCGCAGATGCATTGAATCGGAGGAATCCCTGTATGATCATGCCAGCCCGGAGCTGGCCAACATCAGGCGGCAGATCAGCCGGGCCAATGACAAGGTTCGGGAGCGGCTCAACGGCTACCTGCATTCTCCTCAGAAGCTCAAGTATCTGCAGGAGCCCATCATCACCATGCGAAACGGCCGGTATGTTTTGCCGGTTAAGCAGGAAAACCGTTCACAAATTCCAGGCATTGTTCATGACCAGTCCTCCAGCGGGGCAACTCTTTTTATCGAGCCCATGTCGGTGGTTGAGGCAAACAATGAAATCAGACAGCTGCTGATTCGGGAGGAAGAGGAAATTGAGCGGATTTTGGCGGAGCTGACCAGCCAGGTCAATGAGGTTGGCAATGAAATTCTAAGCGCACTGGCGGTTCTGATTCAATTGGACTTCATCTTTGCGAAGGGAGCATTCAGTCTTTCCATTGGCGGGGTGCGCCCCAAAATGGCGGATATCCCATCCATCCGGATCAGGAACGGACGGCATCCGCTAATCGATCCGCATGAGGTGGTGCCGATTTCCCTGGAGCTGGGCCGTGACTTTACCACCCTGGTCATCACCGGTCCCAATACGGGCGGGAAAACCGTTACCTTGAAAACCTCCGGTCTTTTTGTTCTGATGGCTCAGTCCGGCCTGCATGTGCCTGCTGATTACGGCACCCAGCTGGGCACCTTTCAAAATGTCTTTGCGGATATCGGTGATGAGCAAAGCATTGAACAGAGCCTGAGCACCTTTTCCTCTCATATGACCAATATCGTTCATATTTTAAAGGAGGCAGGCCCGGACGACCTGGTGCTCTTCGATGAGCTGGGAGCCGGCACTGATCCCACAGAAGGTGCTGCCCTTGCCATGTCGATCCTGGATCACCTGTATACCCAAAGGATTCGCACCATGGCAACCACCCATTATAGTGAGCTGAAATTGTATGCCATTACCCGGGAGGGCGTGGAAAATGCATCGGTGGAGTTTGACGTGGAAACCCTGCGTCCCACCTACCGCCTGCTGATCGGCGTCCCGGGAAAGAGCAATGCCTTTGAGATTTCCAGGCGGCTGGGGCTGAATGATGCCCTCATTCAAGGAGCGGCCAAATACCTCAGCCAGGAAAGCGTACGCTTTGAAGATGTCATGGGCAGCATTGAGCGGAACCGGGTGGCAGCGGAGAAGGAGCGCAGCCGGTCCAAGGAGCTTCTGGAGGAAGCCGAGAGCCTGAAGGCAAGGTACGAAAGGCAGCTGTCCGAGCTGGAGGAGCATAAAGCCAGGCATCTTGCCAAAGCCAAGGAGGAAGCCCGCAGGGTGGTGCGGGATGCCAGGGCAGAAGCAGATCAGATCATCAAGGAGCTTCATCAGCTGGCACAGGAGTCGGAGGCAAAGGAGAGAAACCGGGCCATTGAAGAATCCCGCAGAAAGCTGAAGGGTGCATCAGACAGGCTGGAAGGGGAATCCCGGCGGAGGCCTTCCCACTCTTCCAAAAAGCCGCTGCAGAATCTGCAGCTGGGTCAAACTGTCTACATTACCACTCTGGATCAAAAGGGGCAGGTGCTCAGCATGCCCGATCAGGATGGAAATGTATTGGTTCAGGTGGGCATTATGAAGGTGAATGCAAGCCTGTCTGATCTGCGGCAGGCTGAGGAAGAGAAGAGAGTGGAAGGGAAATCCGGTAAAAAAATCAACCCCAGAGTGATATCCGTTTCCCCCGAGCTGGACTTGAGAGGGCGGAATGCAGAGGAGGCCATGGTGGAAACCGACCTGTATCTGGACAATGCCTTTCTGGCAGGGTTGAATGAGGTTACCATCATACACGGAAAGGGAACCGGAGTGTTAAGAAGCTCCATCCATCAGCTGCTTCGCAAGCATCCTCACGCAGCATCCTTCCGCCTGGGCAGGTATGGGGAAGGGGAAACCGGGGTAACGGTAGTGGAGCTGAAGTAAGCCTTTTAAGCTTGCTGGAAGAAAACAAACAGGAGGAATGGAAGTATGCAGTATTTATTGGGAATCGATATCGGAACATCCGGTACAAAAACCGTATTATTCGATACGGAGGGCAGGACGATTACCAGTGCCTTGTCAGAATACCCTTTGTATCAGCCCCGTATCGGCTGGGCAGAACAGGATCCTGCAGACTGGTGGAATGCCGTTGTGGAAACCATTTCCAAGGTAGTTCAGTCCAGCGGGGTTCAGCCTTCGGATATAAAAGGCGTGGGCTTATCCGGTCAGATGCATGGCATGGTATTGCTGGACAAAAACGGCAGGGTACTCAGGCCTTCCATTATCTGGTGCGATCAGAGAACCCAGGCGGAATGTGATCAGATTACGGAAGCAATCGGCAGGGAAAGACTGGTTGAGATAACGGCAAATCCTGCGCTGACAGGCTTTACCGCCTCCAAGGTCATGTGGGTGAAAAATCACCAGCCTGACATCTTCCGGCAGATTGACAAGGTGCTGCTGCCCAAGGATTATATCCGGTACAAGCTGACCGGTGTTTATGCGACAGAGGTTTCGGATGCAAGCGGAACACAGTTCCTGGATGTGCCAGAGCGCACCTGGAGCGAGGAAGTACTGAATAAGCTGGGCTTTTCACCTGACTGGATGCCGGAGGTCTATGAGTCCCATGAGATCAGCGGTAACATCTCTGCAGAAGCTGCCGGCCTGACAGGCCTGAACCAGGGCACTCCTGTTGCAGGCGGGGGCGGCGATCAGGCTGCCGGGGCAGTCGGCAACGGGATCATTCAGCCAGGCGTGATTTCCTCAACCATCGGAACCTCCGGTGTGGTGTTTGCATCCATTGATCAGGTGAAGATGGATCCTGCCGGGAGAACCCAGACCTTCTGCCATGCGCTCCCCAACACCTGGCATGTGATGGGGGTCACTCAGGCAGCCGGGCTTTCCCTGCAGTGGATGAGAACCCATTTCGGGGGTATGGAGAGAGAGCTGGCCGGCTTCCTGGACATAGACCCCTATGTTTTGATGGATCAGGAAGCGGAGAAGGCAAACCCGGGTTGTGACGGTCTGCTTTACCTGCCCTATTTAATGGGAGAAAGGGCACCTCATCTGGATCCTTATGCCAGGGGGGTTTTCTTCGGCCTGACTGCCCGGCACGGCAGATGTGAAATGATCCGGTCCGTTATGGAAGGGGTGGCTTACAGCCTGCGAGACTGTCTGGAGATTATCCGGGCCATGCAGGTGCCCATCCGGGAGGTGCGTGCTTCCGGAGGCGGCGGGAGAAGTCCCTTATGGCGGCAGATGCAGGCAGATGTTTTCCAGACGCCGATTGAGGTTACCAATTCCAAAGAAGGACCGGCTCTGGGAGCAGCTTTGCTGGCAGGGGTAGGTGCAGGGGTTTACAAGGATGTCAAGGAGGCCTGTGCCCGGGCCATTCAGGTAACCAAAATACAAAACCCCATTGAAGAAAATATCCCGGTTTATGAGAGGTATTATGAGGTTTATACCAGCCTCTATCCTGCTTTGAAGGACAGCTATCGGAAGCTGGCTGACATCAGCGGGCAGGCGTAAAAGCGCTTGCCCGGCAGGGTTGCCGCACAGAGAAACAGGAAGAGTGGTGAAGACACTGCACCACTTCAGGCGGGGGAGAAAAAGATGAATGCCTATCGTATTATGGTAGTGGACGATGACTTTAACATCAATCAGCTGATCAAGCTTTATCTGGAAAAGGAAGGGTTCCTTGTACAGCCCTTTCAGGATGGATTTCAGGCACTAAAGGCTTTCCGCGGAAATCCGCCGGATCTGGTGGTTCTGGATCTGATGCTGCCCGGTCTGGACGGCTGGGACATCTGCCGGGAAATTCGAAAAACAAGCGATATTCCCATCATCATGCTGACTGCAAAGGGGGAAACCTTTGACAAGGTACTGGGTCTGGAGCTGGGCGCCGATGATTATATGGTCAAGCCCTTTGATCCGAAGGAGCTGATCGCCAGAATCAAGGCGGTGCTGAGAAGAAACAGACCTGCCAAGGAAGAGATCCGGGAGGTTTCCTATCCGAATTTAACCATCAATCTTTCGGATTACACGGTGACTGTCAACGGCAGTCAGATGGAGTTTCCTCCCAAAGAGCTGGAGCTTTTGTATTATCTGGCTTCCAACCCCAATAAGGTGTTTACCCGGGAACAGCTGCTGGAACAGGTATGGGGCTTTGACTTCTACGGCGATTCCAGAACGGTGGATGTACATATCAAACGAATCCGTGAAAAGCTCAGCAAGGGAGCGGGCAGCTGGCAGGTTAAAACCGTGTGGGGCGTTGGCTATAAATTCGAGGTGAAGTAATGTTTCGATCCTTGTTTACCAGGCTGATGGTGACCTATTTCGTGATCATCCTGTCAGCCCTTTTTATTCTGGGTATCCTGCTTTCCTCCTTTTCCCAGAATTACATCATGGAGACCCGTATGGAGGAGCTGATGCG
>DURK01000010.1 GCA_012837325.1 Clostridiales bacterium
CCATGAAAAATAAGAAGAACGATCCTGATCGAAAAGAACTGAAGAAATATTGTAAATTCTGCAAGGGACATACCCTCCACAGAGAAACCAAATAATGGATGTACTCTGTGAGATCAGGATAAGGATGTGAAGAAATGTCAAAGGAAAAGGATACCTCAAAAAAACCAGTCGTGAAGGATAAGAAACGAGCCAGCTTCAAGAAATATTTCCGGGGCGTTGTTTCCGAAGTGAAAAAGGTCAGCTGGCCGTCCCGAAAGGAATTAACGAACACCACTATGGTTGTACTGGCTTTTATTGTGATCCTTTCTGTTGTCGTAGGCGTCATTGATCTGGGTCTGGGCGAGCTGCTCAAGCTGATTACTACGAGAATGAACTGATTTGATTGATTATGAAGAAAAGGAGGCGGGTCGAGGGAAAAGCCTGGACCCTTGGTTATGTCTGATTTAGAAAACACGCAAGGAAAATGGTATGTGATTCACACTTATTCCGGTTACGAGAATAAGGTGAAAGCCAACCTTGAAAAGACAGTTGAAAACCGCAGCCTCCACGATCTGATCTTCGAAATCAAGGTACCGATGGAGGAGCAGATTGAGGAAAAAAATGGCCGCAGAAAAGCCGTTCTGCGAAAAATCTACCCGGGCTATGTGATGGTTAAGATGATTATGACCGATGAATCCTGGTATATCATTCGCAATACACGGGGCGTAACCGGTTTTGTAGGTCCGGGATCCAAACCCATTCCGCTGACCGATGAAGAAGTTCGTGCCATGGGTGTGGAATACATCCCCATCAAGCTGGATGCGGAAATAGGGGATAATGTCCGGGTCATCTCGGGGCCTCTGGAGAATTTCATCGGTTCCATAGAGGAAATCTATCCGGACAAGCAAAAGGTCAAGGTGCTTGTTTCCATGTTTGGAAGGGATACTCCTGTCGAACTGGAATATCATCAAATCCAAAAGATATAGATCATGTAATCATGTAAGGAGGTGTGAACAATGGCAAAAAAGGTCACCGGATATATCAAACTGCAGATTCCTGCCGGCAAGGCTACACCTGCACCACCTGTAGGTCCTGCTCTGGGTCAGCACGGTGTCAACATTATGGGTTTTTGCAAGGAGTTTAATGAAAGAACGGCCAAACAGGCAGGCTTGATCATACCTGTAGTCATAACCGTCTATCAGGATCGTTCCTTTACATTCATCACCAAAACCCCTCCCGCAGCTGTTTTGATTAAAAAGGCAGCCGGGATCGAAAAAGCATCCGATAAACCCAATGTGAACAAGGTAGCAAAGCTGACCAAAAAGCAGATTCAGGAAATCGCTGAAATCAAAATGCCCGACCTGAATGCAGCTGATTTGGAGGCCGCCATGAGAATGGTAGCCGGAACTGCCCGCAGCATGGGCGTCACCGTAGAATCGTAAATTATTATCCCTATATTAAAGTGGCAGGGGGGTTGTTGCCCGCCCGTTCATGGGTTACCCGTTATGACCACAAGGAGGAATTTGAAATGAAACATGGTAAAAATTATCTGGAGAGTGCAAAGCTTGTTGAACGCAGCAAGTTATACGATCCGGTCGAGGCGCTGGAGCTGGTTCAGCAAATCGCAAAGGCAAAGTTTGACGAAACCATTGAAGTGACCGTTCGGCTTGGTGTCGATCCCCGGCATGCCGACCAGCAGGTTCGCGGAGCGGTTGTTCTGCCCCATGGAACCGGCAGAGCTGTTAAGGTATTGGTCATTGCTAAGGGAGAGAAAGTAAAAGAAGCGGAAGAAGCCGGAGCCGACTTTGTAGGCGCTGAAGATATGATTACAAAGATTCAGAGTGAAAACTGGTTCGGATTTGATGTATGCGTAGCCACACCCGATATGATGGGTCTGGTAGGACGACTTGGACGTGTTCTGGGACCCAAAGGCCTCATGCCCAATCCCAAGTCCGGTACCGTAACCATGGATGTTGCCAAGGCTGTTCATGACATCAAAGCCGGTAAAGTGGAATACAGAGTGGACAAAACCGCCATCATTCACGCACCCATCGGCAAAAAGTCCTTTGGTACGGAGAAGCTGAATGAAAACCTGCAGGCTCTGATGGATGCCATCATCAAGGCAAAGCCCGCCGCAGCCAAAGGAACCTACCTGCGCAGTGTGGTACTGTCCAGTACGATGAGCCCTGGTGTCCGGGTGAATGCAGCCAAATTCTAAACCATATCGTTTAAGAGTTGAAATTGCTGCTTGACAACCATGGGAGAAATGTACTATACTTCCAAATGACATTTGAATACAATTGGAGCATGGTCTTATCGTAGACAGCAGGTGCGAACAGCTTAAACCAACAGCCTGCCGAGGTAAGGGAATGTATTGATGATACTGCCCTCTTGCCTTTTGGTAAGAGGGTATTTTAATGCAGCACCCGACTGTGATAAGCAAGCGCCCCACAACAAAACACTGAAAGGAGGTGCTGTGGAGGATGTCTGCCAGAGAACAAAAAGCGCAGATTGTAGCTGAAATCAAGGAAAAATTATCCGGCTGCAGCAGCGCAATCCTGATTGACTATCGAGGATTGACGGTAGAAGAGGTTACACAGCTGAGAAGTGATTTTCGCAACAATGAAGTTGACTACAAGGTATACAAAAACACCCTGACCGAGATTGCAGCCAAGGAGCTTGGCTTGGATGGATTGGTTTCCTACCTGAAAGGTCCCACTGCCATTGCTTTTGGAGTGAAGGATCCGGTTGCACCCGCCAAAATTCTAACCGAGAATATGAAAAAGCTCAAGAAGATGGAATTCAAGGTTGGCTTGGTGGATGGCAGGGTCATCGACGTGGATGGAATCAAAGCCTTGGCCGATCTGCCCTCCAGGGAGGAACTCATTGCCAAGATGCTGGGCAGCATGAATGCGCCCATATCCGGTCTGGTCAATGTACTGGGCGGTACCATGCGTTCGCTGCTTTATGCTTTGAATGCAGTAAAGGAATCAAAAGAAGCTTAAATCAAAATGAATGAAAAATAGGAGGATTTTGAAATGAACAAACAGGAAATTTTAGATGCCATAAAAAATATGACCGTACTCGAGCTTGCTGACCTGGTGAAAGCCCTCGAGGAAGAATTTGGTGTAAGCGCCGCTGCTCCCGTTGCAGTTGCTGCTGCTCCCGCTGCTGGTGCTGCTGCTCCCGCTGAGGAAGAAAAAACCGAATTTGACGCTGTTTTGGCTGATGTCGGATCTCAGAAGATCAAGGTTATCAAGGTTGTACGCGAAGTAACCGGACTTGGCCTCAAAGAAGCCAAGGATCTGGTTGAAGCTGCTCCCAAGGCTGTTAAGGAAGGCATTTCCAAAGAGGATGCCGAAGCCATCAAGGCTAAGTTTGAAGAAGTTGGAGCCAAGATTGAAGTAAAATAACCGGCAGAATACAAAGAAAATAAGGAGCTCTTTTGAAGAATAGAGCTCCTTATTTTTTGCATTTCAATGTATTGATGTTTTCCTAGCATAAAAAAACAATCCTTGACAATATTTCAAGTCAATGATAAGATTGTAAATTGCATTAATAGTATTCTGTACAACCTTTTTTTACGAACCTTGCTTCTGGAAAATGTTTCGATAATGCCGTCAGAGTGCTTGTTAACCCTATTTTACACTGAATAAGGTATAAATTGCAAGGGTATAATAAATATTAATGCCTATTTACTTATTTTTCCATAACAACCAACGAAATTCATCATATTGAATTTGGTTTTAACTATACTTAAGGGGTGAGATGTACATGTTGCATCCGGTGCAGTTAGGAAAGAGAACCAGAATGAGCTATTCCAAAATCGATGAGGTCCTGGAAATGCCCAACCTGATCGAAGTGCAGAAAAACTCATACAAATGGTTTCTCGAAAAGGGCCTGAAAGAGGTTTTCGACGACATATCTCCCATCTGTGATTACACCGAAAATCTTGTTCTCGAATTCGTAGACTATTATTTGGATGAAAACCCCAAGTACTCAGTGGAAGAGTGCAAGGAACGAGATGTTACCTACTCCAAGCCGCTCAAGGTCCGGGTACGGTTGATCAACAGAGAAACCGGTGAGGTAAAGGAACAAGAGGTATTTATGGGTGACTTCCCTATCATGACCGATCAGGGCACCTTTATCATCAATGGAGCAGAGCGGGTTATCGTCAGCCAGCTGGTTCGATCTCCCGGTGTCTATTATGCAGAGCAAATCGACAAAACAGGAAAAAAGCTCTACTCCGCAACTTTGATTCCCAACCGCGGTGCGTGGCTGGAATACGAGACCGATTCCAACGACATCATTTATGTCCGCGTGGATCGCACTCGAAAGATCAATGTAACCGTTCTTCTGCGGGCTCTGGGCTATGGTACGGATACAGAATTGAAAGAGCTTCTGGGGGAGGACGAACGCCTCCTGGCCACCATCGACAGTGACAATACCAATTCGGTGGAAGAAGGCCTTCTGGAGATCTACAAACGTCTGCGACCGGGTGAGCCCCCTACGGTAGAAAGTGCAAACCAATTGCTTCGATCCTTGTTTTTTGATCCGAAACGTTATGATCTGGCTCGTGTCGGCCGTTACAAATTCAATAAAAAGCTGGCTCTGGCTCCCCGTATTGCAGGAAGGCAGCTGGCTGAGCGGATTATCGATCCTTCTTCCGGTGAAATCCTTGCAGAAGCCGGGGAAAAGCTTACCCGCGACAAAGCAGAGCGCATTCAGAATGCAGGTATCAACGAAGCATACATCCGACTGGATTCCGATAAGACGGTGAAGGTGCTGGGCAACAACTTTGTGGATGCCAGCAGCTGGCTGACCTTTGATCCCAAGGAAGCAGGCATCAATGAAAAGGTGCATTTTCCTACTTTAAAAGCCATTCTGGACCAGGGGCGAAGTGAGGACGAATTGAAGGCTGCGCTGGAGGAATCCATTGACGATCTGATTCCCAAGCATATCATCATCGATGACATCGTGGCTTCCGTCAGCTACAATCTTCACCTGGCAGATGGAATCGGCCATATAGACGACATAGACCATTTGGGCAACCGCAGGCTGCGCTCTGTGGGAGAGCTGCTGCAGAATCAGTTCCGCATCGGTCAGTCCAGAATGGAACGGGTCATCAAGGAAAGAATGACCATACAGGATATCGATGTGGTCACCCCCCAGGCCCTGATTAATATCCGTCCTGTGACCGCTGCCATAAAGGAGTTTTTCGGAAGCAGCCAGCTGTCGCAATTTATGGATCAAACCAATCCATTGGCCGAACTCACCCATAAACGCAGGCTGAGTGCACTGGGACCGGGCGGCCTCAGCCGTGAACGTGCAGGCTTTGAGGTTCGTGACGTGCACTATTCCCACTACAGCCGCATGTGTCCCATTGAGACACCGGAAGGCCCCAACATCGGCCTGATCGGCTCCCTGAGCACCTATGCCAGAATTAATGAGTACGGCTTTATTGAGGCACCCTATCGGAAGGTAGACCATGAAAAGAAGGTTGTTACCGACGAGATTGTATACCTCACTGCCGATGAAGAGGATGAGTACATTATCGCCCAGGGAAACGAACCGCTGGATGAAAACGGGCGGTTTATCGACCCACGGGTTATGGTTCGATTACGGGAGGAAATTTTGGAAGTCCCCCAGGATCAGGTTGACTTCATGGACGTTTCCCCCAAGCAGCTGGTATCCGTTGCGACCGCCATGATTCCCTTTCTGGAAAACGATGACGCCAACCGGGCGCTCATGGGTGCCAACATGCAGCGGCAGGCAGTCCCCCTCATCAGGCCGGAAGCACCGATTATCGGAACAGGCATGGAATACAAGGCAGCCAAAGACTCGGGCGTAGTAGTACTTGCCAAAGAATCCGGTGTGGTAAAAAAGGTATCATCCAACTTAATTGTGATTAAAGGTGACGATAAAAAGGAATATCGTTATGACCTTTTAAAATTCAAACGCTCCAATCAGGGTACCTGCATCAATCAGAGACCCATCGTTTCCGAGGGCGAAATTGTAACCAAGGGGCAGACCATTGCCGACGGTCCTTCCACTGATCAGGGGGAAATTGCCCTGGGCCGCAACGTCCTGGTCGGATTCATGTCCTGGGAAGGTTACAATTATGAGGACGCAATCCTGATCAGCGAGAAGCTGGTAAAAGACGACATCTTTACCTCGATTCATATAGAAGAATATGAATCGGATGCAAGAGATACCAAGCTGGGTCCGGAGGAGATCACCAGGGATATTCCCAATGTAGGCGAAGAAGCCCTGAAGGATCTGGATGAGAGAGGCATTATCCGAATCGGTGCCGAGGTGCGCTCCGGAGACATTCTGGTAGGTAAGGTTACCCCCAAGGGGGAGACCGAGCTTACGGCAGAAGAACGCCTGCTTCGCGCAATCTTTGGAGAAAAGGCTCGTGAAGTCCGGGATACCTCATTGAAGGTACCCCACGGTGAAAGCGGAATTGTCGTGGATGTCAAGGTGTTTACCCGGGAAAACGGCGACGAACTGCCTCCCGGTGTCAACCAATTGGTGCGATGCTATGTTGCACAAAAGAGAAAAATATCCGTAGGTGACAAAATGGCAGGGCGCCATGGAAACAAAGGTGTTATCTCTAGGGTTCTTCCGGAGGAAGACATGCCCTTCCTGCCTGACGGCACACCTCTTGAAATCTGCTTAAACCCCCTTGGCGTTCCCTCCCGTATGAATATCGGGCAGGTATTGGAGGTTCACCTTGGCCTCGCTGCCAAAGCCCTGGGCTGGCATGTTGCCACCCCGGTATTTGACGGTGCGTCGGAAATTGATATTATGGACACACTGGAAAAGGCAAACTACAACCGCGACGGAAAAATGATCGTTTATGACGGGCGTACCGGCGAGCCCTTTGACAGCTCGGTTACAGTAGGCTATTTGTACTTCCTGAAGCTGGCTCACCTGGTGGATGACAAAATTCATGCCCGCTCCACAGGCCCTTACTCCCTGGTTACCCAGCAGCCTCTGGGCGGCAAGGCTCAGTTTGGCGGACAGCGCTTCGGAGAGATGGAAGTCTGGGCCCTGGAAGCTTACGGTGCGGCTCATACACTTCAGGAAATTCTTACAGTGAAGTCTGACGACGTGGTAGGCCGAGTGAAAACCTATGAGGCGGTTGTGAAGGGGGAAAACATTCCTGAGCCGGGTGCTCCCGAGGCTTTCAAGGTTCTGATCAAGGAACTCCAGAGTCTGGCTCTTGATGTCAAGGTAATGAGCAGCGAGGATGAGGAAATCCATATTAAAGAAGTCGTTGACGATGATTTGGAAGACCTGGATATCAATATCGAAGGCAGAGAAGAACTGGTTCCGGCTGAAGAGGATGAGTATACAGACGATGATCTGGACTTCAACCTGGATGAGATCGCAGCCATTCCCGATCTGGATGACAGCAGTGAAGACGATGAAGACAGCGAGGAAGACGACTCCGATGACCTGCTGGCAGACCTGGATCTGGATCTGGATGACGACGAGGAAGAATAATAGTAGGAAGGGAGAAATGGCCATTGTTTGAGCTGAATAATTTGGAAGCCATACAGATAGGTTTGGCTTCTCCGGACAGAATCCGGGAATGGTCGCGCGGCGAGGTAAAGAAGCCTGAAACCATCAACTATCGCACCCTGAAGCCCGAAAAAGACGGCTTGTTCTGTGAGAAAATCTTTGGCCCCCAAAAGGACTGGGAGTGCCATTGTGGAAAATATAAGAGAGTACGTTACAAGGGGATTATCTGTGACCGCTGCGGCGTGGAGGTCACCCGATCCAAGGTGCGCAGAGAGCGCATGGGTCATATTGAATTGGCCGCACCGGTTTCTCATATCTGGTATTTCAAGGGAATCCCCAGCCGCATGGGGCTGCTGCTGGATATGTCTCCCCGTTCCCTGGAGAAGATTCTCTACTTTGGCTCTTATGTAGTCATTGATCCGGGTGAAACCGATCTGGTTAAAAAGCAGCTGCTTAACGAAAGGGAGTACCGGGAAACCTGCGAAAGATACGGTGACAGCTTCCGCTGCGGAATGGGAGCGGAAGCGGTGAAGGAACTGCTTCAAGCCATCAACCTGGATGAACTGTCCCGTGAACTCCGGGCGGAATTGAGGGCTTCCACCGGGCAGAAACGCATTCGCATTGTCAAGCGCCTGGAAGTCGTCGAGGCCTTCAAGAAATCCGGCAACAATCCGGAGCATATGATCCTGGATGTCATTCCTGTTATCCCGCCGGAGCTGCGCCCTATGGTACAGCTGGATGGCGGCAGGTTTGCCACCTCCGACCTGAATGATCTGTACCGGAGAATCATCAATCGAAACAACCGTTTGAAGAGGCTCCTGGATCTGGGTGCACCGGATATCATTGTTCGAAACGAAAAGCGTATGCTGCAGGAAGCAGTTGACGCTCTGATAGACAACGGACGAAGAGGCCGGCCTGTTACCGGCCCCGGCAACCGCCCGTTGAAGTCCTTAAGCGATATGTTAAAGGGGAAGCAGGGACGCTTCCGTCAGAACCTGCTTGGAAAGCGGGTTGACTACTCCGGCCGTTCGGTAATCGTAGTGGGCCCGGAGCTGAAAATGTTCCAATGCGGCCTGCCCAAGGAAATGGCATTGGAGCTGTTCAAGCCCTTTGTCATGAAACGATTGGTGGAAAAGGGTCTAGCCCACAACATCAAAAGTGCAAAGCGCATGGTGGAAAGGGTCAGGGCAGAAGTTTGGGATGTCGTGGAAGAGGTGATAAAGGAGCATCCGGTGCTCCTGAATCGTGCTCCTACCCTGCATCGTCTGGGTATCCAGGCCTTTGAGCCGGTACTGGTGGAAGGACGTGCCTTAAAGCTTCACCCGCTGGTTTGCCCCGCCTATAATGCGGATTTCGACGGGGACCAAATGGCGGTGCACGTGCCCCTGTCGGTGGAAGCCCAGGCAGAAGCACGCTTTTTGATGCTGGCAGCGAACAACATATTAAAGCCGCAGGACGGCCGTCCGGTTGTTACCCCCACTCAGGATATGATCCTGGGCTGCTATTACCTGACCATTGAGCAGGACGGTCAAAAGGGAGAAGGAAAGGTTTTTGGCAGCCCTGAAGAGGTCATCATGGCATACGATGAAGGCTCCATTGCTCTTCATGCCAAAATTAAACTGCGTGTGACCAAGGAGATAGACGGCGAAAAGAGATCACACCTGATCGACGTCACCGCAGGCAGAGTGATTTTTAACGAAGCCATACCACAGAACCTGGGATTCAAGGATCGCAGCAATCCCGACGAAATGTTTGATTTGGAGATCAATGTTACCGTTGATAAGGGTGTACTGGGGAAAATTGTGGATAAATGCTTCCATCAATATGGTGCCACAGAGACCTCTATTGTACTGGATAAAATCAAGCAGCTGGGCTTTCATTACTCCACCAAGGGAGCGCTTACGGTCAGTGTGTCCGATATGATTGTTCCGGATGAAAAGAAGGAGCTTTTGACCAAGGCCGATGAAGAGGTTCAGAAGATATACAAACAATACCGAAGAGGGCTGATTTCAGATGATGAACGCTATGAAAGAGTAATCGACACCTGGAACGAAACCACGGATGCGGTTACCAGAGCGCTGAAAAATGCCTGGAATGAATTCAACCCTGTTAACATGATGGCTACCTCCGGTGCCCGGGGCAGCATTAACCAGATTCGTCAGCTGGCAGGTATGCGTGGTTTGATGGCCAACCCGTCAGGGAAGATTATTGAACTGCCCATTCGCGCCAACTTCCGGGAAGGTCTGACCGTTCTGGAATTCTTTATCTCCACTCACGGTGCCAGAAAAGGTCTGGCAGATACCGCTCTTCGTACCGCCGACTCGGGTTATCTGACCCGGCGTCTGGTAGACGTCAGCCAGGATGTCATTGTCCGCTCGGATGACTGCTTTACCGGCTCCGGCGAAAAAATCCGGGGTATTGTCGTTCAGGAAATCCGGGAAGACAATGAAGCCATCGAACCCTTTGAAGACCGGATTATCGGCCGGTATACGGCAGATCCTGTCATCCATCCTGAAACAGGTGAAGAGATCATAGGTGAAAACCAGCTGATTACTCCTGCCATCGGACTGCAAATTAAAGAAGCCGGGATCGATACATGCCATATCCGCTCGGTTTTAACCTGCCGAGAAGAATACGGGGTATGTGCCAAGTGCTATGGCAGCAACCTGGCAACAGGAGATCCCATCGATATCGGTGAGGCGGTAGGCATTATTGCAGCCCAGTCCATTGGAGAGCCGGGCACCCAGCTTACCATGAGAACCTTCCATACCGGCGGCGTTGCAGGGGACGACATTACCCAAGGTCTGCCCAGGGTGGAAGAGTTGTTTGAAGCCCGAAAGCCCAAGGGTCTTGCCATCATTTCGGAGATTTCCGGCCGGGTTTCCGTCAATGAGCAGAAGAAAAAGCGGGAGGTTGTCATCACCAACGACAGCGAAGGGGAATCCAAGAGCTATCTGATCCCTTACGGTTCTCGAATCAAGGTGGAAGACGGCCAGAACGTGGAGGCCGGTGATGAGCTGACAGAAGGCTCCATCAACCCCCACGATATCCTGAAGATCAAGGGTGTGAAGGGTGTTCAGACCTATCTGCTTCAGGAGGTGCAGAAGGTGTATCGGCTGCAGGGCGTTGATATCAACGACAGGCACATCGAGGTCATTGTCCGGCAGATGCTGCGCAAGGTGCGTGTGGAAGATGCGGGAGATACCGACCTGCTGCCCGGCGGCCTGGTGGATATTTTTGAGTTTGAAAGAGAAAACGAAAGGGTGATTGCAGACGGCGGCATGCCTGCTCAGGCAAAGCGTATCCTGCTGGGCATCACCAAGGCTTCCCTTGCCACCGACTCCTTCCTGTCTGCTGCTTCCTTCCAGGAAACCACAAGGGTACTGACCGAAGCAGCCATCAAAGGAAAGAGCGATCCCCTGGTAGGGCTGAAGGAAAACGTCATCATTGGAAAGCTGATCCCTGCAGGCACCGGTATGAATCGCTACCGCGAAATTGAGATCGAAGCACCTGAGCTGGAGGAGGAAGCACCCGAAGAAATGGAGGATTCCACCCAGCCGGAACCGGCCTCTGAAAGCAGTATGCTGGAAGTGTAATAACCAAAAGGATTTTTATTGACAGCCTTGCAGCGGAGTGTTAAAATACTAAGGTGCGCTTATTTCTGAACAGGACTCAGTATGCAGCTGCGGTATCCATACAGCTGCCGCAGCTGCTATATGATTAAATAGAAAAAAGCGTGGTATTATCAATAATCGTACCCATTCAATCATTCCGGACTATACACGAATTACTTTGAAAGGAGGTGGGGAAATGCCAACAATCAGTCAATTGATCCGTAAGGGAAGAAAGCAGGAGGAATACAAATCCAATGCACCTGCTCTGAACGAATCTCCTCAGAAACGAGGCGTATGCACAGCAGTCAGGACAACCACCCCCAAAAAACCCAATTCTGCTTTGAGAAAGATTGCCAGGGTTCGTTTGGTCAATGGTATTGAAGTAACCGCTTATATACCGGGTATCGGCCACAACCTTCAGGAACACTCCGTGGTCCTGATCCGAGGAGGCAGAATAAAAGACTTGCCCGGTGTACGTTATCATATTATCCGCGGGGCTCTGGATACAGCCGGGGTGGCCGGCAGAATGCAGGCCAGATCCAAGTATGGAGCCAAGAGACCGAAGAAGTAATCATTGGGGACATTTCTCAAACAGGAAAACCACAAAATCAGAGAAGTGTCGCCGTACCTATGAAGGGAGGGAAACGGATGCCAAGAAAGGGTTATGTATCGAAACGTGAAGTGCTTGCCGATCCGATCTATGGAAATAAAATTGTTACCAAGCTGATCAACCAGGTTATGCTGGATGGAAAGCGGGGGACCGCTCAGGAAATCTGTTACGGAGCGTTTGACCTGATAAAGGAAAAGACAGGGAAGGACCCCATGGAGGTATTCGAGCAGGCATTGAACAATATTATGCCCGTATTGGAGGTAAAAGCCAGAAGAGTCGGCGGCGCCACCTATCAGGTGCCCATGGAGGTACGTCCCGCAAGACGTCAGACTCTTGGTCTTCGCTGGCTGGTAAGCTATGCAAGGGCCAGAGGTGAAAAAACCATGCTGCAGCGTTTGGCCGGAGAGCTGATGGATGCAGCCAACAATACAGGCAGTGCGGTCAAGAAAAAGGAAGATACCCATAGAATGGCGGAAGCCAACAAAGCTTTTGCTCACTATAGATGGTAAGAAAGCTGCAGGAACAATTTTACTTGAGAAAACCGGTATGAAGCAAAAATCAGGAACGGTGATTGGGTTTAACACAACTGAAAGGAGGCGACACAGTGCCTAGGCAATTTACATTGGAAATGACAAGAAATGTCGGTATCATGGCTCATATTGACGCCGGAAAGACCACAACAACCGAGCGCATATTGTTCTACACCGGCCGGGTGCACAAGCTGGGGGAAACCCATGAAGGCAGTGCTACCATGGACTGGATGGAGCAGGAACAGGAACGCGGCATCACCATTACGTCCGCAGCCACTACAGCGCAGTGGAAAAATCATCGTATCAACATCATTGATACGCCAGGGCACGTTGACTTTACCGTTGAAGTTGAACGCTCTCTCCGCGTCCTCGATGGTGCAGTAGCCGTGTTTTGTGCCAAGGGAGGCGTAGAGCCTCAGTCTGAGACGGTCTGGAGGCAGGCAGATAAATATCATGTTCCCAGACTGGCGTACATCAACAAGATGGATATTATGGGTGCCGATTTCCATAGAGTGGTCGGCATGATAAAGGATCGTCTTTCTGCTAACCCGGTACCCTTACAATTGCCCATCGGCAAGGAAGAGACCTTCAAGGGCATCGTTGATCTCATTCAAATGAAGGCTTACATCTATACCGATGATTTGGGTACCCATAGTGAAGTAACCGATATACCGGAGGATATGCAGGATGCAGCCCAGGAATATCGAAACAGGCTGTTGGAAAGCATAGCGGAAAGCGATGAAGAACTGATGATGAAGTATCTGGACGGGGAAGAGCTGACCGTCGAAGAAATTCATCAGGGAATCCGTAAGGCGACCATTTCCCTGGAGATGGTTCCGGTTGTATGCGGTTCGTCCTATAAAAACAAAGGGGTACAGCTGCTTTTGGATGCAGTTGTGGAGTACATGCCGTCCCCGTTGGATGTACCCGCCATCAAAGGCAAGCTGCCGAATTCCGGCGAAGAGACGGAAAGACACTCCTCTGATGAGGAGCCCTTCAGTGCTCTGGCTTTCAAGATCATGACTGACCCTTATGTCGGGAAACTGGCTTTCTTCCGGGTCTACTCAGGCGTCTTGAAGACAGGCACCTACGTGTACAATGCGGCCAAAGGCAAGCGTGAGCGTATTGGCAGAATTCTGCTCATGCATGCCAACCACAGAGAGGAAGTACAGGAGGTTTATGCCGGTGATATTGCAGCTGCTGTCGGTCTGAAGGATACCACCACCGGTGACACCCTGTGTGCCGAAGAACACCCGGTTATTTTGGAATCCATGGAGTTTCCGGAGCCGGTTATTCAAGTGGCAATTGAACCCAAAACCAAGGCTGGACAGGAAAAGATGGGGATAGCTTTGGTTAAGCTGGCGGAAGAGGACCCCACCTTCCGTACCTATACCGATCAGGAAACCGGGCAGACCATTATTGCCGGCATGGGTGAGCTTCACCTGGATATTATTGTCGATCGGATGCTCCGGGAGTTTAAGGTAGAGGCAAATGTAGGGAAGCCCCAGGTTGCCTATCGGGAAACCATCCGCAGACCGGTCAAAAGCGAAGGAAGATTCGTACGGCAGTCCGGCGGTCGAGGCCAATATGGCCATGTGCTGCTGGAGGTTGAGCCTCTGGAGCCTGGTTCCGGTTATGAATTCGTAAACAAGATTGTAGGCGGTGTGGTTCCCAGGGAATACATCCAGCCGGTAGACAACGGGATACAGGAAGCGCTGGAAAGCGGTGTGCTGGGAGGCTATCCGGTAGTGGATATCCGCGCCACGCTGGTAGACGGTTCCTACCACGACGTCGACTCCTCGGAAATGGCATTTAAGATTGCCGGTTCCATGGCCATAAAGGAAGCCCTGAACAAGGCCGACCCTGCGCTGCTGGAGCCGGTCATGAAGGTAGAGGTTACCGTACCCGAGGAATACATGGGAGACGTAATTGGCGACATCAATTCCCGCCGGGGCAGAATCGAGGGAATGGACGCTCAATCGGGAGCCCAGGTCATTCGATGCTTTGTGCCTCTGGCTGAAATGTTCGGCTATGCGACCGATCTTCGCTCCAAAACCCAGGGACGCGGCGTCTACATTATGCAATTGTCCCATTACGAAGAAGTTCCAAAGAATATAATGGAAAAGATTATTACAAAATAAGAATTATACTGCTTTATTTAAGGAGGATGCTAATCATGGCAAAGGCAAAATTTGAAAGAACCAAACCCCATGTCAACATAGGCACCATCGGCCACGTTGACCACGGCAAAACCACATTGACTGCAGCAATCACTATGGTTATGTCTAAATTTGGCAGAGCTCAGGCCACCAAATACGACGAAATTGACAAGGCTCCGGAAGAAAAGGAAAGAGGAATCACCATAAATACCTCTCACGTTGAGTACGAGACGGAAAACCGTCACTATGCCCACGTTGACTGCCCCGGCCACGCCGACTATGTAAAGAACATGATCACCGGCGCAGCCCAGATGGACGGTGCCATTCTGGTCGTATCCTCAGCTGACGGCCCCATGCCCCAGACCCGGGAGCACATCCTGCTGGCCCGTCAGGTAGGCGTACCCTATATCGTCGTATACATGAACAAAACCGACATGGTAGACGACGAAGAGCTTCTTGAGCTGGTAGAGCTGGAAGTAAGAGAGCTTTTAAGCGAGTACGAATTCCCGGGAGACGACATCCCGATCATCAAGGGCTCCGCCCTGAAGGCACTGGAAGCAGTACAAAACGGAGCAGACGTGGAGAGCGATCCCTGGTGCAAATCCATCTTTGAGCTGATGGAAGCAGTGGACAGCTATGTACCCACACCGGAGCGTGCTACCGACAGGCCCTTCCTGATGCCCGTTGAGGACGTATTCTCCATTACCGGACGCGGCACCGTTGCCACCGGCAGAGTGGAAAGAGGAACCATCAAGGTATCCGACACCGTCGAAATCGTAGGTCTGGCTGAAGAATCCAGAACCACCGTCGTAACCGGCGTGGAGATGTTCCGTAAGCTGCTGGATCAGGCTGTAGCCGGCGATAACATCGGCGCCTTGCTGCGCGGTGTACAAAGAACGGAAATCGAGCGTGGTCAGGTATTGGCCAAGCCCGGCAGCATCAAGCCCCACACCCACTTCCACTCCGAGGTTTATGTACTGACCAAGGAAGAAGGCGGCCGCCATACTCCTTTCTTCAACGGCTATCGTCCCCAGTTCTACTTCAGAACCACAGACGTAACCGGAGTGATTGAGCTTCCGGAAGGGGTTGAAATGGTTATGCCCGGAGACAATATCCAGATGACCATCAAGCTGATTACCCCCATCGCCATCGAAGAAGGTCTGCGCTTTGCCATCCGTGAAGGCGGCAGAACCGTTGGAGCCGGCGTTGTTGCCTCGGTTATCGAGTAATTAAAATCCAAAATCGCTATCCTTCAGCGCTTGCTGAAGGATAGTGTATTTCATAAAATAATGCTTGCTTTTCGCATGTTTTTATTGTAATATTAAATGGTTGCGTTACTATTAGGACACTAGGGATGAAGTAAAAGGTTGCCGATGCTGCATCGGGGAATTTTTACGGACCAGTCCGCATGAATCGGGCGAAATACCTTGGTTGCTTCTTGTGTCTTTATTTTTTCTGTGAAATATGGCACACGTGGATAAGTGTAAACAAGGTACAATATTGCCCCTTCTAACTTATCAGGACGAAAAAATGCGTCCGGTTGTAATAAAAGGAGGGAAATGTTTTGGCTAACCAAAATATCAGAATTAAATTGAAGGCCTACGATCACACCTTGATTGATCAGTCAGCACAGAAGATCGTAGAGACCGCAAAGAAAACGGGGGCACAGGTTTCCGGCCCCATACCGCTGCCCACCGATAAGGAGATTATCACAATACTGCGAGCTCCTCACAAGTACAAGGACAGCCGCGAACAGTTTGAAATGAGAACACACAAGCGCTTAATCGACATCCTGAGCCCCACCTCCAAAACGGTGGACTCTCTGATGAGGCTGGATCTGCCGGCGGGTGTTGATATCGAAATCAAGCTATAGGATTTCGACCACGATTGTAGAAGAACGGAGGTTTTACAAAATGCAAAAAGCCATTCTGGGTAAAAAGCTGGGTATGTCCCAGATCTTCACAGAAGACGGCCTGCTGGTACCCGTTACCGTAGTGGAAGCCGGTCCCTGTGTTGTTACTCAGGTCAAGACTGAGGAAAAAGATGGTTATCATGCTCTTCAGGTCGGCTTTGATGACATCAGAACAAAGCTGGTCAACAAACCGCTGAAGGGTCATTTTGATAAAGGGAATGTACCATATAAACGTTATATCAGAGAATTCAAGCTGGACAATGCGCAGGATTACAGCGTAGGCAGCGAAATCAAGGCAGACATCTTCAAGGCAGGAGACAAGGTGGATGTCAGCGGCATCAGCAAGGGAAAAGGCTTTGCCGGTACCATAAAAAGATGGAATCAGCACAGAGGCCCCATGTCCCACGGCTCCCGTTACCATCGCCGGCCCGGTTCCATGGGTCCCGGATCTTCTCCCGGACGGGTCTTCAAGACCAAAAGACTGCCCGGCCGTATGGGCTATGACAGGGTAACCGTTGCCAACCTGGAGGTTGTGAAGGTTGATGCAGAGCGCAACCTGCTTCTGATCAAAGGCGCAGTGCCCGGCAGCAGGGGAACGCTGCTTACCATCAAGGAAACGGTCAAGAACTAATCGCAAGTAAGACAGAAAGGAGGACAGGCTATGCCTAAAGTAGCTTTATATAATATGGAAGGCGCTTCCGTTGGCGAAATCGAGCTGAAAGACGAAGTTTTCGGCGTTGAAGTCAACAGGGATGCCATGTATCAGGTCACAAAGATGCAGTTGGCCAACAAAAGGCAGGGCACCCAGTCTACCCTGACCCGTGCAGAGGTTAGAGGAGGCGGCGCCAAGCCCTGGAGGCAAAAGGGAACCGGTCGTGCCCGTCACGGCAGCACACGCTCCCCCATCTGGATCAAGGGCGGCGTTACATTCGCTCCCAAGCCCAGGGATTACAGCTATACCATCCCTAAGAAAATAAAAAGGCTTGCACTCAAGAGCGCACTCAGCTCCAAGGTGCAAAACGACAGCATCATTGTTATGGAGTCTTTGGCTCTGTCAGAAGCCAAGACCAGAGAAATGGTCAAGGTTCTGAATAACCTGAAGGTGGACGATAAAGCATTGCTGGTCATCAAAGGGAAGGATGAAAACATAGAAAGAGCGGCGCGCAACCTGCCCAATGTAAAACTGGCATTTGTCAACACGCTCAACGTACTGGACATCCTGAACTACAACCGCTTCATCATTACACAGGATGCAGCGCGCCTTGTCGAGGAGGTGTACGCGTAATGAAGAATCCTCATGATATCATTATTAAACCGGTACTAAGTGAAAAAAGCTATGATTCCATAGCAGACAAAAAATATACCTTTATCGTGGACAGAAAGGCGAACAAAACCGAGATCAAGCAGGCCATAGAGGCGATCTTCGGCGTTAAGGTAGAAAGTGTCAATACCCTTCGGCAGGAAGGTAAGATGAAAAGAACAGGCGTTCACATCGGCAGAAGGCCATCCTTCAAAAAAGCCTATGTACGACTGACCGCCGACAGCAAGGAAATTGAATTCTTCGAAGGAATGGCACAATAAGGAGGTTATAAAAAATGGCGATAAAAAAATACAATCCCACCTCCCCCGCCAGAAGACATATGTCCGTTTCTGCCTTTGAAGAAATCACCAAAAAGGCTCCGGAAAAGTCTCTTGTGGTAACCCTTAAGAGCAAAGCCGGCAGAAATGCACAGGGACGAATCACAGTTCGTCATCGAGGCGGCGGAGAAAAGAGAAAATACCGTATCATCGACTTCAAGCGCACCAAGGACGATGTGCCGGCAAAGGTTGCTGCGATCGAATATGATCCCAACCGCAGTGCCAACATCGCATTGCTGCACTATGCAGATGGGGAAAAGCGATACATTATCTGTCCAAACGGTTTGAAGGTCGGCGACACTGTCGTGTCCGGACCGAATTCCGATATCAAGGTCGGTAATGCCCTTCCCTTAAGGAATATCCCCGTGGGTACCGTGATTCACAACATCGAGCTGCGTGCAGGCAAAGGTGCCCAATTGGTTCGTTCAGCAGGAAATTCCGCACAGCTCATGGCCAAGGAAGGAAACTTCGCACAAGTCAGACTTCCTTCCGGTGAAGTCCGTCAGGTTCGTGCAGAATGCCGGGCTACCATCGGCCAGGTCGGCAACGTGGACCATGAGAACATTACCATCGGAAAAGCAGGAAGAAAAAGACACATGGGTTTCCGTCCTACCGTACGCGGTTCGGTCATGAACCCGGTTGACCATCCACACGGCGGCGGTGAAGGCCGTTCACCCATTGGAAGACCTTCTCCTGTTACACCCTGGGGCAAACCTACTTTGGGATACAAGACCAGGAAAAAGAACAAGGAATCCGATAAATATATTGTCAAGCGCAGAAAAGTTTGATTTGCGCATCTGTTTAACAATCGAAAGGAGGCACACTGGATGAGCCGGTCGGTTAAAAAGGGACCATACGTCCGTATGGATCTTTTAAAGAAAATACAGGAAATGAATGATCAGGGTAAGAAAGCAGTATTGAAGACTTGGTCCAGAGCATCCACCATCTTTCCGGAAATGGTCGGACACACCATTGCTGTTCATGACGGCAGGAAGCATGTACCGATTTATATTACCGAGGACATGGTAGGTCATAAGCTGGGGGAATTTGCACCCACCAGAACCTATAGAGGTCACAGCGGACATACGGAAAGGTCTACTGCATTGAAATAGTCGAAGGAGGAATTTAAGTGGCAACAAGGATAAAAGAAAAGGCGAGAGCCCGCCAGGAAAACAGAGAAAAACGCCCCCATGCCACCGCTCGTTATGTCCGAATCTCTTCCAGAAAGGTCAAGATTGTGATTGATCTGATTCGGGGGAAAAAGGTGGGCGAGGCGCTTTCCATTCTGGAGTTTACCCCCAAGTCGGCTTCAGAGCCGGTTGCCAAGCTCTTAAAATCTGCTATGGCCAATGCGGAAAACAACCTGGGGTTGGATCCGGACAGCCTGTATGTTGCTGAAGTATATGCAAATCAGGGGCCGACCCTGAAAAGGTTGAGAGCCAGAGCACAGGGCAGGGCAAACAGAATTCGAAAGAGAACCAGCCATATCAGTATCGTCCTGGACGAGTTGAAAGCATAAAGTACAAGTACAAGGAGGGATAATTAAGTGGGCCAAAAAGTAAATCCCCATGGACTCAGAGTTGGAATTATTAAGGATTGGGATGCCAAGTGGTATGCATCGAAAAAAGACTTCGCAGACATGCTGGTTGAAGATGTCAAGCTGCGCGAGATGCTGAAGGAAAAGCTCTTCCACGCAGGCATTTCCAAAATTGAGATTGAAAGAGCGGCAAACCGCATTAAAGTCAATATTTATACCGCAAAGCCCGGTATTGTAATCGGTAAGGGCGGAACCGGCGCGGACAGCCTGAAAAAGACGATTGAACAGTTTACAAAAAAGGCAACAATTCTGAACATCGTAGACATCAAGTCTCCCGATACAGATGCACAGCTGGTGGCAGAGAACATTGCAGCACAGCTGGAGCGCAGGATCTCCTTCCGCAGAGCGATGAAGCAGGCAATGCAGCGTACCATGAGAGCCGGCGCAAAGGGAATCAAGACCATGGTTTCGGGACGTCTTGGCGGAGCAGACATTGCCAGAAGTGAAGGCTACCATGAAGGCACCATCCCGCTCCAAACCCTCAGAGCCGATATCGACTACGGCTTTGCAGAAGCCAATACCACCTTTGGTAAGCTTGGCGTAAAGGTCTGGATCTATAAAGGAGAAGTCCTTCCCCAGGCAAAGAAAAGACCGGTTGCGGAGGGAGGTAAATAATATGTTGATGCCGAAAAGAGTAAAACGCCGCAGGGTGCACCGGGGCAGAATGACCGGTAAAGCCACTCGCGGAAACAAGGTTACCTACGGTCAATTCGGACTGCAGGCGCTGGATCCCGGTTGGATCACCAGCAACCAGATTGAAGCCGCCCGTGTTGCTATGACTCGTTATATCAAAAGAGGCGGAAATGTATGGGTTAAGATTTTCCCCGACAAGCCGGTAACCGAGAAGCCCGCTGAAACCCGTATGGGAAGCGGAAAGGGCTCCCCCGAGTACTGGGTAGCTGTTGTAAAGCCCGGCAGAATTCTCTTCGAGCTGGCCGGCGTGTCAGAAGAAACTGCCAGAGAAGCATTTCGACTGGCAGCGCACAAGCTTCCGGTGAAAACCAAGTTTGTGACTAGAGAAGAATTGGGTGGTGAAGGTAGTGAAGGCTAATCGATTCAGAGAAATGTCCCAGGATGAGCTCAATCAGAATCTGGCCGAGTTCAAAAGTGAGTTGTTCAACCTTCGGTTCCAGTTAGCCACTGGCCAATTGGAGAATCCCATGCGGATTCGTGAAGTCAAAAAGGATATTGCCAGAGTGAAGACCATTCTTCGGGAAAGAGAGCTGAAAGCCCTGGAGGCTTGATGGAAAAGGAGGAATAATGCGTGGCTGACGAAACAAGAGGCAATCGTAAGGTTCGTATCGGCAGAGTGGTAAGCAACAAGATGGATAAGACCATAGTGGTTGCCATTGAAACCAGAATAAAACACAAGCTGTATGGTAAGATCATGAAGCGCACCACCAAGCTGAAAGCCCATGATGAGAATAATGAATGCCAGATTGGCGATCGCGTAAAGGTTATGGAAACCAGGCCTTTGAGCCGCGAAAAACGCTGGCGTTTGGTGGAGATCATAGAGAAAGCACAGTAAGAGATTCGCCATACATCGAAAGGAGGGTACAAGATGATCCAAAAAGAAAGCCGGCTGAGAGTGGCTGACAATACAGGAGCCAAGGAAATTATGTGCATTCAGGTATTGGGCGGCTCCGGCAGAAGGTATGGCAACATCGGTGATGTAATTGTTGCATCTGTAAAAAGTGCAACGCCCGGCGGTGTTGTGAAAAAAGGCGAAGTAGTCAAGGCAGTCATTGTCCGCACCAGCAAGGGCATTCGCAGACCGGATGGTTCACTGATCAAGTTTGACGACAATGCTGCGGTTATTATAAACGATCAAAAACAACCCAGGGGTACCCGTATCTTTGGCCCCATTGCCAGAGAGCTGAGGGAAAAGGATTATATGAAGATTATTTCTCTGGCCCCGGAAGTACTATAAGAGGAGGTGGTTGCTGTGGTGAACGTACCAAGAAAAATGCATGTTAAAAAAGGAGATACCGTAGAAATCATCTCCGGAAAAGACAAGTCCAAACGAGGCAAAGTACTTGCTGCATTTCCCAAAGAGGGAAAGGTCATCGTAGAAGGAATCAACCTCCTGACCAAGCACCAAAAGCCCAGAGGTGCCGGCCAGCAGGGCGGCATCATAAAAGTGGAAGGATCCATCTATTCCTCCAAGGTTATGCTTGTATGCAAGAAATGCAACAAACCTACCCGGGTAGGGCGGCAGGTTTTAGAGGATGGAACCAAGGTCAGAGTTTGCAAGGTTTGCAATGAAGTCATCAATGATTGAGATCTTCTCTGAAGGGAGGTATAAGATTTGGCTCGTTTAAAAGATTTTTATATGAATGAAGCAGTATCCGCTATGATGGATAAGTTCAAATACAAAAGCATCATGGAGGTACCCAGGCTGGAGAAAGTCGTGGTAAACATGGGCGTGGGTGATGCCAAGGAAAACCCCAAGTTTCTCGAATCGGCAGTTGAAGATCTGGCCACCATTACCGGACAAAAGCCAATTGTTACAAAGGCCAGAAAGTCCGTTGCTGCCTTTAAGCTGAGAGAAGGAATGAACGTTGGAGCGAAGGTAACCCTTCGAGGCGACAGGATGTATGAATTCCTGGATCGGCTGCTCAATGTTGCTCTTCCCCGTGTTCGAGACTTCAGAGGGGTATCCGATAAGTCCTTTGATGGAAGAGGAAACTATGCACTGGGAATCAAGGAACAGCTGATATTCCCTGAAATCAATTATGACAAGATTGACAAGGTAAGAGGAATGGATATCATCATTGTCACAACTGCAAGAACCGATGAAGAGGCCAGGGAATTGCTGCGCATTTTAGGAATGCCCTTTGCTGCCCGAGTCTAACCGGTTCAGAGAAGAAGGAGGGAATTGATAAGTGGCAAAAAAATCGATGAGGATTAAGCAACAGCGTGCCCCCAAGTATTCAACCCGTGCCTATACAAGATGCAGATTGTGCGGACGTCCACACTCTGTACTGAGGAAGTTCGGAATCTGCCGAATCTGCTTCAGAGAATTGGCTTATAAGGGACAGATACCCGGTGTCAGGAAGGCAAGCTGGTAGTCAGTCGAGACTGGAAGGAGGTAGAATATATGGTTATGACAGATCCCATCGCGGATATGTTAACCCGCATAAGAAATGCACTGGTAGAAAAGCATGAACAGATAAAGGTACCGGCCTCCAATATCAAGAAGGCCATTGCAGATATATTGACCGAAGAAGGTTTTATTAAGGGATATACCGTAATCGATGATGGCCATCAGGGTGTATTGAAGATTACTTTGAAGTATGCTCCCAACAAAGAACGTGTTATTACCGGCCTGAAGAGAATCAGCAAGCCCGGTCTGAGGGTGTATGCCCGTAAGGACGAAGTGCCGAAGGTTCTTGGCGGACTGGGGATTGCTATCATATCCACCTCAAGAGGTGTTATGACAGACAAGCAGGCCCGGAAGCTGGGTGTAGGCGGAGAAGTTCTTTGCTATATCTGGTAGACAATAGATATGCAGATTGAAAACAGCACAATGGAAGGCGGTGTAATGATATGTCGCGAATTGGCAAACTTCCTGTGCAGCTGCCCGGCGGGGTCACCATTTCGGTCAACGACGACAACGTGGTTGACGTGAAAGGACCAAAGGGCCAACTGTCACAGAAGATTCATAAGGATATACGCGTTGTAGTGGAAGGCAATACCGTTCTTTTGGAGCGGCCTTCTGAAAGCAAGCCTCATAAATCTCTTCACGGCCTGAGCCGTTCACTTGTGAACAACATGGTGGAAGGGGTAACCAAGGGCTTTGAAAAAACCCTGGAGATCAACGGTGTAGGATACAGAGCACAGAAACAGGGCAACAAGCTGGTTCTAACCGTAGGCTACTCTCATCCTGTGGAGATTTCCGAGGAGGACGGAGTGGAATTTGAGGTTCCGGCTCCCAACAAGATCATTGTCAAGGGAATTGACAAGCAAAAGGTTGGAGCCATGGCTGCAAAGATCCGAGGCACAAGAGAGCCTGAGCCGTACAAGGGCAAGGGAATCAAGTATGATTATGAAAAAATCCTCCGCAAGGAAGGAAAGACTGGTAATTAATAAGGGAAGGAGTGTAGCTTAGGTGATCACAAAGAAAGACAAAAACGTCTCCAGAAAGGCCAGACATGCCAGAGTCAGGAAGAAAGTATCCGGAACAATGGAAAGGCCCCGTTTATGTGTATATAGAAGCTTGAACCATATTTATGTTCAGATTATCAACGACGAGAACGGAACAACCTTAGTAGCTGCTTCTACCCTTGATCCAGATGTAAAGGGTCAGATTGCTGACAAGACCAAAAAGGAAGCTGCCAAAATCGTAGGTGAAGCTGCAGCAAAGAAGGCCTTGGAAAAGGGTATTAAGCAGGTAGTGTTTGACCGCAGCGGTTACATCTACCACGGACGCATATTGGAAGTTGCAGCCGGTGCGCGTGCGGCCGGGCTGGAATTTTAAAGGAGGGAAACAGATGGACCGTATAGATGCCAGTACATTGGATCTGAAGGAAAGAGTGGTAAGCATCAACCGTGTCGCCAAGGTGGTCAAGGGTGGTCGTAATTTCCGCTTCAACACAGTCGTTGTGGTAGGGGATGAAAACGGACACGTCGGCGTTGGCGTCGGCAAGGCTGCCGAAATACCGGAAGCCATTCGAAAAGGTGTCGAGGACGCCAAAAAGCATTTAATCAAGGTACCGATTGTAAATACCACCATTCCTCATGAGATACAGGGTGAGTTTGGATCAGGCAGTGTACTCATGATTCCTGCCAAGGAAGGTACAGGTGTTATTGCAGGCGGACCTGTGCGTGCGGTATTGGAATTGGCCGGAGTTCGTGACATAAGGACCAAGTCTCTGGGCTCCAACAATCCCAGAAATATGATCAATGCCACAATCAACGGGCTTTCCAGCCTCAAAACTGTAGAAGACGTTGCCAGATTGAGGGGCAAAACCGTCGAAGAGATTTCAGGTTAGGAGGGTTATAATGGCAAAGCTGAAAATTACCCAAACCAGGAGCACCATCGGCTGTCTGAAGAATCAGATTGCGACCATGGAGGCCCTTGGTTTAAGAAAAATCCGATCTGTAAAGATACATGATGACAATGCTGTTATCAGAGGTATGATAGACAAAGTGAAGCATCTTGTTTCTGTAGAAGAAATCGAAGGATAAAGGAGGTGCAGCCCTATGAAACTACATGATTTGAAGCCGGCGGAAGGTTCGGTAAAAACTCCTTTAAGAAAAGGCCGGGGTACCGGTTCCGGGCTTGGGAAAACCGCAGGCCGCGGACACAAGGGTCAGAAGGCCAGAAGCGGCGGCGGTGTCAGGCCGGGATTCGAAGGCGGACAAATGCCTCTTTCCAGGCGATTGCCGAAAAGGGGTTTCACAAATATATTTGCCAAGGTATATTCTCTGGTCAATGTAAGTGATTTGGAAGTATTTGAAGATGGTACCGTTGTTACGCCGGAACTGTTAAAGAATACCGGTCTGGTAAGAAAGTTAAACGACGGAATCAAGGTATTGGGTGACGGAAACCTCACCAAAAAGCTGACCGTACAGGCTCATAAGTTCAGTCAATCAGCAAAGGAAAAGATTGAGGCCTCAGGCGGAAAGGCAGAGGTGATTTAAAATGTTGGAAACCCTTAAGAATGCCTGGAAGATAGAGGACCTGAGAAAGAAGATAGTCTTTACACTGATCATGCTGTTTATTTACCGCGTAGGCACCTATGTACCGGTACCTGGTGTAGACAGCTCCTTTATCAAGGATATTATCGATCAAGGCGGCTTACTGGGATTCTTTAATATCATTTCAGGCGGCGCCTTTGGCAATTTCACCATTTTTGCCATGTCCATCACCCCCTATATCAACGCCTCCATTATTATGCAGCTGTTGACGGTGGCCATTCCAAAGCTGGAGCGGCTGGCCAAGGAAGGGGAAGAGGGCAGGAAGAAGATTGCTCAGTATACAAGGTATTTCACCGTTGTTTTGGCTTTTGTCCAGGCATTTGGTATTACCTATGGTCTGGCAAGAGGCGCAGGAGCTCTGCTCAAAAACAACATATGGACCTATCTGGTGGTATCTTTGACCTTGACTGCAGGTACTGCATTCTTAATGTGGTTGGGCGAACAAATTACCGAAAGAGGAATTGGAAACGGAATCTCGCTGATTATCTTCACCAGTATTATTTCGCGAGCACCGGTTGCAGTGGTCAATCTATTCACGCTGATTCGTGCCGGACAGATGAGCCTGCTGCTGCTTCCCGTTCTAGCTGTATTTATGATCGCTCTGATCGCCGGTGTCATCTTTATCGACCTGGGTCAGAGAAGGATTCCGGTGCAATACTCCAAAAGAGTAGTTGGAAGAAAGATGTATGGCGGACAAAGCACCCACATTCCCATGAAGGTGAATTCCTCCGGTGTGCTGCCGGTTATCTTTGCTGTTTCCATATTGGCTGTACCACAGACCATTGCACAGTTTATGACCCCCGGCAGCGGATTTGTTGCCTGGGTTGACAAATGGTTCAGTCAGGACAGCGGACTGTATGCTGCGATTTATGCACTATTGATTATATTCTTCACTTATTTCTATACCCAGATCACCTTCAACCCCGTTGAGATTTCCAACAATCTCAAGCAGTATGGTGGTTTTGTGCAGGGAATTCGTCCAGGCAGGCCGACAGCTGAATACCTGATGCGGATTTCCAATCGGCTGACCCTGGTAGGGGCCTTGTTCCTGGCTTTGGTGGCGATTATCCCCATTGCAGTGACCGCCATTACCAAGGTGCCTATGTCCTTTGGCGGAACGGCTGTTTTGATCGTAGTCGGCGTTGCCCTGGAAACCTCCAAGCAATTGGAGTCCCAGATGCTGATGCGTCACTACAAGGGCTTCTTGAAGTAAGGAAGAGCTATGATTGTTTTGAAATCAAAAAAAGAACTGGAAATAATGCGGGAGGCTGGCTTAATTACCGCTGGTGCCCTGCGTGTGGTGCAAGAACAGATACGGCCGGGAGTCACCACAGCTTACTTGAACAGGCTGGCTGAGGAATACATTTTAAGCCGCAGCGCCACGCCTGCCTTCAAGGGCTATAATGGTTTCCCCGCCAGTATTTGTGCCTCCGTGAATGCCCAGGTGGTGCACGGGTTTCCCAATGATATCGAGCTGCAGGAAGGCGATATTGTCAGCATTGATATCGGCGCCTTTTACAATGGATATTGCGCGGATGCAGCCAGAACATTTCCCGTTGGAAATATAAGCGATGAAGCCGCTGCTTTAATTGAAGCAGCAAAGAATTCGTTTTTTGAAGGCTTGAAATACGCTCGTTTGGGATATCGTCTCTCCGATCTGTCCCATGCGATTCAGAGCTATGTGGAGGCCAGGGGTTTTTCGGTAGTGAAATCCTTTGTAGGCCATGGCATCGGGCAGAAAATGCATGAAGACCCGCAGGTGCCCAATTTCGGACCGCCGGGTATGGGGCCGCGTCTGCGCCCCGGAATGACCCTGGCGATCGAACCCATGGTAAATCAGGGGACGGACGAGGTGGATATTCAGGCGGACGGCTGGACAGTGTTGACCCGCGACCGCAAGTTATCTGCCCATTATGAAAACACAATTGCCATAACGGATGGGGATCCCCTCATACTTACTTTGGAAGGGCAGGGATACCATGACGTCAGATGAATTTGAGGTTGGCAGAGTGGTGCTGGCGAAGGCCGGCAGAGACAAGGGAAAGGACTTTATCATCATCCAGCGGCTGGACGATGAGTATGTACTCATCGCGGATGGTGCAGGCCGGACTATTGACAAACCAAAGAAGAAGAAGGTAAGACATCTTAAGCCCAGACCCGCACTGGATCAGGAGCTGAAGCAAAGGCTGGAGACCGGGGCACGGGTGCTGGATGCGGATATCAGAAAAAGCTTGAAATCGTTGGGATATGAGAATTAAGGAGGGTGGTATTTCTTGGCTAAGGACGATGTAATTGAAGTAGAGGGCACAGTCGTCGAGGCATTGCCCAATGCCATGTTTCAGGTAGAGCTGGAAAATGGACACCAGATACTGGCCCATATTTCAGGGAAGCTCAGAATGAATTTTATTCGGATTCTGCCGGGAGACAAGGTCACGGTAGAATTGTCGCCCTATGATTTAACCCGCGGCCGGATTACCTGGCGCGGAAAAGGATAAGGAGGGTTGGATAAGATGAAAGTAAGACCATCGGTAAAGCCTATATGCGAAAAATGCCAGATTATCAAAAGAAAAGGCAGAGTTATGGTCATCTGCGAAAACCCCAAGCACAAGCAAAAACAGGGTTAAAAACTGCTGAAATATGCAATAATTAACATGGAGGTGTAATGATGGCACGTATTTCCGGTATAGACCTGCCCCGTGACAAAAGGGTGGAAATTGGTTTAACCTATATTTACGGTATCGGACGCAAAAAAGCAACAGAAATTATCAATGCCACGGGCGTCAATCCTGACACCCGGGTAAAGGATTTAACCGAATCCGAAATTTCCAAGCTGAGAGAATATATTGACAAGAACGTAAAGGTCGAAGGCGACCTGCGAAGAGAGGTATCCCTGAATATCAAACGCCTGGTGGAAATCGGCTGCTACAGGGGGATCCGCCATCGAAGAGGTCTGCCTGTAAGAGGGCAGAGCACCAAGCAGAATGCCAGGACCCGAAAAGGGCCCAAGCGGACTGTCGGTGTGCGCAGAAAGAAATAAGGAGGTTCATGAATGGCAAAGCAAACAGCACGCAGAACACGGAAACGCCGTGAGAAAAAGAATATTGAGCGCGGTGCCGCCCATATTCAATCCACGTTTAACAATACCATCGTCACCATCACTGATACGGCCGGCAATGCATTGTCCTGGGCCAGTGCAGGCGGACTGGGCTTCCGAGGCTCCAAGAAGAGCACTCCCTTTGCTGCACAGACTGCAGCTGAGACCGCTGCCAAGGCAGCTATGGAGCATGGGCTGAAAACCGTCGAAGTGTATGTAAAAGGGCCGGGCTCAGGCAGGGAAGCTGCAATTCGCTCACTGCAGGCAGCCGGGCTGGAGGTCAGCATGATCAAGGATGTTACCCCCATTCCCCATAATGGATGCAGACCGCCCAAAAGAAGAAGAGTTTGAGAAAATGGAGGTGTGACGAATGGCAAGAAATTTGGAACCGCAATGCCGTCAGTGCCGCAGAGAAGGCCTGAAGCTGTATCTGAAAGGCGACAGATGCTATACGGACAAATGCGGCATTACAAGAAAAGCATCCGCTCCGGGACAGCATGGAACCAGCAGAAGAAAGCTCTCGGAATACGGACTTCAGCTTCGTGAAAAGCAAAAGGTAAGAAGAATTTACGGCGTATTGGAAAAGCAATTCAGCAAATATTTCGATATTGCCGAGAACATGAAGGGTATTACCGGTGAAAACCTGCTTCAGATTCTGGAAAGAAGACTGGACAATGTAGTATACCGTCTGGGCTTTGCAAGCTCCAGAGCACAGGCAAGGCAGTTTGTCCGGCACGGACACATCACCGTTAACGGCAAAAAAGTGAACATACCCTCCTACATCACCGATGTTGGCGAAACCATCGCGGTAAGAGCAAAAAGCGCTTCCGAGGTGGAACATTTCAAGGCATTAAGAGAGGGAACAGGCCGTGCAGTGGTACCATGGCTGCAGGTTGATTACGAGAAGCTGGAAGGCACACTTGCATCCCTGCCATCCAGAGAGGATATCGACATCGAGATCCAAGAGCATCTCATCGTCGAGCTGTACTCCAGATAATGCCGTGCAAATGGTATGTTGACCGATTGGGATTGGTTGCCCTCGAGATAAACGGATCAAAAAGTTATGAGGAGGGTTTGTTTTGATAGAAATAGAAAAACCCAAGATTGAGATTGTTGAAATAAGCGAAGACGACCGATATGGGAAGTTTGTTTTAGAGCCTTTGGAAAGAGGCTTTGGAATCACCATGGGGAACTCCATGCGAAGGGTTTTGCTGTCCTCCTTGCCGGGAGTGGCAGTCACATCCGTAAAAGTGGATGGAGCGCTTCATGAGTTTACCACCCTTCCGGGCGTAAAGGAAGATTTGGTAGAAATCATACTGAATCTGAAGGAGCTGGCTTTGGTGATGTCCGGGGATGAGCCCAAGATTATCACCATCAATGCGCAAGGTCCGGGACGGGTTACCGCCGGCGATATCATTGTGGATGCAGATGTGGAGATTAAAAACCCCGAGCATCACATCGCCACCTTGAACAACGATGCCAGACTGTTCATGGAAATCACCATTGAAAAGGGAAGAGGCTATGTTCCTGCTGAACGCAACAAGCATGCAGGACAACCCATTGGTATTATTCCTGTTGATTCCATATTTACTCCCATTCGCAGGGTGAATTACAATGTGGAAAATACCCGTGTAGGCCAGGTAACCGACTACGACAAGCTGACCCTGGAGGTTTGGACCAACGGTACCATTAAACCGGATGAAGCAACCAGCCTGGCAGCCAAGATTCTGGTGGAGCACCTGACCCTGTTCATCAACCTGACTGACCATGTCAACGATGTGGAAATCATGGTGGAAAAGGAAGAGGACAAGAAGGAAAAGGTTCTGGAGATGACCATCGAGGAGCTGGATCTTTCCGTGCGTTCCTACAACTGCCTGAAGCGTGCAGGGATCAATACCGTGCAGGAGCTGACTCAGAAGACGGAAGAAGAAATGATGAAGGTGCGAAACCTGGGGAAAAAGTCTTTGGAGGAAGTTCAGCAGAAGCTGGCTGTATTGAATTTAAGTTTGAAGCAGAACGAAGACTAAAGGATGAAGGAGGGAGATTATGCCCGGATACAGGAAATTGGGCAGGGCAAGCGATCAGCGCAGAGCCTTGCTGCGTAACCAGGTTACCAACCTGCTGTGGCATGGCAAAATTGAAACAACGGAAGCCCGTGCCAAGGAAGTTCGCAGAATTGCTGAAAAGCTGATAACCCTTGCTGTAAATGAATATGATAAGACCGTCAAGGTGACCAAGGAAGTCAACAACGAAAAGGGACAGACGGTTACCCTGGAAGTGACCAATGACATGCCGTCCAGACTGCATGCAAGAAGGCGGATGATGGCATATCTCTATGATATGAAGGAACTGCGTAAGGACGACGAAACCAAAAAGGAATATGCAGAGCGTCTCAGAGAGGTCAAGCATCCTCTGATCGAGAAGATGTTCAACGAGTACGGACCGAAATACAGAGAAAGAAATGAGAAGCAGGCTTCCGGCGGTGGATATACCAGAATCCTGAAAAAAGGCCCGCGCAGAGGCGACGGAGCGGAAACCGTCATCATAGAGCTGGTATAAAAGTATCATCAACTTTTTGAAATAACGGATTAAGTTCATGGGATGATTCGCCTGTAGCTTAATCCATATTTTTTTATAACCCCTGGCTGGCTTGAATGAAAAGTCAGCACAATGAGGTTACGATGGCAGGCAGTTTGGTTATGAATAGAGGAAATCAAGCACGCGGGAGAGGGCAGTAACAAGTATGAAACCCATTATTCAGGTGAAAGACGTCTATTATAAATATACAAACCAACAGGATGAGCTGACCGCAGCCCTGGACGGCGTATCCCTTTCCATCCATGAAGGAGAGTTTGTTGCCATTATCGGACACAACGGATCGGGAAAGTCCACCCTGGCCAAGCATTTCAATGCCTTGCTGCAGCCTGCTTCCGGCGATGTCTATGTCAAGGGCATGAACACCAAGGATGAAGAGCAGGTATGGAGTATCCGCCAAGTAGCAGGCATGGTGTTCCAGAATCCGGATAATCAGCTGGTGGCTACCATTGTAGAGGAGGATGTCGCTTTTGGCCCGGAGAACCTGGGTCTGCCCCCCGGTGAGATCCGCCTGAGAGTCGATCGGGCACTGGAATCCGTCAGAATGTCGGATTTTGCACAGTCTGCTCCCCATTATTTATCCGGCGGTCAAAAGCAGCGCATTGCGATTGCAGGGGTGATTGCCATGCGCCCTGAGATCATCATATTGGATGAACCCACAGCCATGCTGGATCCTTCCGGCCGCAAAGAGGTCATGGATACCGTTCATTATCTGAACAAAAATGAGGGAATTACCATCGTCCATATTACACACTTCATGGAAGAGGCAATTCAAGCCGACCGTGTGGTGGTCATGGAGGAAGGAAAGATTATTCTGGACGGTCCGCCCAGAGAAGTATTTCGTCAGGTTGAAACCCTGAAGCAAATCGGCCTGGACGTTCCACAGGTGGTGGAATTGGCTTTTGATCTGAACAGGGAGGGCTTTTCCATACCGGGCGATCCAATCAACATAGAAGAGATGGTGAATATACTATGCCGGTAAAGATGGAAAAAGTAACCCATATCTATATGCAGGGGGGGCCCTTTGAGGCTACAGCCATATTTGACGTGGATCTGGAAATACAGGATGGAGAGTTCCTCGGTCTGATCGGACACACCGGATCCGGAAAGTCCACATTGATTCAGCACCTGAATGGTCTGCTGAAGCCGACCCAGGGCACCGTGATCGTCAACGAAACCCGGATTGACAAGGACAGTAAAAATTTAAAATCGGTTCGCCAGCAGGTGGGCCTGGTCTTCCAGTATCCCGAGCATCAGCTTTTTGAAGAGACTGTGGAAAAGGACATTGCCTTCGGCCCAAAAAACCTGGGACTGCCTCAGGAAGAAGTAAACAACCGGGTGAGAGAAGCACTTCAATTGGTCGGCCTGCCCTTTGATGAAATCAAGGATCGTTCGCCCTTTGAATTAAGCGGAGGTCAGCGGCGCAGGGTAGCCATTGCCGGTGTTTTGGCCATGAAGCCTGATATCCTGATACTGGATGAGCCTACGGCCGGCTTGGATCCCAGAGGCCGCGAAGAAATCTTCAGCGAAATCCAGACCCTGCACCGGGAAAAGAAATTTACCATTGTGCTGGTTTCCCACAGCATGGAGGATGTCGCAAGGCTGGTTGACAGAATTATTGTCATGAACAAGGGACAGGTGGCTTTAACCGGCACACCAAAGGAAGTGTTCGCCCGCGCTGACGAATTAAAGCAAATGGGGCTGGATGTTCCGCAAATCACCAGTCTTATGACAAGGCTCAGGGAAAGGGGTATGGATGTACCCACAGATATCTATACCCTAGAGCAGGCCAAGGATGTGCTGAGGAAGGTACTGGAGGGAAGAAGACATGCTTAAGGATATCACCATCGGTCAATACTATCCATCGGATTCCCCCATTCATCGATTGGATCCCAGGACCAAGCTGGTTATCACCTTTTTGTTTATTGTCATTATTTTTTTTGTACGCTATTACTCCGGATATTTGTTTATCCTGGCCTTTATGGCCCTTACCATCGCATTCTCCAAAATACCATTCAAATATATCCTGAAGGGTCTCAAGCCTCTGCTGTTTATCATTTTGCTGACCTTTTTCATCAATATTTTCTTTACCCCGGGCGAGACCACGCTGTTTACCTTCTGGTTTGTCCGGGTAACGGAGGAAGGGCTCAGACAAGGCTTGTTTATGACCTTGAGACTGGTGTTTCTGGTAACGGGCACCTCCCTTTTGACCTTGACGACCTCGCCCATTGCCCTGACCGATGGAATCGAACTGCTGCTGAAGCCCCTGACAGCCATCCGCTTTCCATCCCATGAGCTGGCTATGATGATGACCATCGCCCTTCGGTTTATCCCCACTCTGCTGGAGGAAACGGATAAGATCATGAAGGCCCAGATGGCGAGAGGTGCGGATTTTGAAAGCGGCAACCTGATTCAGAGGGCCAAATCCTTGATCCCTTTGCTGGTTCCCCTGTTCATCAGTGCCTTTCGCAGAGCAGACGAGCTGGCTATGGCTATGGAAGCCCGCTGTTATCGGGGAGGGGACAGCCGAACCCGCATGAAGGTGTTAACCATGGGGTCACTTGATCTTGCAGCTTTTGCCGTTACCGCAGCCATGATTGCGTCAGTGCTTTTGAATACCTATTTATAAGCGGTGGGTAGAATATGAAAAACATCAGGCTGATAATTGAATATGACGGTTCCCGGTATGCAGGCTGGCAGAGGCAGAAAAATGCCGTCACCGTGCAGCAGAAGCTGGAGGAAGCGCTGGAAAAGCTCACCGGTGAAGAGGTGCGTGTGATCGGATCCGGCCGCACCGACAGCGGTGTCCATGCCCGGGGTCAGACAGCCAATTTTGTTACCGGCTCCAGGATCCCGCCGGAGCGCTTCAGCTATGCGTTGAACTGCCTGCTGCCCCGTGACATTCGTGTAACGGCCTCCGATGAGGTGAGCATGGAGTTTCATGCCCAGTTTTCTGCAACAGCCAAGACATACCGTTACTCCATGGTAGTCAGCCCTCATGGAACCGCCATAGGCTGGCAGTACTACCATACTGTTTATACCCCATTGGATGTTCAAGCCATGATGCAGGCAGCGGAGCACTTCAAGGGAACCCATGATTTTGCAGCCTTTATGGCTGCCGGTTCGCCTGTTCGATCCACAGTACGAACGATTTTTCATTCCCGCATAGAGCAGGAAGGCAGCTTCATTCATTACGTGGTAACGGGCAACGGATTTTTATATAACATGGTCCGGATCATGGCAGGCACGTTGATTGAGGTGGGCAAAGGGAAGATCCAGCCTTCCAGAATTCCGGAAATTCTGGCATCCAGAGACAGGGTACAGGCCGGATTTACCGCTCCGCCGGAAGGTCTGTTTCTGGAAGAGGTCTTTTATGAAAACCCGCCCGATGAGTACGTCAGGCATGCCGGAAAGGTTGATGTTTCAAGGAAAAAACACCTTGACACACCGGGCGGCATGTATTAAAATTAAGCTTAGTGTCAATTAAGATCCACTAGCCCCGGATCTTTACTGATAGAGGAAACGGAACAATACAGTTATTTTGAAGTTGATTGGAGGGAACATCGATGAAGACCTACATGGCCAATTCCAATACCGTAGAGCGCAAATGGTATGTAGTGGACGCCAAAGGGAAAACCCTGGGACGGCTTTCATCTGAAATTGCAAAAATCCTGAGAGGAAAACACAAACCCACTTATACTCCCCATGTGGATACCGGTGATTTTGTCATCGTTGTCAATGCCGAGTTGGTAGAGGTTACCGGCAAGAAGGCAGACCAGAAGCTATATAGAAGACATTCTTCATACCCCGGCGGTTTGAAGGAAACCACCTTCAGCGAATTGATCGAGAAAAAGCCCACAGAAGTCATTTACAAGGCAGTCAAGGGGATGCTGCCCCACAACAGTCTGGGCAGAAGCATGCTCAAGAAACTAAAGGTCTATGCAGGTCCGGCTCACAAGCATGAAGCACAGCAGCCGGAATTGCTGGAACTGTAAAGTGCACGAAAGGAGGAAGAAGAAAAGAATGGCCAAAGTACAATATTTTGGAACAGGAAGAAGAAAGAAATCCATTGCCAGGGTACGACTGGTTCCCGGTGAAGGCAATTTTATCATCAACAAAAGAGACATTGAAGACTATTTCGGGCTGGAGACCTTAAAGGTGATTGCCCGTCAGCCGCTGGTTCTCACTGAAACACTGGGTAAGTTTGATGTCTTGGTCAATGTACATGGCGGCGGATTTACAGGCCAGGCAGGTGCAATCCGTCATGGTATCTCCCGTGCACTGATTAAGGCAGACGAAGAGCTGCGACCCATGCTCAAGAAAGCCGGTTATCTCACTCGTGACCCAAGAATGAAGGAGAGGAAGAAGTACGGCCTCAAGGCTGCACGTCGTGCTCCGCAGTTCAGCAAGCGCTGATCTCGAGTCGAAATCATCAAAAAACCCTGGAATCTCAACGGTTTCAGGGTTTTTTCATGCCCAGAAATCTTTGATGGTTTTTCATGGCGTTCCATGGTTTTCGACCGATTTTTTATAGTTAACGAGGGGCTAACCGCCGTTTTTTGGGCCTTTATAGTTAACAAATGGGCTAAATGAGGGAGAGCAAAAAGTGCGTTTTCAGTGGATTGAAGGGCGGCATGTCTCCTTCCCCAAAAACGGTTTTATCCCCCTTTCCATGC
>DURK01000100.1 GCA_012837325.1 Clostridiales bacterium
CAGTTTCCTGCACCGGTTTCGATCACAGGCACCTGGGAATTCTCCACAACCGTCTTGATCAGGCCTGCCCCGCCTCTAGGGATGAGAACATCAACGATACCGCTGAGCTGCATCAATTCAACGACGCTGCTGCGATCGGTATCACAGATGAGCTGAACGGCCCCTTCCGGGATGCCTGACCGATAAGCTGCTTTTGCCAGAATTTCCGAAATTGCCTGATTGGAATGAAGAGCTTCCGAACCGCCCCTCAGTACCACTGCATTGGCTGTTTTGATGCACAAGCCTATCGCATCTGCTGTCACATTGGGGCGGGACTCATAAATGATACCCACCACTCCCATGGGCACCCTGCGCTGTGCAATCTGCAACCCATTGGGCCGAATCCAGCCGGATATGGTTTCACCGATGGGGTCTGCCAGTGCTTGAATCTGTCGTAGACCTTCCGCCATATCCTGTATTCGTTTCTCATTCAGGATCAGCCGGTCAACAAATGCCTTCGGTCTTCCTGCAGCGATCGCTGCCTCAACATCCTTCTGGTTTTCTGTAATAATTTGGTCGCTGCTGTTCTCCAAAGCAGCTGCCATTTCCTTCAGTGCCATATTTTTTACTGCGGTTGAAAGGGAAGCCAGTTTAACGGACGCATTTTTTGCATCCATCGCCTTGCTGCGGACCTCACTCATACCATCACATCCTCCTTGCGGGGTACAAACAGCGTCCCAACTTCATCCCCTGCCAGTACCCTGTTTATATTGTGGGGGTTGTCTCCATTGGCGATCACCATGGGAATACCATACCGATGGCAGATCTGTGCAGCAGCTATTTTGGTCTTCATGCCGCCTGTACCCTGAGCACTGTGGCTGCTCCCGGAAGCCATGATAATCTCTTCGGTAATGCCATGTACGACATGAATCAATTCGGCATCCGTATTTCCATTGGGATCTTTGGTATAAAGCCCATCGATATCTGATAACAGAATCAGCAAATCCGCCTTCACCAGCACTGAGACGATGGCGGACAAGGTGTCGTTGTCTCCGAATTGAATCTGTTCTGTGGAAATGGTATCATTCTCATTGACGATCGGTATGCTGTTATACTGGAACAGGGTCTGAAAGGTGTTCACTGCATTCTGCTCTCTTATGCCTCCGTCCAGTACATCCTTTGTCAGTAAAACCTGTGAGGCGACCTGTCCATATTCTCCAAGCAGCTTGGAATACAGATACATCAGGTTAACCTGTCCGATGGCGGCCAGTGCCTGCTTTTCCGGTATATTGTCCGGCCGTCGCTGCAGGCCCATTTTCACCCGCCCTACTTCGATTGCACCGGATGTTACCAGGATCACATTCCTGCCCTGGTTCTTCAGGTCTGAGAGAATTCTTGTCAGTTTTTCTGCAATGGTCAAATTCAGCTTACCATTGGGATAGGTTATGGTAGAGGTTCCCACTTTCACAACGATGGTTTCGGCAGATTGAATTCTGCCTCTGGTTTCGGTCAAGCAAATCGTACCCCCTGTATACTTTATCTTTCTATGTTATTCTACTATTTTTTATCAAGATAAGCAATGAAATTTAGTTTCATTCATTAGTGTGATAAAGCAGCGAAGGACCGATCAGCTTTCCCAGTTTTCCAATAGCTGCTCCACTTCTTCAATGCTGTCCACAACAATTCCCCCTGTTATCTCCTCCTGCATCTCCAGGCTTAAGCGATCAAAGGGAATGTTGGTGGCTTCCAGAACAAGGGGCAGCCCTGTATCCTTGTCAGGACGGGAGATGACAAGAAAACCGCCTTCCTCCTTTATGATGTAGTGATCGGGGCAAAAGCCTTCAATCCTGATCCCGAATACAACCCGATCAGTCGAAAAATGCTTCAGGTTCCAGCCGGGAAATGCTGCAGCCAGTTCTTGTTCTGTTTTGCCGGTATACCGGCTTTCCATTGGGTGTTCCTCAATCAAAACATGGTTACAGGTGGTATAAAGACGCTCCAGCACCATAGTGGAATCGTCTCCGGTCCTGCTGGCTTCAGCGGCCAAAGCATGGGCATCATCTGCCTTTTGCTGCGAAATCCCTTGCTGAATATCCTCGGGTATAGGCTCACTTCGGTCAGCAGGATGAACCAGACCATAGATCTCCGGAACCCGTTTGAGGTAACCATAGGAGAATACAATAACAGCCAGCAGCAAAGTCAAACCAAAAACCAATAGGAACGCTCTTCCAAGTTTACGGAATAACACGATTATCCCTCCAAAAAATACCTTGTGGATAATAGTGTTTCCATTTTTTATCAGATTATACATACATCCAGTTCATGTATTTATCACATAGCTATCATTACATACAGTTGATATACAGTCGGCCTTATTTACGTATACCCAGGATTTTTATGAAACGGATCCTGCTCCAGAAATACCTTTCCAGTGGATAAGCCAGCCTGTCATAGGTATGGGTGTTGATCAGAATATTGCTGACAGCAGGAACGGTACCGCATTTGACGATAATCAGGGAATGACTGTATCTTCCCGTTTCCTGAAAGGCCAGTTGAATCAGGTCACCCGGCTCCACTTCCGTTATGTCGATTTCCTGCCCTGCCGGCCCCGGACCTCCGGTTTTTCGAGTGAGAAATTGATATAAATAGGGTACTCCTGTCCAGGCTGGTGCCTTGTCATTGGCATGGTTGTAATACCAGCCCAGATCCCTGGTATAATTCATGATACCGCCGCCTGCATACAGACATTGGGATATAAAGTTGGTACAGTCGCCTCCCAGGTTGGAATAGTCATAGTAGGCAGGATTCCTGCCCAATGCCCATATATTGGCATATTCGATTGCCTGTGCCCTGTTGTAGGGGATCAGATCTGCCAAGGCAGCCTGTTTCCCGATGAAATTTTTCTTAGCTGAGCTGTATGAAGTATTATTCTGCATAGACATAAAAAACCCTCCGCATCGTTTCTATCATTTTATGCGAAGGGCTTTGTTCAGGTAACCAAAGCAGCTCTAAGTATGGCTTGAAAGTGGCTGCAGTTTTGTATTCATGCTTCCTAAGCTTCAAATTCATCCGGGAATACGGCATTATGGTACACATTTTGTACATCATCATTGTCTTCCATCATATCAATCAGCTTCATGACCACCGCTGACTGCTCCATATCCAGTTCAACGGTATTTTGCGGAATCATTTCAACTTCAGCGGATGCAAAGGTATAACCTGCTTTCTCCAAGGCGTCCCGCACAGTGGAAAAATCAGCAGGGCTGGTATAGATTTCAAATGCTTCAGGTTCCTCCGAAACATCCTCCGCACCTGCTTCAATAGCTGTCATCATCAGCTCGTCTTCATCCAAGCTGTCATTGCGTTCAATAACGAAAAGCCCTTTTCTGTCAAACATCCAGGAAACACAACCTGTTGCTCCCAGGCTTCCTTCATTTCGATCAAATATATATCGCATTTCGCTGGCAGTTCGGTTGCGATTGTCTGTCAGCACTTCTACAATAACAGCAACTCCGCTGGGACCATAGCCTTCATAAGTCACGTTCTCATAGTTGACAGACAGCCCTTCTCCGGAAGCTTTTTTGATGCTTCGTGCAATATTGTCATTGGGCATATTATTGGCTCTTGCTTTTGCGATTACGTCTTTGAGTCGGGAGTTTGTATTCGGATCGCTGCCGCCGCCCTCTTTTACCGCAACTGCAATTTCTCTTCCGATTTTGGTAAATATCTTACCCCTTTGCGCATCGGTTTTTTCTTTCTTGTGCTTTATATTTGCCCATTTTGAATGGCCAGCCATAGATAACCCTCCCATGTGAGAATTGACCATCCTATAATATCATATGTTACCCTTACTGTAAAGTTGGCCTTACACCGCGTTATGTTAGTTTTCAGTACCCATTTGCTCCATGTCCGGAATTAAGTTCAGCATTTGGTCCTCATTGTCCACATTGACATAAGAATTGGGCACATCACCCACGATAATGGTCTCTGTAATGGGAACCCGGGTAGATACATTGATAATGTCACTGCCTAAAGGTACGACAATCCGCACCTGGGTTTCCAGCTCCAGATAGATTTTATGCCGTGTCTGGTTAATTCCGGCCTGCTTGAATTCATCACTGAAGTTTGTAGATACCGATCCCACCGGGATGATCTTCACCTTGATATCCGGGCCTCTTCCTGACAGCAGCTTGCTGTTGGTGATGGAACCCAGCGGCACCGTGATTCCCTCTGCACCCAGCGAGCGGATCTCATTTTGAGCAAGGGTGGAGGTATCTCGAGCCAAGGTATTGATCAAGATGGTATTATACTGAATCATGGTTATTTTCCCATCCTTGTCTGTCAATACATCTGTCAGATCGGTGTATTTGACATTTGTGCCTAAAATTTCATTGACTGCGTTATTCATGGCAAGCACTGCTATGTACTCAACCTTGGCCTCCGACATGGCAATAATGGCAGGTTTGATCCCTGCATCAATTAAGATAAACAGCAAAAGAGCGGTAAGAAGCAGGCTGAAAAGGATCATGATCAGCCTTGCTCGAACATTCAGCTTTGATCGAACCTTTGGTCGAACTTTTATTCGGAGCATGGTATACACCTCCCCTTCTATTTTATGACGGATACAGGCAAAATGTGATGAATGACAGGGATAGGGCATGGCTCTATTTGTTCATGATAACGTAAATAGCTTTACTTTTTAAATTTGACGTAATACAATTGTTATAGTAAAGTTAACCCAGTGTTTTTATACCGTGTTATATTGTGTTATAATGTAGGAAAAACAACAATCATTGTGCATGTAACGGAGGTTATATGGATACAAATCATAAAAGCAATGAGAATGAAAAAAAGAAAAAGGCCAATGCCAGGCATTCTCTGTCCAAGTATTTTACCAAAAGAAGAAAAGAACCCAATTTCCTGCTTTCGGTGTTTGTCACCAGCATCAAGCTTTTGGTCATTGCCATTCTGATCATGGGCTTTGCCGGGTTTGGTGCGGTTCTTGGTGTAGCCAAAGCTTACGTGGAAGGAACACCGGAGCTGGATGTTGACCGCATCGAAGATCAAAACCTGACCTCATTTATCTATGACAGGAACGGCGATCTGATTACCGAGTACAAGGGACTGGAGCATCGAATCTGGGCCCCCTTGGAAGAGATCCCAAAAAACGTACAGAATGCCCTGATCGCAACTGAAGATGTACGGTTTTATGCACACAACGGGCTGGATTACAAGCGTCTGGCAGGTGCATTTATCAATAACCTGAGAAGCGAAGCCGTTCAGGGCGGCAGCACCATAACCCAGCAATTGATTAAAAACACCCTGCTCAGCCCCGAGCAAACCTATAAACGTAAAATTCAGGAAGCATATCTGGCAATCCAGCTGGAGCAGGAATATGAAAAGGATGACATTCTGGAAGCATACCTTAACACCATTTACCTGGGCAGCGGCAACTATGGTGTAAAGGCAGCCGCACTAAACTATTTCGGCAAGGAGTTAAAGGACCTGACCCTGCGGGAAAGCGCTGTGCTCATGGGAATCACCAAAAACCCCTACCGATTTGATCCCAGGCTGAACTTTTACAGCAGAGAAACACCGGAAGTCACCTATGAAAGAGGAAACCTGGTGCTTCGATTGATGTATGAAAACGGCTTTATCTCCAAAGCAGAATATGAAGCAGCAAAATTTGATGTCAAAAATCCGAACAGCTATAAGAATGCTGACTTTGTTGTATTGGAAAAATCCAGTAACCAGCAGCTCTACGACCACCCATACTTTGTAGAATATGTAATCAAGGATGTGGTTGAAAGGTTAAAGCAGCTCAATGGCTGGGAAGGAACAGAAGGCAACAGGAAGGCTAACAATCTTATTCAAACCGGCGGACTGCACATATATACCACACTGGATCCTGAAATACAGCAGATTACGGAAGACACCTTATATAACTATGACAGATATCCGAAAACCAAGAACAAAAAAGACAACACCAAGCGCGAAAAAGTAGGCGACAGGGTGATAGACGTTCCCCAGCCTCAGGCTGCAGCGGTTGTACTGGATCATACGACCGGCGAACTGAGAGCAATCGTGGGAGGAAGAATGAATCCCACCGAACGCTTCTGGAGCAACCGTGCAAACATGCCTTGGGCACCCGGCTCCTCTATCAAGCCGCTTGCTGTGTATGCTCCCTTTATTGAGGCCGGTTATCCCGGAGGGATTGTAATAGAAGACGTGCCGGTACCCATAAAAGGATGGGATGACGGCGGTGAAAAGGGATATCCTTCCAACTATAGCAGTACAAAGTTCAACGGCCCCATTACAGCCAGAAAGGCCATTCAGCACTCTTACAACATTTCCTCTGCCAGAACCCTGATGGAACGGGTTGGTACGGAATACTCCATGAATAAGCTCAAGGAGCTTGGCATTACAGAGGATCATTATGTGGAAGAAACCCTTCCTTCCAATTTGTCTCTGGGCAGTGATCCCGTTAATATGATAGAAGTGACCGCCGCATATGGTGCATTGGCCAATAAAGGGGTATATAAAGAACCTACTTCTATCGTTAAGGTATTGGACAAAAACGGCAATGTTATACTGGACAACGAGTCTCAGTTAACCCTTGCTGCTTTTAAGGAAAGCACTGCTTTTATCATAACCGACTGGCTGGTGAATGCCGCCAACAACGGTACGGGTGACGAAGCAATCTTCAAAGGCATGACTATAGCAGGCAAAACAGGTACCAACAGTGATTTCCGGGGTGTATTCTTTGCCGGTTATACGCCATACTATACGGCTACAGTAATGATAGGCCATGATACACACGGCATTTCCCTGCAGGACGGTGCGACAGGCGGTAAATATGCAGCACCCTTGTGGAGAGCCTTTATGAAGGAAATCCATGAAGGGCTGGAAAACAAGCCCTTCTACGATAGTGTGCCGGAAGGTGTGAAATCGGTCAAAATCTGTACCATCTCAGGCAAGCTGCCCAATGAAGAATGCACGGAGACTTCTACAGAATACTTCCCAGCAAATGCTGTTCCGGAAGAGCATTGCGATATGCACGTAAAAATTACAGTCTGTGCCTATTCAGGCAAGCTGCCTTCCCCTTATTGTCCGCAGGAGCATCTGGTTACAAGTTCTGTGATCGTCCTCCCCAAGGATTCCGTATATCAGCAGCTGACCGATGAGCAATTGGCAAAGATCAAGAACCTTGCTGGTGCATTCCGCGATCTGGAGGGAGTCGGAGATTTCGACTATAACAATCCGGAACATAAAGAGCATTTCTGCCCTCTGCATACTGAGTCATGGCGGCAAGGTGAGGATATACGCGCTGGTCTGGTACAGCAGGCCAATCAGCTGATCACTCAGATAACCGATAACGCCAACAGATATTCCGCCTACCTGAGTCAGAAGCAGATTGATGCCTTGAATAAAGCGATCAACAGTCTGAAGGCAGCCATAGCAGAAGTAGCACTAACGCCTCCCGGTAAAGACGAACCCTATTACACGGAAATCCCCGTCTTTGATCCCGAAAAGGTGTTGGCCGAAATAGACAACCTACAAAGAACCTATGCATCCATTTTTGACGCTGCCTTCTGGGAAACCGTCAATGCAGGTACCAATAACGGGAACAACAATCAAGGTGATGATCCCAATAACGGCAATAACGGAAACAATGGCAATAACGAAAACAATGGCAGCAACGATAATCGCGGCAATGGAGGCAGAGGCAGGTAAAGTTGCATCTGAATACAGAGAAGACCTTCCTACTTAACAGGTCTTCTCTTTTTTATGGGGATCTTCCCCGCTATCCATAAGCTCTTGACTGCTTACAGGCACTTTACCTTTTGCACCCGGTTCAGTTAGATAAACTCAATCAACTATGTTATAATTGTGATACCGATCTGTGAAAAGCTTCCAAAACGCTTTCTTGCCTGACAATCAGTAAAAATGGGGTAATGAGTCAATGG
>DURK01000101.1 GCA_012837325.1 Clostridiales bacterium
GACCATTCTGATCAAGGGTAATCCTGGAATGCCCTATACCGGTGAGGAAATATTTAACATTGCCTACGGTCTGGCTGATATGCTGCATATCATTCAAGCTTTTGAGAAGGAGCGGGAGCAGGCGCCTTACCCCAGGTTATGGGAGAATGCGGTGCAAAAGCGTAAGGTTGTCATTACAAAGGTGAAGGCGGGCGAGGTAAAACCGCATGGACAATTGGGGTCGCCGATCGATGCTTTCATCGAGTGCTCTGTACAAACTTACCCTGGCGAAACGGAGCAGGATGCGGTAGATTCACTAAAAAACCACCTGGCAGCCAACTTTTTGCACCCTGCTGAATTTGAAGTGATCCCAATGTATCACTACGTAGAACCTGCCGAGACAGATGCGGATCATGCAGGAGTCGTGCAGTTGAAGCAATGTGCCGGGCAATACCTGCCCGACCCTCTTGTCACCGCGGCACCCTTTCCCTGCGATTTGTTCGCATTTGAAAAGTATGGGAATGTGCCCGCTGTAATATTTGGTCCGTCAGGCGGCAATCTGCACGCCCCGGATGAATGGGTTGACATTGAAAGCATGAAAACGCTGACGAAAACCTTAATGCTGATGATTGCAAACTGGTGTGGATAATTTAAGAAATCATTTTGCTCGAAAGAGCATGGTAAACCATATTAAGGAGGATTCAATATGAAAAAAGTTACTGGTCTGTTACTTGCATTGGTAATGATTGTAACGCTGTTTGCTGGATGTCAGCCAGCCGATGCACCACCTGCGGAAACACCTCCACCAGCGGATACTTCTACCGATGCCCCTGCACCGCCTCCGGAGGAGCAAGAGCCGGATAAAGAGCTTACCTTTGGTTACATTGCCTGGAATATGAAGGATGAATGGAACCAGTACGGTGAGGAAGCATTCCGCTGGGTGGCTGAGAAAAAAGGCGTCAAGGTCGTGTCCGAAGACGGTAAGAACAGCCCGGAGGAACAGGTAAAGATAGCAGAAGGCTTCATCAATCAAGGTGTGGATGCAATATCCCTCTTCCCGTGTACTCCTGAAGTAGGAGCAACCATTGTACGGATGTGCAACGAAGCCAATATTCCCATCGCAATCGAGAACATCTTCCTCCCCGAAGATGGATCTGCCGGCAATTTCGTCGGTCAGGTGGCTTGTCAGTACAATGATATTGGTTATGCCGCCATCCAATACGTTGCAGAAAAATTCCCTGGAGCAAAGCTGTTCTACTGCGCAGGCTCAGTAGGCATGGGTGTTTATGAAAGCTACAAGATTGGTGTGGACCAGGCTCTTGAGGATTTTGCCGGAAAGGTCGAGCTGGTTGAGACATTACACGGTGACTGGGAGACCGAAAAGTCCATGCAGGTAACACAGGATTTCATCGCTACCGGGAAGGAATTTGATGTAATCTTTGCGAATAACGACCTGCAGGCTCGAGGCTGCTACAATGCACTGAAAGAAGCCGGCATGGAGGATATACCTGTCATATCTACCGGCGGGGCACCTGTTGGCCTGGATATGATTCGTGAAGGTACACAATATGCAAATATGACCGCACCGGTCAACATTCAGGGGCTGATTGTATTCCGCTTCCTCTGGCAGGCAGTCAATGGTGTTACACCACCTGAAACCAAGATCCCTCTGCCCGTTATTCCGGTTGACGTAAGCAATATTGATACGGCAATCAGCTGGGATAACAATGACGGCGCGCTGGAGTACATCGGCGGAATCGAACCGTAAGTCTTGATGTAAAACGATAAGGTGCCGTTTTACGGCACCTTATCACTTAAACTAAAATTTTGAATAAGATATGGTGATCATGATGGACGAGAAAAAACTGGTTATCGAAATGAGGAACATCGTTAAAACCTTTCCCGGTGTTACAGCGCTCAATAATATGACGATTGATCTTTATGAAGGCGAAATCCATTGCCTGGTAGGTGAAAATGGAGCCGGAAAATCCACTTTGGTCAAGGTGCTGTCCGGTGCCTATACCCCGGATAGTGGTGAGATTTATGTGGATGGAAAAAAATATTACGGCATGAATTCGCTTTTGTCACGCGACCTGGGCATCAGTATCATTTATCAGGAAAACCTGCTGGTGCCGTCCATGAATGTGGTTGAAAACGTTTTTGTTGGATTTGAGCTGTCCAATAAAGGCTTTGTCGATAAAAAGAAAATGAAGGGATACGTAAAAAAACAGTGTGATGAATTAGGCATTCAGCTGAACCTGGACAAAACCATAGCGTCACTGAGCGTTGCCGAGCAGCAATACGTAAAGATATTGAAAGCATTGATTACCAAGCCGCGAATATTGATTATGGATGAGCCTACCTCGATGTTTAATGTGGAGGATGCCGGACGTGTGCTGAGAATTGTAAAAAACATCGCTCAAAAAGGTGTGAGCATCATTTACATTTCCCATTTCCTGAAAGAGGTTGCTCAAATTGCGGATCGAATCACTGTCATTCGAGACGGTGTGCACGTTAGAACCTATGATAATTCAAATAACGATGTTGACTTGGATAGTGTGGTCTGCGATATGGTTGGCAGACCGGTGGATATGTTCTATAAAAAGGAAGAACATCCGATCGGAGACGTGGTTTTTGAGGTTGAAAATCTTCAGATATCCAGGGATGCCCCTCCCGTTAATCTCTCAGTGCGTAAAGGTGAGATATTGGGCATAGCGGGCATGGTGGGTTCAGGCCGAACGGAAATTGCAAATGCAATTGTCGGTGCAAGCAGAAAACACAGCGGGGTGGTTCGGTTTCATGGCAGGGCAATCAATGTGAATTCGCCTCGAGACAGCATTAGCCATGGCATTGCGTATATCACGGAGGACAGGCAGAAGCTGGGGCTGATGCTAAGCGGAAGCGTCACCGAGAACCTGACAATCGTAGGGCTGGATAAGAAATTCAAAGGTTTTTTTATCAACGTAAAAAGTTCAGTACGTAAGGTGATTGACATCATCAACAAGCTGCAGATAAAGATGGCAAACCCCATGCAGGAGGTACAGAATTTATCAGGGGGCAATCAGCAGAAAGTCGTGTTGGGGAAATGGCTTTTTACAGACTGCGACCTGTTTATTTTCGATGAACCGACAAGAGGGATTGATGTCAATGCCAAAGCCGAGTTTTACAAAATCATGTCGGAACTGACCAAACTAGGCAAATCCATCATCATGATCTCTTCAGACATGCCCGAGCTGATTTCCATGTCCGACCGGATTGCTGTTGTGAGAAAAGGACGTGTTGAACGGATTCTGGAGAAGGAAGAGATCTCTGAAAACTCAATCATTCGTTATGCTCTGGAGGTAGTGAAAAATGGCGAAAACAAACATGTCAGTTAATACAGAAACGAAACGGTTTGATACCAAAAACATTCTTCGTGATCAAAGAATATTGCTCTTTATCATCATTGTAGGAGGAGCGTTGATTGTTGGTGCGGTTAACGAGAAATTCTGGAACCCGATGAATATTGTTGCCATTTTTCAACAGATCGCTGTGGCCGGCCTGCTGACTATGGCGATGGGGATGTTATTGCTCTTGGGGGGGATTGATTTATCCATTGGTAATATCATGATATTGTCCGGTTGTGTGATGTCAGTGCTGCTGACAAACGGTGTGAAGCTGGCAATTGCCCTGCCGGTTGGAATTCTGGTATCCATTTTGTGCGGTCTCATTAACGGCATTATTATTGCAAAAAGCAAGTGCATGCCGCTTATCATATCGCTGGGTATGAGCGGGGCTTACTTTGGCATTGCCTTGCTGATTACCGAAGGCAGGTTTATGTCATTTAAGCTGGCTTTTGAAGGACTGCGTACACTTAAGCTGTTCAATATCATCCCGATCACGCTTTTGATCTTTATTGCGCTGGTTATTGTCGCGTCCATCGTTGTCAACCGAACAAAATACGGGCGGCGCATTGTGGCAATTGGCGGTAATGAGAAGAATGCTTATCTATCAGGTATCAACGTGGATCTTTACAAGATTCTGACCTATTCACTCAGCGGACTCTATTGTGGTATCGCAGCAATACTCTATGCTTCCAGATTGGACTCCATCACAGCCCAAGGCGGTTCAGGGTACGAGCTGACTGCTTTGACCGGTGCAATTATCGGAGGCATTACTTTTGACGGCGGAAAAGGAACGATACTCGGTGCTTTCCTGGGTGTTGTTTTGATGGGAATTCTCTCCAATGCAATGACCATACTGGGGGTCAACACCTTCGTACAGGAGATCGTTTCCGGCCTGATTATTGTCGTTGCGGTTGTGCTGAGCAATATTGATGCAATCAGAAAAAAATAAAAAAAGTACAAATAAAGAAAGGGGTTTCACGATGAAAAACATTTTTGCCGTATCCACAAATTCATATCATGGTTTTACTTTGGATCAGGCTCTGGAGGGAATTGCTGCTGCCGGCTTTAAGTACGTTGAGCTGGTTGCCGTCAAGAACTGGACAGAGCATGTCATGGCTGACATGAGCGAAGAGGAATTAAATCGTGTGAAGCAAAAGATGTCCGACCTTGGGCTTAAGGCGGTCGCACTCAGCGGGCATTGCAACATCATGGATGATCAAAGGCTCAAGGATTTTGAGGACAACATAGACCTTGCCAAGAAATTTGATTGCGAGTTTATTGTAACATCTTCCGGAGAAGCGCATTTTGGAAAAGATGAGCGGGTTGCCGACGATGTATTGGTGAAAAACATCAAAAAGCTGCTGCCAAAGCTGGAACAGAATCAAATCAAGCTGGTCCTTGAAATACACGGTGAATACGGAACGGGTGAAGCGCTGTACCGGGTAACCCAGGAAGTAAACTCCCCGTGGGTGGGCATCAATTACGATACGGCAAATGTGGTGCTGTACGGTGGGAAATTGCCCAACGACGATGTAAAGGTCTGTGTGGATGATGTGAAGTATGTTCATCTGAAGGATAAGGTCGGAATCAATGCCGTCTGGAATTTTCCTGCAATCGGTACAGGCGACCTGGATCTGGCCGGGTTCATGGATTATCTGGATGAACATGGCTATACAGGTCCATACAGCATTGAACTGGAGTACACCGAGGAATTCTGTATGCGTGACAAAGATCAGCCTGGTGATCTTGATTTCGCCAACAAAGCCTTAAAGGATTCCTACGACTATCTAAAATCAATAGGGCGTGTATAAACTGCAAAAAAAGGGCAGCTGCCTAAGAAAAGAAGGAGGACAGACATGTTAAAAGCAGGATTAATCGGTGGAGGATTTATTGGTTTGGTGCATGCAGAGGCTTATAAAAACTCCAGCAAAGCAAAGCTGGCCGCTGTTGCAGACTTAAACGAGGAAGCGGGAAGGAAACTGGCCGAGAAATACGGCTGCAAGTATTACAAGGATGCTGAAGAAATGCTTCAGAAGGAAGAGCTGGATTTCATTGATATCTGTGTACCCACATTTGCACATGAAAAAATGGTTTTACTGGGAGCAAAGTATAAGGTTCATGTACTGTGTGAAAAACCAATTACCTTAAGCCTGGATTCAATGGACAGGATGATCGATGCAACCAAAAGCGCCGGAGTCAAGTTCATGGTGGCACAGGTGATCCGCTTCTGGCCTGAGTACGTAAAAATCAAGGAAATGTACGATCGCGGTGACTTCGGCCGGATTAAAATGGTATATGCCAACCGGCTTGCCCAGTTCCCTGCCTGGATGGGATGGAATACGGATCCGAAGCGCAGCGGCGGAGGCTTGTTTGACCTGCATCTGCATGATGTGGACGTTGCCCGCTATATGTTTGGTGAGGCAGATTCTGTTTATGCTACAGGTTACAAGAGCGATACAGGCTGCTGGAATCACGTGGTAACTTCCCTGACATTTAAAAACGGTGTCAAATGTGTTATTGAAGGTGCATATGAAATGACAGATGCTTATCCGTTTACGATGACCTTCCGGGTTGTAGGTCAGGATGTAACAGCCGATTATCAGCTGGGTGCAGGCATGAACCTGGAGGATCCAAGCAGTTACCGGCGTGCTTTGATGCGGTATGAAACAGGCAAGGATCCGGTGAAGGTAGATGTGGATGAGCGTGACGCCTATCAGATTGAAATCGATTATTTTGCAGATTGCATTGCAGAAGGCAAAGAGCCGGATCTTGTTCCGGTGGAGCAATCCAGAGATGTGGTTCGCATTTTGCTTGCCGCCATCGAATCGCTTGAGACGGGTCAAGCAGTGAAACTATAACTATGAACAAGGGGCAGTATATACTGCCCCTGATTTCTCTGTGTGACAATAGGAGGATGAGTTATGAAGAAAGGTGCCAGTTTTTTCTCATTTGCAGAAGACGTTGACCTGAAGGAAGCAATGTCTCAAATGGCAAGGGCGGGTTATGACGGTGTAGAGCTGGTTTTGGGAAGCACCGGTGAGATCACCATGGACACCAGTGAAAAAGATCTGAATCGGATTAAGGCAATGGCTGAAGATTTTGGGCTTGAGATTCCCAGTCTGGGTACATGGCTGCTGTGGGAGAACAACATTGTCAGCCCTGATGCCAAAGAACGGGAATATTGCCGCGTGATTTTAAGAAGGATGCTGGATACGGCAGCTGCCCTTGGAGCGGATACCATTTTAGCCATCCCGGGTTATTGCGGATCCGATTTCGTGTCAGGTAAACCGCTGGTAAGCTATGACGATGCTTATGAACGGGCAAAAGAAACCTTCTGCATGGTTGCTGAGCATGCGGAAAAGGTAAAGGTCAGCATAGGACTTGAAAACGTCTGGAACAAGTTTCTCCTGTCGCCTCTTGAGATGCGGAGCATAATCGACGAGGCTGATTCTGATTATGTCGGCGCTTACTTTGATGTAGGAAATATTATGTATATCGGTTATCCCCAGCACTGGATAGAAATACTGGGAAGCAGAATCAAGAAAATTCATTTTTGTGACTATCGGTGTTCTCAGGCTGGTCTGGGAGCCTTTGTCGACTTAATGGCAGGAGATGTTCCCTTTAAGGAAGTGATGAAGAGCCTGCGCAAGGTGGGTTATGACGACTATATCACCTATGAAATGCTGCCC
>DURK01000102.1 GCA_012837325.1 Clostridiales bacterium
ACTTTTAGGTTGCGGCACTTTTGAACTCATTTCATATAGAACCTCACAGGTTCCGTTCTTCATCTGAAAGCTTATGCCTTCAGTCTCGCCTCCAGGGCATCCAGCTGTCTGGTCATTTCTGCCGGCAGCTTGTCACCTAATTTGGCATAATGCTCTCTGATGGAAGCGACTTCATTCAGCCATTTTTCCTTATCGACCTTGAGCAGCTCTTCCATGTCGGCTTCGCTTACATCCAGTCCATCGGTATCAATGGCATCAGCCGTAGGCATATTCCCGATGGGAGCGGCCACTGCTTTTCCTTCACCGGAAGTTCTCTCAACAATCCATTTCAGCACACGGCTGTTTTCGCCAAATCCGGGCCACAGCCATTTGCCGTCTTCACTCTTGCGGAACCAGTTCACATAGTAGAGCTTTGGCAGCTTGTCGGCATCTGCTTTGGTCCCGATGTCCAGCCAGTGCTGCAGGTAGTCACAAATGTGGTAGCCGCAGAAGGGCAGCATTGCAAAAGGATCTCGGCGAACCTGACCGATGTTATCAGAAATGGTTGCGGCTGTGATTTCCGAACCCATGATTGAGCCCATGAACACACCATGATTCCAGTCAAAGCTTTCATGAACCAGGGGAATGGTGCTTGGACGGCGTCCGCCTATCAGCACAGCAGAAATCGGCACCCCTGCAGGATCTTCCCACTCGGGAGCGATTACGGGGCATTGGCTGGCAGGCGCTGTAAAGCGTGCATTGGGATGGGCTGCAGGTCTTCCGCAGCCGGGTGTCCAGTCGTTGCCCTGCCAGTCGATCAGGTGATCAGGAGCCTCGGTACCGATGCCTTCCCACCAAACGTCACCATCATCGGTTAATGCAACGTTGGTGAATATGGTGTTCTTCTCGATACTGTGCATGGCATTGGGGTTGGAATCCATGGAGGTACCCGGTGCAACACCGAAGAATCCGGCTTCAGGGTTAATTGCATACAAGCGTCCATCTTCGCCGAACTTCATCCAGGCGATATCATCGCCGATCGTTTCAACCTTCCAATCGGGAATGGTGGGGATCAGCATTGCCAGGTTGGTTTTGCCGCAGGCACTTGGGAAAGCGCCTGTAATATATTTTTTGTTTCCTTTGGGGTCGGTAAGTCCGAGGATGAGCATATGCTCAGCCAGCCAGCCCTCTTCCCTGGCTTGTACGGAAGCAATACGAAGTGCAAAGCACTTTTTGCCCAGCAGTGCATTTCCGCCGTATCCGGAGCCGTAGGACCAGATCATTTTCTCTTCGGGGAAGTGACTGATGTATTTTTGCTCCATCGGTGCACAAGGCCACGGCACATCTTCCTGGCCTTCTTCCAAAGGAGCTCCTACTGAATGAAGGCATTTTACATACTCGCCGTCTTCGCCGAGAATATCAAGAACAGCACTGCCCATACGGGTCATGATGCGCATATTTACAACTACATAAGGGCTGTCAGTGATTTCAACACCGATTTTGGAGATGGGTGATCCGATCGGCCCCATGGAGAAGGGGATTACATACATGGTTCTGCCTTTCATACAACCTGTATACAATTCCGTCATGGTTGCCTTGAGCTCGACGGGATCAATCCAGTTATTTGTAGGACCTGCATCTTCCTGTTTTTTGGAAGCAATAAAGGTTCTGTTTTCTACGCGGGCAACGTCAGAGGGATCACTGCGGAACAGATAACATCCGGGTCTTTTTTCCTGGTTCAGCTTGATCGCCGCACCGGAATCCACCATCTCTTGCAAAAGACGGTCATTTTCTTCCTGCGAACCATCACACCAGTAGACTTGGTCGGGCTGGCACAGTGCAGCAACTTCATCTACCCATGCTTGCAGCTCTTTGTGTTTGATCATTTCTTCACCACTTTCTTCATATTTTGCTTATAAAAGTTCTAATGTAAATCGCCGGGAGTTACATTAAAATGCTTTGACACTATCAAGATGCCACACCTCTTACAAGATTATAAGCTCTTTTGAATCTTTCAAAAGTCCTGTTTCATCCTCCAAGAACATGCTGCATCCAATTTAGCCGGAGATCTCGAAACACTGTAAGCTAAATGTGAATAATTGAATTTTTTAAAATTCATTTTATGTAAATTTAAGTTGTTAAATTAATGCCAATAAAACAACAACATTATATCGTATTACCGGGTTTTTTACAAGTCAAAATCGAAAATTTCCAGCAAATGTTCCAATAAATTCATACAGGGATTTTTCCCTTTTTAATAATCAACCGCCGCAGCAAATTTCAAACAATGGACTTCCAAAAATACAATCTTTCATTGGCAGGGAGAAGTCAATCCGACCAGTCAAACCGTCACAGCAGAGTTATCGGATTTCAGCCCCAGCCATTCTATCGCATCTTCCCGCATTTTATACTTCAGTATCTTGCCTGCTGCATTCATGGGGAAGCTTGTCATAAAATTAACATACTTTGGGGTTTTGTGTTTGGCCATGTGAGAGCAGATGTATTCCTTCAGCTCATCTTCCGTCATTTCCTGGCCTTCCTTTAAAATGACGCAGGCCATAATTTCTTCGCCATACTGCTTGTCAGGCACGCCGATCACCTGCACATCACGGACCTTGGGGTGGGTATAGATGAAATCTTCGATTTCCTTGGGGTAGATGTTTTCTCCTCCCCGGATAATCATATCCCTGATCCGACCGGTAATTTTGAAGTACCCGTTTGTATCCCGCCGGGCCAGATCACCAGTATGAAGCCAGCCATCCTCATCGATGGCCGCTGCAGTCGCCTCCGGCATTTTGTAATAGCCCTTCATGATGTTGTAACCTCGGGCAACAAATTCGCCGTCTGTACCATCAGGCAGCTCTCGGCCGGTTTCCGGATCAACAATTTTACATTCAATTCCCGGAAGGGGCCTGCCTACGGTTTGCACCCGCAATTCCAGAGGATCGTCCACCCGGCTCTGGGTGCACCCTGGTGAGGACTCCGTCTGGCCGAAAACGATGGTAATTTCCGACATGTTCATTTTGTTGACCACATCTTCCATTACCTTGACCGGACAGGGGCTGCCTGCCATGATACCGGTGCGCATATGGGAAAAATCCGTGGCGGCAAAATCCTCATGACCCATCATGGCAATGAACATGGTAGGCACCCCGTGGCAGCAGGTGATCTTCTCCCTGTTGATGCAGTCCAGCGACAGTCTGGGTGAAAAACTGGGGATCGGGGACATGGTGACACCATGGGTCATGGCAGCTGTCATGGCAAGTACCATCCCAAAGCAGTGGAACATGGGTACATGAATCAACATTCGGTCGGCAGTGGACAAATCCATACAGTCACCAATGCATTTTCCGTTGTTCACTACATTATAATGGGTGAGCATCACTCCTTTTGGGAAGCCTGTGGTTCCGGAAGTATACTGAATATTGCATACATCATGCTTGTTGATGGAGTAGGCACGCCTGAAAACACTTTCAATCGGTATCTGACCGGACAGCTCTATGGCCTGATCCCAGGTCAGGCAGCCTTTTTGTTTGGATTCGATGGTGATGATGTTGCGCAAAAAGGGCAGACGCCGGGTATGGAGAGGCTTGCCGGCTGTGGCTGTTTCCAGCTCCGGACAAATCGCCTTCATGATGCCCACATAATCAGAATCTTTGTATCCATCCGTCATGACCAGGGTATGGGTGTCGGATTGACGCAGGAGATATTCTGTTTCATGAATTTTATAGGCGGTATTGACGGTGATCAATACTGCGCCGATCATGGTGGTTGCCCAGAAGGTAATGTACCATTGGGGAACATTGGTGGCCCAGATGGCTACATGGTCTCCGGGCCTTACACCCAGTGCGATCAAAGACCGGGCAAAGGTATGCACATCGTCACGGAACTGCTCATAGGTCCGGGTATAATCAAGGGTTGTATAGCGGAAGGCATACTGATCGGGGAATTCCTCTACAATCCGATCCAATACCTGCGGGAAGGTCAGATCGATCAGCGTGTCCTTTTCCCAAACATATTTTCCGGTGTTTCTCAGGTTGTTATAGAGCCGGCTTCGGATTGCACTTCCTTTCTGAAACCTCCTCATATAGTCGGCAAAATGCGGGAATACGATGCCTGCATCTTCCAGACCGGCTGCCCAGCGTTTCACCCATTCCAATGAGATGTATCCGTCGTAATTGATGGACTGAAGGGCATTCATCATGTCCGCAACAGGCAAGTTTCCTTCCCCCATGAGACGATACTGAATTTTCCCGTCCTTTTCGATGGAGTCTTTGATGTGGATATATTTAATATATGCGCCCAGGTTCTGCACTGTGGTTCCCGGGGCTTCTCCGGCAAACCGATAGGGATGATGCAAATCCCACAGGGCAGCAACGGAATCACTGGCGGCTTGATTCAGCAGATCCCGAAGCCTGCTGGTATCGGCATACACGCCGTTGGTTTCCACCAGCAGGGTGACATGATGCTGCTCGGCGACGGGAATCAGCCGCCTGAGCTGCTCCAATACAACCTGGTCATCGACTTCTCCGGTGGGATGAGGCTCCAGGTCTGCCAGGATGCGGACATAGGGTGTGCCCAGCCTGGATGCCAGCTGAATATACTGGAGGATTTCCCTGTAATTCTTCTCCGCCTTCTCCGGGAACCGCAGGCAGCAGCCGGAGGACAAGCAGGGGATATCCAGCCGGAGGGAGGACAGCTTTTCAATGGTGTAATTCAGTTGATCTCCGGTAAAGGGCTGAGCCTGAACGGCAAAGATGTCTTTTCCCAAACCGCGGATTTCGATGCCGGAATAGCCCAGGTCCTTGGCCATGGAGTAGATGTCGCTCCAGCTGAAATCGGGGCATCCAAGGGTAGAAAATGCAAGCTTCATAAATGTAACACTCCTTTTTTGGGGACGTTTCTTTGGGGACAGTTCTCAAATAAAAAAGCCTTCGTCCATACATAATGAATGTAAGAGACGAAAGCTTGACCTTCCGCGGTACCACTCCAATTGGTATCATAAGATACCCGGCTTTACGGCATCGGCTGAATGGCTAATGCCTTCCCATGATAACGGCGGGACTGCCCGTTCACACTTACTGACCGATAAACCGGCTTTCGGCTGACTGCTCCAGGGTGAGTTCACATATGCTTCGGGCACTGTTTTGCAGCAACCAACAGCTCTCTTAAGCTCCGCTTAGGCATTGTGTTTTCCCTATCCATGCATTTTGCAATTTACAGTATGATACCAAATATCGGAACAATAGTAAAGTGCATTTTTGGGGACAGTTCTCAAAATAGGTATCAATTGAGGGAAAAGAGATTCCAGGGAAAGGAATCGGGTGGATGGGAGTGAAAAACCATCTCTTCTTTTTTTGTTGGGTGGCTCAGCCGAATCTCGCTGGACCACAGCGCAATCTGCTGGCCGGGCTGGTTTACTCGGGAGCCATACTTCTGGTCTCCGAACAAGGGATGACCTGCTTCTGCAAACTGGACCCGAATCTGATGGGAACGCCCGGTGAGAAGTTGAACCTGAACCAGGCTGTATCCCTTTTCGGTTTCCAGCACTTGATATTTTAATATCGCCTGTTTGGCATCCTTAGTGGACGGATTCACCGCCTGCACCATATTTGCTGCTCTGTCCTTTGTCAGGTAATGCTCCAATCTTGCTTCCCGAGGCTGGGGGGTTCCATGAACCACAGCCAGGTAAACCTTTCCAAGGCTGCGGGTTCGCACTTGTTCCGAGAGCCGGGAAGCAGCCTTGGAGGTTTTCGCAAAAACCATTGAACCGCCAACAGGCCTGTCCAGACGGTGAACCAATCCCAAGTATACATTTCCCGGCTTTTGATAACGGATTTTCAGGTCTTCCTTCAGGAGGGACAGCAAATCCGGATCTCCGGATGCATCAGCCTGTGTGGGAATATTAACCGGTTTTTCCACCACCAAAAGGTGATTGTCTTCATATAGTATCTTTATTGGCATAACTTGCCGGCTCATTCATCCGCCTCCCATCGACCTGTTGCACCGCAGGGCAGTACCAGTCCGGAAGCTGTAACAGGCAGCCCAATTTCATCGGCAGCAATTCTACCTCCAAACCTGCCAGCCATGGTCAGCTTTAAAATGTTAGATAAAACTGCCGGGGTCAACCCGGTGGTATAGGAGTTAATCAGAAAGAAGAGGGGATGGGGGGAGAGAACCTTTGTGCAAAGCTCTATCAGACCATACAGCTCATTTTCAATTTTCCAAATCTCGCCCTTTGGTCCCCTGCCAAAGGAGGGCGGATCCATAATGATTCCGTCATATTGACGACCGCGGCGCTGCTCCCGCTGCACGAACTTAACCACGTCATCCACCAGAAAGCGAACCTTGCGATGTTCCAAACCGGATAGCTGAATGTTTTCCTTGGACCAGGCAACCATTCCCCTTGCAGAATCCACGTGGCAGACCTCTTCAGCTCCGGCATATGCAGCAGCAACGGTAGCTCCTCCGGTATAAGCAAACAGATTTAAGACCTTGACAGGCTGCTTGCAGCTCTTAATCTTCTCGATGATCCACATCCAGTTTACCGCCTGCTCCGGGAACAGCCCGGTATGCTTGAAGCTCATCGGCTTTACATGGAAGGTGAGCTCTTTATATGAAATCTCCCATTCCTGCGGTATTTTTTGAAAGTATTCCCATGAGCCGTCCTTTGAATTGCTTTGATAACCAAAGCGGGCATGAGCCTGACTCCAAAGGGTTTGATCGGATGTCAACGGCCATACGGCTTGGATTTCCGGCCGCCTGAGAATCACCTTCCCCCAGCGCTCCAGCTTCTCGCCCCTGCCGGCATCGATCAATTCATAATCCTGCCAATCACTTGCCAAAAACATAGCCCTATCCTCCTAAGTCAAGCCCTAACCTCATTTATTATACCAATTCCATCCACTCTTATCAATTGACCCGCAATTGGGACCTGTAAATTGACATTTACTCATAAAGGGACATATAATTGATAGTGAATTGCAAGTTCAGCAAGTTCAATCCAGCACACAGGCGGCTGGTTTTTTGAGAGAAATGATTGATTCAGGAGGAAAGAATGTTTTATAAATATGAAACCCATCTTCATACTTCCGAAGTGAGCAAATGCGGCGTGAGCACGGGGGCTGAGATGGTAAGAGCATATAAGAAGGCAGGTTACACCGGGATATTTGTAACCGATCATTTTGTAAATGGAAACTGTACCATCTCCAGGAAGCTGCCCTGGGAGCAGCAGGTAGAGCTGATGGCCCGTGGCTATGAGAATGCCAGGGCGGAAGGAAAAAGACTGGGTCTGGATGTATTTTTCGGCTGGGAATACAGCCACAATCCCTATGCTGCAGATTACCTGACCTATAATCTGGGCAAGGACTTTCTGCTTGCCCATCCGGATTTATGCAAGCTGCCCTTTCGGAGCTATTCCAAGCTGGTAAGGAAAAACGGCGGCCTGCTCATTCATGCCCATCCCTACCGGACAGCAGATTATATCTACTACGAACCCAATCCCAAGGTGAACTTAATAGATGGGGTGGAAGTGAACAATACCCGGTCGGATTCCCCGCATAACCATAATCATCTGGCTTGGGAGCTGGCTCGGGAGCATCCTCATCTCATACGGATTTCCGGTACAGACATTCATAGCACGGTGAGGGCAGGCCTTGGAGGCGTAGCCTTCCGTTATCGGATTCAGAGCAATCAGCATTTTGTTGATGCACTTCGCGCAGGAGACGGGTATTTGATCATTGACGGAAGAATAACCGATCAGGAAGGGAATCTTGTGAAAGAAGCCGTATAATACGCAGGGATCAGAGGTGTGTGCATGTTTGGGTATATTCTGCCAGACAAGCCCGAATTGAAAATCCGGGAATACGAAACCTATAGAGCCTATTATTGCGGTTTGTGCAGGGCAATCAAAAAGAACCATGGGAATCTTCCCAGGCTTACCTTAACCTACGATACGGCTTTTCTTGCGCTCTTCCTGTCTTCTCTGGCAGAAGAGCCTCCAAAGTTCCGTGAAATCCGCTGTTTTCTGCATCCCCTGAAAAGAAGGAAAATCATAACCGACAGCGAAGTATTGGGCTATGCAGCAGACATGAATGTGCTGCTTTCCTGGCTCAACCTGAAGGACAAATGGAAGGATGAGCAATCCTTACCTGCCCGGGCGGGAATGATTGCCCTGAAAAGCGCTTACCGGGGCGTGGTAAAACGGTATCCTGAAAAAAGCCGAATCATTCACGACAGACTGGAAGAGCTTTCGGAGCTTGAAGATCACAAATGTGACTCGATTGATGAGGCAGCGGAACCTTTTGCAAGGCTGATGGAAGAGATTATCTGCTGCCAGCCGGTATGCAATGTAATAAGGGACGAAAGCATCCTTCGGCGGATAGGCTATCATGTCGGAAAATGGCTTTATACGATCGATGCCCTGGATGATCTGGAAAAGGATAGCAAAAGCAAGTCCTACAATCCCTTCCTTTATCAGTATCATTACCGGGGGGAGAGGATTGAGGAGTTTCGAAGTTCGATTGCACAGGATGCCGAATTTCTGCTCATCCATACCTTGAGTGAGCTGGCCAAAAGCTTTGAACTGCTGGAATTCAAACGGCATAAGGAGATAACCGGAAACATCATTTATCTTGGCATGCAGAAAAAGACCGATACGATATTGGGAAGGGGTAAATATCTTGAGAGACCCGTACGAAGTGCTGGAAATCAATAGAGGGGCAACCAGGGAGGAGATCCAGAAGGCTTATCGCAAGCTGGTAAAGCAGTATCATCCGGATCAGTATCGGGATCATCCGCTGGAAAAGCTGGCACAGGAAAAGCTTGCCGAAATCAATGAAGCCTATGATCACCTGATGAAAAATGGTGGAGCATCGAGTGGCGCATCGGGTGATGGAAATTCTTTTTTTCAGCAGGTTCGAATACACATAAACAATGGAGATCTGTTTACTGCTGAACAGATGCTGGATCAATCCAGCACCCGAACAGCCCAATGGTATTTTCTCAAGGGAATCGTTTTCCAAAGAAAAGGCTGGTACAGCCAAGCCTTATCCCATTTGCAGACCGCTGCCGATATGGAGCCCGGCAATGCAGAATACCAAAGTGCATTCAATGCAATGAGAAGCAACAACCGGGTGTATCGCGAACACTCCGGCCAATATGGAGGCCGGGACATGGACTTAT
>DURK01000103.1 GCA_012837325.1 Clostridiales bacterium
AACAATACAGGAAACAGGAGTTTTTTTCGAAAGAGCACTCCCATTCCGGCTGTCACCAGGGCAGCCAACAGAAAAAAGACAGGCTTCATTGGCAGCAGATACAAGGAAAAAACAAGGCCTGCAGCATACACAGCCAGAACCCATAAGACAGGTCTTTTCACCCAGATCTCCGGCTTTCTCATCCTTTCTCCCACCTGCCGATCATACGCAATGTAAGACATTGAGTGTTTTCTGCATAGATCCTTTTCATTGAGCAATCACCTATTGCAAAGTACATCAATTTTTATATTTAATGAAACTTTTCCATAAATAAGGACGTCTACTGGTTGAGAGCATCGTATATTCAACTTTATTGAGGGTGATTCGTACGATTTCGCTGCGATAGATGGAATTGCTGATTTGCTTCAGGCTGCCGGCGAATGAGCTTTTACAGCAAAATGGTATAGATTGATATATAATGGTATCTACAGTAGGAAAAAGGTTAATTTTCTGTTAAAATATTGGTGTATGTCCAAAACAAGCAATTATGAATCAATTTCAGTTTATCGGAAACCCATTCAGAATGCAAGACCGAACACAGCCAGCTATGCTCCGGGTTAGTTTTCCATCACCAAAGTGGTTTAAAATAATCAAGCACAAATATAGTGGGAAAGGAACAGAACAATGGAGTTATTAAGAATTGAAAATTTGACGAAAACAATCAAAAAGAAAAAGATCCTGGACAGCATATCCCTGACGGTAAATTCCGGGGAAATTGTGGGGTTTCTCGGCCCCAACGGTGCAGGTAAAACCACTACCATCAAGTTGATCCTGGGGCTCTTTCATATCACCGAGGGAAACATCAGCATTTGCGGCCACGATGTCACCAGGGATTTTGAAAATGCTATGAAAAATGTAGGCGGCATCGTGGAGAATCCCGATCTTTACAAGCGGATGACAGGACGGGAAAACCTGGAGTACTTTGCATCCATGCATGATGGCGTCAACCAGGAAAACATCGACGGTATCGTAGAGCTGGTCAAGATGTCCGACCGCATCGACCATAAGGTGAAAACCTACTCTTTGGGTATGTGCCAGCGGATAGGGATCGCACAGGCTCTGCTTCATAACCCCAGACTGCTTGTATTGGATGAACCGACCAACGGCCTGGATCCGCTTGGCATCAAGGAGTTAAGGGATATGTTGAAATATCTTTCCAAGGAAGCCGGCGTAGGGGTCTTCATTTCAAGCCATCTGCTCTCGGAAATGGAGCTGATGTGCGACCGGATCTATATCATAGACAACGGGGAGATCATCGGAGAAAAGGATATCCATCAGGAGGAAGAAGCCACCGATGAAATCCTGTATCAATATACATTTGTCACCGGCAGCAATGAGAAAGCCCTGGCCTATTTCAAGGAACGCGGCATCAGCTGCGAAGTGGTCAACGGCGGTGTCAACGTAGTATTGAAACACAGCGAAGCACCGGATATCATAGCGCAGCTGGTTTATAACGGGATACCGATCTATGCGGTAAATCAAAAGCATCGAAGCCTGGAGCAGGATTTCCTGTCCATGACCACCGGAACCAAAACACAGATCAGATAAGAATAAAAAGATAGGGGATGGATTACCGTGAAAGGTTTTTTAAAACAAGTCAAATTCGAGATTCGAAACATCATAAAATCCAGATTTTTATTGATCATTGGTATTCTGCTTATTGCAGCTGCCGTTGTTTTTCCGGTGATTAATTTGGCTGCAAGCCGGAAAACCTCGAGCGGCGGCGGAGTGATTGAGCCTTATCCGATGCGGTCAGTAGCTGTTGATATGCCGGGCAAAATGCCTATGCCCATTGACCCCGGTATGCAGGAGTCGATTACGGTTGACGGCGTAACAATCTATTCAGACAATCCATTTTTCTGGCAGATTCAGTCTGCTATTCAGGAAAAGGAATGGATGGAAAATGACCAGGGGCGTTTTTCCAGCCCCGAAGCATTGGATCTGACTCTTTCTCTTATGGATGAGGAAATCAAGTATTATCTGAATTTCGCCAAGCATGTAACGAGTTACGCAGATTACCGGTCAGACCTGGCCTGGAGAAGTACGGACAGCCTGTATGACAAGTTTGTGTTTGAACACATCGATGCACCCCAGGAAGCCCTGCTGGAGGCCGTTAGCCAAAGAAGATACTTTGAACCGGAGCTCTTTCAGACAAAATATCTTGATCTTGCTCCGGAGGACAGGCTTGCTGAGCTGGAAAGGCTGGATGAGGAGTTAACAACCCTATACAGCATCGTGGAAACCAATGACTTTCCAAAGTATGTGGAAATGCGCATCCTGCAGGAAAACAACACCATATCCGACTTGGAGGATCAAATCGCAATTCAGGAACAGGAAATCATTAAGAATCCTTCCCAGGAAGAGATCATTAACAATATGATTATGGAGCTGAGACGAAATATCAAAATGATAGAAGAAAACACCATTCCCATTTTGCAGCTCCGACTGGAGAAAAACATTATTCCCGGAGAAGACACCTGGCAAAACAGTGCACTTTCGAATATTGAAATGTATCGCCAGCAGCTGACCTACACCGAGATTATCAGCGAGGAAGAATTCCAGCAGCAGATGTGGCTTGTACAGCAATACAGAACCTATCAGAACTACGTGGAAGCCATACAGAAGCAGATTGACAATATGAACAATGAGATTATCATTGCCGAGAAGTCCATTGATGCCGACAAGCCTGATATGAAGTATGTATACAACGGTTCAAGAAACAGAACGGTGCGTTTTCTCAATTACTCCGTATTTGTTACCCTTTTCGCCGTTCTGCTGGGAGGCTGGCTGATGGCAAGTGAGTTCCAGCAGGGTACCATTCGCCTGCTGATGATCCGCCCAAAAACCCGAACGAAAATTCTGGCAGCCAAATTCCTGTCCGCCCTGATCATCTGTCTGGTGGTCTATGCGGCAGGCAGCCTGTTGAACGCTGTCACAAATGGTTTGTGCTTCGGCTTTGCCGATTATGCATTCCCCAACTATACGATATCCGGGGAAATCGGTTTCATTGCATACTATCTGCCTAAGATGCTGGCCTGCATACTCCCCATTTTGTTCGGCTATGCCACCGCTTTCCTGCTTTCGGTGGTTGTCAAGAATGTAGCCGTTGCCATTGCCCTTCCCATTGCCGGCTATATTGGCAGCATGATATTTATGACCGTCTTTTCATTCAGAGGAATGCCCAAATGGTTAACCTACACTCCTCTGCCCTACATGCAGCTTTCTACTTATCTGACTCAGGCTGCCAACAACCAGTATTTTGACATCTATAGCAGCGGCGTGACGGTAAACCTGACTTATGGTATGATTCTCTTAGCGGTATTGTCCGTCCTGTTTGCGGTGTTGTCATCCATCGTGTTTCAAAAAAGAGATATTGTAAACTAAAGGGGTAAAGCAATGGACACAAAAAATACGTTTCTGGATTCCTATAAAAAAAAGGCAGATGAGGAAAAACAAATGATGCAGGATGGGGCTGCTGCGGCAGGCGGCGAGGAAACAAGTCCGGCCTATGAAACCAAAAGCGGATTTGCTAAGCCCAAAAGGCCGGAGAAAAAGGTTACCGGCCTCCCTGCCGATGCTCCCGCAAAGAAGACTGCAGCGATCATAGCCGGGGTAGTGGTGCTGGCATTGATTGTAGTCGTGATGGTGCTGCTGCTGAACCGTGGAATCGAAATGATAGATCTAACCGGTTGGACAGAAAATGATGCACAGCTGTGGGCCAGGAACAACGGCATTCTGCTGCAGCCCGAGCAGGAATTCAATGATGAAGTGGAAGCCGGCAGGGTGGTAACCCAAAGCATACCAGCGGGCACCCGGATCAAAAAGGGTGATTTTGTAAAGCTTATCATATCTGCAGGCCATGACTTGTCGGTTACCCTGCCCATTCCGGATTTTCTATCCATGACCAAGAGTCAGATTGACGCCTGGGCTGCCGAAAATTTCATGACCAAGGTGCGCATTACCACGGAATTCAGCGACACCGTTGAAACCGGAAAGGTGATCCGATACGAAATCAACGATAATACCGTGGTCAACGAGGTAAGAAGAGACAGCCCTGTATACATTATCATTTCCAAGGGCCCGGAAGATCCGGAGGCAGCCATGGTGGAAATTCCGAATTTCAAAATCATGTCCATCGCCGAATGCCATGCCTTTGCTGATGAAAACGGCCTGCTGCTGGTTGTGGAAGAAGAATACGATGATTTTGCTCCGGCAGGGTCCATCCTATCCCAAAGCATCAAGGCAGAGCAGGAGGTGCCGGCCGGTACGGAGATCGCCCTGGTTGTATCCAAGGGGAAGATGATAACCATCCCTGACTTCTCCGACCTTCCCAGGGAAATGGCTGCTTCCGCAGCCGCTGAGCTGGGGATTCCGGTATCCATTACGGAAAGATACTCCAGCCATTCCGCCGGTTCCTTTATCTCCCAAAGCCTCAAGGCAGGCAGCGTGTATGAACCGGGGCAGATTCTGGAGCTCAAATACTCCATCGACAACCGAATCACCCTGCCATCCTTTGTAGGTCAGACCAGGGATGCCCTAGAAGCCTGGGCCAAGGAGCTGAACAAAAACGGTGCTGCGATCGGCATCAAGGTAACCAGCACCAGAAGCAATTCTCCGTCCGGAACCATCCTGACACAAAGTAAGGCCAACACCTTGATTGGAATCAGCAGCACCATCAGCATCACCGTATCCAGCGGCAAGATTGTCTATGTTCCTGACTTTGTGGCTCCTGCCGGTTCAGGCTATGAAGCCGCCATAACCAGGGAAAAGGCCATTGCCATATGTGAAGAATTGAATATCGTGCCTGTTTTTGTGGAGGAAAGCAAATCAGGCAGGCTGCCCGGGGAAATCTGGTCTCAGAGCATCAGTGCCGGCAAGGAAATAAAGGAAGGTACAACCATCACGCTGAAATACAATCCTGCAAATGTACAGGTGACGATTCCTGATTTCACCAATCTGACCCAATCGGAAATCCTGGCGAAAAATTATCATAAATCCTTTGATATCAAGTATGTTGAAGGAGAGTACAAGGAAGGGTTTGAGGGAAAGGTGTACCACCAGTCCCTGACCGCGGGAACAAAGGCTGCATCCGGCAGTGAAATTACCCTGACCCTGGGATTGACACAGACAGCCGATCCCCTTGATCCCGGAACAGGAGAGGGAGATGCTCCCTGACCTTAATTTTTGCCAGTGCATTGTTATGAAGAGCAAATCAATGATGATTACATGAAAAAGA
>DURK01000104.1 GCA_012837325.1 Clostridiales bacterium
GCTTAAGGATGAATTCGAAAATATTCAACTTAGCATAGGCGAGACCATTAAGTTTCGGTATTATATCGATGAATATGAGCGCAATGTCATTGTGGAAATTGAAAATTAGCATAGAGGCAATTTTATATTAAAGTAATTCGGTAATATGTCAAGAGGGTGGTTGAAAAAAATATAAATTTTTTTTAGGGTAAAGCAATAAAAAAGAGTATAGCAAAGCTAGCCTTCCGGAAAACGGAAAGGAATATTATTGAAAAAATGTAATTAGACAAGTTGTTTATGTTATGTCAACCTCTCCTTTCCTGGCTGATGGATTGTAAAGTTTTTCATCGTGCAGCAGTGCGAAGATTAACCTTACAGCCTTACGGGCAGTGAGGACCAAAGCCCGTTTATGGTGATGGGTTTTGCTTTCTTTGAATTTGCGAGAATAGTACGATGTGTACTCCGGCAGGTATTTTCTAAGCTGATCGGCAGCTTGGACAAAATAGTACCGCAGATACACGTTGCCGGTCTTTTTGATGTAAGTATCATCAGCGACGAAGTCTGCTGATTGATATTCTGACCAGTAAAGCCCGGAGAATTTCGCCAGAGCATTATCGTTATCAAACCTTGAGATTCCGCCAATCTCGGATATTAAGCCGGCAGCGATAACAGGTCCGATACCCTTAACAGAGGTCAGGCAAAGATACTCATTGTTAAAGAAGGAGAGTTCGTTCTCTATCGCCTTTTCCACAGCTTTCTTCTGCTTATCAAGTGCCTTCATGTTTTCCAAGCAGGATCTGAACACAAAATTAAGAGAGTTATCAACAGAAGGATTCAGGCGATAAGATTTACGGGCAGCTTCTTTGAGAGCCGATGCAGTGGCTTCCGGATTATCAAAGTGCTTTTTACCATGTTCCATAATAAAATCAATGAGGTCGTCGAGCGATCGAGTCGCAATATCCTCTACAGTCAGATATTCATGGAACAATTCCGTGGCAACAGCACCAAAGTTGTTGGAAAAAACCTTTTCCTGGCATAGCCCGCTGAATTTCAGGAACAGGTTGCTCAAGAAATAGGACTTCTCCCGTACCAGGTTATCAACAATATGAAAGCGGTGACGGGTAAGTCTCTGAAGAGCAAGGTACCTGAAATCCACAGGGCAGGATTTGGGAAGTCTTCCGAACCTAAGCCTTTCCGCAATTGTATTTGCATCCACGTGATCGTTTTTAGGCAGGTTTCCTAAAGATTCTTTGAACCTTTCGATGATCTTTGGATTAAAGCAAATAATATTCGGATGATAAGGCTTAAGCAGCGGAGAATCGGCCAGTAGGTGTTGCAGGTGCCATCCGTATACAGAAGTAGACTCATAGCCTATAAATACTGTAGATGCGTTAAATCGCCTACAGCAGCCTTCTATGGTGTCTATCAAAACTTGGGCACCATACAGGTCATTGGTGGCAGCAAAGGGCTTAGTGACTACAGCACCATCCTGGTCAATAATTGATACCTTAAAATCTTTGAGGGATAAATCTAAACCAACGTATAGCTTGTTCATCTGGATACACCTCCTTCCCATAGGGGAATGTTGGAAGATAGTTGAGATAACCCTAGCAACCAGGTTATGTAACAGCCTCGCACTATGAGCTCTTAGCAGTGCAAGTTTCGATCTCCTGCTGCTTGAGAACCTGCACTCC
>DURK01000105.1 GCA_012837325.1 Clostridiales bacterium
GGACTTAAAGGTGCAGATTGGCATGAGCATCCTGCATGGCAGCGGCACCATTCAGATCCTTGATCTGGAGCATGGGGATTATCTGGATGTAACAGGACTCCATATTTCCATTGACCAGAGCAGCCTGAGCAGATACCTTGATGTTGACAATATGATCTATTTGAAGGTGCTGCCCGGCTATGATCAATATGTGGAAGTCGGTCTGCCGGCGATTACCCTGGAAGGGAGGGAGCCATAATGCTGGAAATCAAAAACCTTGTGAAAAAGTATGGTACCTTTACGGCAGTGGACAACTTGAATCTGGAGCTGGAAAAAGGGGGCATATACGGCTTTGTAGGTCCCAACGGTGCGGGAAAAACCACCACCATGCGTGTGGTTGCCACCCTTCTGGAAGCCACATCGGGGACAGTTCTGGTAGATGGAATCAATGTGGCAGAGCAGCCCGTGAAGGTGCGGGGGAAAATAGGGTACATGCCTGATTTTTTCGGGGTCTATGACAATCTGAAGGTAGAAGAATACATGGATTTTTACGGCAGCTGCTATGGCCTGCCCAAGCCGGAAAGAAGCAAAAGAACCGATGAACTGCTGGAGCTGGTGGATTTGCGGGATAAACGAACCAGCTATGTGGACACCCTGTCCCGGGGCATGAAGCAAAGGCTTTGCCTGGCGCGCAGCCTGATTCACAATCCGGAGCTGCTGATTCTGGATGAGCCTGCCTCCGGTATGGACCCCCGGGCACGGATTGAAATGAAGGGGATTTTAAAAACACTGAAGGAAATGAACAAAACGATTCTAATCAGCTCCCATATTCTGCACGAGCTGGCTGAATTATGCACCAGCATCGGAATTATCGAGGGGGGAAAGCTGGTCTATTCCGGGGAACTGCAGGATATCATGCGCAAGATAACCGGTAAAACCATTCTGGAAATAACCGTTCTTGACCATGTGGATCGAGCTGTCAATTTACTGCGGGAACAACCCCTTGTAGAGGACATTTCGGGGGATGGCAGCACCTTGAAGGTCAGCTATTCCGGTGATGAGCGGGATATGGCCGAGCTTCTGGCGCTGTTGATCCGCGGGGAAATCCCGGTTATCGCATTCACCAGGGAAGAAGGCAGCCTGGAAGAGGTATTTATGGAGGTGACCAAAGGCTTTGAAGAGTAGATCCTGGAACAATCCGGTCATAACAAGTGAAATGAAAATTAAAATGCGGGGCTGGAGGACTGCCCTGGGCATCGCAGCCTACCTGGGTGTCCTGCTGCTCATCGGTTTCCTGTATTATCTGGCCTTTATTGAGTCGTCCTATGCCTGGAACACCTCGGTCAACGCAAGGCAGGAAGCCGGGATGCAGATTTATACGGTGCTGGCGGTTCTGCAGTTCAGCTTGATTCTGCTTATTACCCCGGCGCAAACCGCAGGCACCATCAGCGGCGAGAGAGAAAAGCAGACCCTGGATTTGCTGCTTTCCACCAAAATGTCTCCCTTCGGTATCGTTTTCGGAAAGCTGATTTCCTCCATGTCCTATATCCTTCTGCTGATTGTCACCTCCATCCCCCTGTTCAGCCTGGTATTTTTGTTTGGGGGCGTTACCCCGGGAGATATGGCTCAGTTGTTTTTGTTTTATATCATTACCGCCTTTGCGGTGGGCAGCATCGGTATCTTTTATTCCACCCTCTTTAAGCGTACCGTGGCATCAACGGTTATCACCTACTTAACCATGTTTTTGGCAGGTTTGGTAAGCGTGATACTGGGTGCCTATATGCTGAGCGTTCAATACAGCGGAGCTGCACCCCAGCCTGCCAATCCCAGTGTTCCCTTTGTACTGTACGTGAACCCTGCAGTCGGGCTGGCGGACATCCTGATTACCGAACCCGGAGGTTTCCGTTCCATGTTTGGTATTTTCGTGACAGGTACGGCTGGAGGCATCGACTTCTGGATCATGAACGCCATCGTCATGCTGGTCATTGCATCCATACTTCTGTTGGTCAGCATGCATAAAATCAACCCGGTCAGAAGGCCGGGCAGAAAAAAAGGAAAGGCATAAGCAAAGCTTGAAATGACCTGGCAGCCGTCAGGATCAGCCAGGGAGGGCGCATTGGCAAAAGCGATGAAAAACTTGAAAAGAAAAACCAACAGGTGGAAGCATGCTGATTGGAAGCATGCCTTTGAACCGGTAAAAAGAAGAATACTGCTGAAGCATATGCTGCACTTTTTCTCTGCTGGAATCTTGTCTGGATTGGCTGCGGCCTTGCTGCTGGCC
>DURK01000106.1 GCA_012837325.1 Clostridiales bacterium
CCATGATATAGTAAAATTGGTTGGGAGAAAAAACAGCTTTTCTTGTCGAAAGCGATAGCTATAGAGCTGTAAGATGAAATTCATTTTCAAAAAGGAGTAGATTTAAATGAGCAAAAAAACATTGGAAGACCTTCAGGTTTCCGGCAAAAAAGTGCTGGTCAGGGTTGATTTCAATGTTCCTCTCAACAAGGAACGCAAGATCACCGATGATACCAGGATTCGGGCTGCTTTGCCTACCATTCGGTACCTGCTGGATCAAAATGCAAAGGTGATACTGATGTCCCATTTGGGGCGTCCCAAGGGTACTGGCTTTGAGGCTGATTTTAGCATGGCACCGGTTGCAAAACGGCTGGGCGAGCTGCTCAACATGGAAATCAAAGCAGCTGGGGATGTCATAGGTGACAGTGCAAAAGCTCTTGTTGAAAACATAAAAGAAGGGGAAGTAGTACTTCTGGAAAACCTTCGTTTCCATAAGGCAGAAACCAAGAACGAACCTGATTTTGCAAAAGCCCTAGCTTCTTTTGGTGAAATTTACATAAATGATGCATTTGGCACAGCTCATCGAGCGCATGCCTCTACAGAAGGGGTTGCCCATTACCTGCCTGCAGCTGCAGGTTATCTCTTGAAGAAAGAACTCGAGATCCTCGGCAAGGCTTTGGATAATCCTGATCGTCCCTTTGTGGCTATTCTTGGGGGAGCTAAGGTTTCAGATAAGATCGGTGTGATCCGCAACCTCATCACCAAGGTGGATACATTGGTGATCGGCGGAGGCATGGCTTATACCTTTTTCAAAGCTATGGGCTATGAAATTGGGAACTCTCTGCTGGAGGAAGATAAAGTGGAGTTGGCATCTGAGTTGCTGAAGCAGGCAGAAGAAAAGGGAGTAAAGCTGCTCCTTCCTGTAGATACCGTGGTTGCAGCTGAATTCAAAGCCGATGCAGACCATAAGGTCGTTCTCAGCAGTGAAATGCCAGCTGGCTGGCAGGGCTTGGACATCGGGCCGGAATCCAGAAAAGAATTCGGGGAAGCTATCGTCAATGCCAGGCTGGTTGTCTGGAATGGGCCTATGGGTGTATTCGAAATGCCGGCATTTGCAAAAGGAACTGAGGCAATTGCTGATTATATGAGCCAATGCGGGGGTACTACTATAATAGGCGGTGGGGATTCGGCAGCGGCTGTGGAGCAATTGGGCTATGCCGATAAAATGACTCACATTTCCACCGGCGGCGGGGCTTCCCTTGAGTTCCTCGAGGGCATTGAGCTTCCCGGTGTTGCAGCATTGAGTGAAAAATAAGTGGTTAGGCTTTGAAACAGGTTTAATCGCAAGCAAAGGAGTTAACATATGAGAAAACCAATTATTGCAGGAAATTGGAAAATGAACAAGACGCCGGAAGAAGCCGCTGCTATGATCAAGGAACTGGCCGGCCTGGTGAAGGATACCGATACAGAGGTTGTCATTTGTGCTCCCTTTACATCTCTGCAGGCAGTTAAGCGAGCAGCAGATGGAACGAACATCAAAACCGGCGCACAGAATATGCACTGGGAGGAGAATGGTGCTTTTACCGGCGAGGTTTCTCCGATCATGTTAAATGCATTGGGTATAGAATACGTTATAATCGGTCATTCGGAACGCAGGGAATACTTTGCAGAAACCGATGAAACCGTTAATAAAAAGGTACATTCTGCCTTTGCACATGGATTGATTCCCATAGTATGTGTAGGTGAAACCCTTGAGCAGAGGGAAGAAGGCATTACCCGCGCTTTGGTGGAAGATCAGACCAGGAAAGCATTAGAGGGTCTTTCTGTTGATCATGTTAAGGCTTGTGTTATCGCTTATGAGCCCATCTGGGCGATCGGTACCGGTAAAACAGCAACAAGTGAAGATGCCAATGAGGTAATCGGTTACATTCGTAAAACGGTAGCCAAGCTGTTTGGAAACGAAGCAGCGGAGGCGATTCGGATTCAATACGGTGGAAGCATGAAGCCGGAAAACGCTGCTGAACTTATGGCCATGCCGGAAATCGATGGCGGTCTGGTAGGTGGAGCCAGCTTGAAGGCACAGGATTTTGCAAGAATCGTAAATTTTTAACAGTAGGTCGGTATTGAAGATTGAGGAGGACTTTATGGCAAGACAGTTAACGGCCCTAATCATTATGGATGGTTTTGGGCTCAGTGATATAAGGGATTCCAATGCGGTTGAAATAGCGGAAACGCCAAACTTTGACCGGCTTTGGAAATCCTTCCCCCATGTGCCCATCCATTCCAGCGGCCTGGATGTTGGTCTGCCGGAAGGGCAGATGGGAAACTCCGAGGTAGGCCATTTGAATATCGGTGCCGGGCGTATTGTCTACCAGGAATTTACCAGAATTACCAAGGCAATTCGGGATGGTGATTTCTTTGAGAACAAGGCCTTTTTGGATGCCGTTGCACATGTAAAGAAGTACAGCTCCAGGCTGCACTTAATGGGCTTGGTTTCCGAAGGCGGGGTACACAGTCACATTGAACATTTGTATGCATTGGTGGAGCTGGCTAAAAAACAGGGTTTATCTCAGGTTTATATCCATGCATTTATGGATGGCAGAGACGTACCGCCGGC